>SCKQ01000033.1 GCA_004124535.1 Fidelibacterota bacterium
TTCAGATCCATTAATTACCACTCTAAATATACCTTCGCTTAAAGAATTAAAAAACTTCGCTGGGCGGGGGATCACAGGAATAAAACAGGACCGACAAAAAAAATAAAACTTATCGGCGTTCGATCCCTGTTGCAAAAAGAACTACTTTTTCCCCAGGCGTAATCCATTTCTTTTCTGTAAGCTCTTCATAAGCCGACCAAACCACGCCGATTTCTGTACTGGCATCGATCCCTATCTTTTTTCTGAAATTCTCAGTATTGATTTCCAAGGATGTTTCTTGGGCTGTTACTGCAATTCCATTGGATTCCGATAATATCTCTAAAATCCAGTAACCGCCGAGAGGGCCTGGTACATTCAGGCCCAGGGCAATGGTATTACTTTTATGCCAAAAACTTGTCGAATCCTGATGATTTTGAAAGGCCTCTACTACCGGCGCGCATCCATCCGATTGGGCCACCACCATCCGCGGCAAGGGACCTGAAATCCAACCCATGCCCAACATTTCCTTAAACGCTTTCCACATACCGATCAAGCCAGTCCCGCCACCAGTAGGATAAATAATTACATCGGGCAACGACCAACCTAGCTGTTCTGCAATTTCATAGCCCAGCGTCTTTTTTCCTTCCACCCGAAATGGTTCTTTCAAGGTCGAAATATCAAACCAATCTTCATCCTTTTGATTAATCATAGCCTGGGCAGCTTCAGAAATTGTTTGACCACTCAAAACCAATTCGGATTTATAACGTTCCGTTTCATTTTTAAACGGTTCCGGTATTGTTTCCGGCAAAAATACAAAACAATCAATCCCTGCCGCTTGGCAATAGGCAGAAGCGGATACGCCGGCATTGCCCGCGGAGGGTAAACAAATTTTTTCAACATTCTGAGCCTTGGCCAGCGTCACCGCCATAGCCATGCCTCTATCTTTAAAAGAGCCAGTTGGATTCACCGTTTCATCTTTAACATAAACGTTGTTTCCAATAGGAAGAAGTGGTGTCCAACCTTCTCCCAAGGATATTATTTTCTTCGTACTGTTTGAAGGTAATACGCTGGTATAGCGCCATAGGCTTTCTTCTTCTGGTTTGATCCGAATATCCCGGGGAACACCCTCCCATTCATAATGAACCGATAAGGGCTTGCCGCATCCACAGAGCCACACCGGTGCTGGCGGATTATGAAGGATCTTTTGGCAAGAGGTACACTGGTAATACAATTATAGGAGTCTTTTTATAGGAAAAATGTACAGGGTATAGGATTATACCTCAAGGAATACCCTTGGTGCTCTCCACCAATTCTAAATGTCTATAAACATCAAACCCCGCTAATGGGCAATAATATACCCATCGGGTTATGAGCCTCACGCAGCTTCTTCTTTTTTAAATTAGCTGGAGGGCGATTGGGCGTCGATTTAATCCAAAAACATTAAACTCCACAAAGGTGGGGCTTCGGGGGAATAGTACTAATGTAATATATATTTGTCAATATGTAATATATTTCTTACATTATAATTATTAATTAATTAAAAAAGGATGAGTTAAATGCAATTTCTGAATAATTATTCAAATAGAGAATTGAATATCTGGGCAGAGTTAATATTAGATATACTAGTGTCATTTTATTTTTTCCCTAAAATATTTCCTTTAATAATTGATGGTCAGTTATATAGTGAAGCTTTAGTTGACATAATCGCGACTTCAATTATAATTGCTATCATTTACTCAATATTTGTTTTTGGAGCTATTAACACCCTTACAAAAAGGGAAGAAAAAGATGAACGGGATTATATTTACGAATTGAAAAGTTATAGAATAAGCAACATTATATCTCAGGTATCTATTTACCTCCTGATAAGCCTAATTGTTTTCAATCCAATCAATCAAGTACGTTTGAATGAATTTACTGCCCCAATGATAGCAATGATATTGCTTATCATAACACTTTTGTCTTCAACTGGAAAATCCTTAACTCAGCTATTTAATTATAGAAAAAACATCTAGATGAAAGAACAAAGAATAAAGAATCAAATTCGCCGATTGCGATTTGAGGCTAATGAAATGACTCAGGCAGAGTTAGCTGAAAAAGCAAGTGTAACACGACAAACGATTATTGCACTTGAAGCTCAAAAATATTCACCATCACTTGAACTTGCATTTCGAATAGCTAAAGTTTTTGATGTACCATTAGAAGAGGCGTTTCAGTACAATTAAACCCACCCATCGGGTTATGAGCCCGACCTAAATCCACAAACAAAAAACTTCTTGAGGAGGTTATTTGAACCAGAGGCGTTTCATAGAGCTATAGCGAACCCTGTCGTCCCATCGTTGCCAAGTGCACAGCATCTCTGAGCATCGCCGCCGCTGTCGGCACGGGTTCACGCTCCCACAATTTGTGAAAGGATTTTCCGTAAATATCACTCTGAATTTCGATTGCCATTTCCCAACCGCTACAACTGCCCAAAAAGCTTGCGATTGGTACAGGCGTAGGCTCGACTTGGAAATGCCATTCGGCATTAATACGTTTGGCAGTAGCCACGAGTTTGAGTACTGAGCCTTCTCGACGGCACTCCTGCAGCCGATCGGGCTGCACGTCCTCAATGCCACTTACGCTCACGTCGGCGAGAGTTATCATCACGTCCGCGATGCTGTTCGCGGCGATGACGAGCTTGGCGGCAGTGTCCCACCCGCCGACGTCGAGGCTCGGATCAGCTTCCGCAATCCCTCGTTCTTGAGTTTCACTGAGCGCATCTGCATAGCTGCGCCCCTTGAGCATTTCTTCCAGAATGAAATTCGTCGTGGAGTTGAAGATACCTTGGAAGCCTAAAATTTTTCCGCAAACCATGTCACGCCTGATAATGTTGAGCACAGGAAGCCCGCCACAAAACGTTGCGCTGTAGAGGATACCCACGTCAGTGTCCGCCGCGAGACGATCAAGCTCTGCTTGAGCAAGGGCCAATGGAGCCTTGTTGGCCAATACGAGGTGCAGCCTGTGCTCCAGCGCTGTCCTACAATTAGAGAGGCCTGGATTCCCCGTGTTGAGGTCAACCGGTGACGTTTCCAGTAGAATATCGCACTGGACGCTGTCAAGTGCTACCGCCAGGGTCAGACCTTCGTCAAACTCTAGTAACTCACGAAGCTTCAATCCACACCCTTTGTGTTCCAGCAAGCGGGCAAGATCGAACCCATCATCACTGACCGCGACACCGCTGCTGTCAACGACACAATGGACGCTGAAGGCAAGGCCATACTTTTCTCTAAGCGTGTCGTCGTGCTCAATGAGAAGCCTGAGGAAACGGCGTCCTACGTTACCCAATCCGACCAGGGCCAACCCAACTCGCTTCATCTGGGACTCACGTTAGGGAATCGCTTCATAATAGTAATATTACACCCCGCCAGTCCTAAATCTCTATAAATAAAAACCCCGCTGATGGGTTTATCCTAATTCGTTCACAGCTCTCCAAGCCTGCTCAATAGCAACGTGTGCATACGAACTTGGGGCTGAGTCAATATTTGCTATAGTAATTCTACCAAAGGGTTGTCGACCTATTTTTGCCATTCCGCGCAAGTCCGAGTCATAAAGTCTGGAACCACTATACACATAACCATGGGCCCAACGATTCACCGTAATACTCTCAACATCTCTATCAAATTCAAATAACCCCTTCGGTAACATTCCACTTAGATGGGCTCTAACTTCATTTTCATAATCTTCAAATTGCAGACTAAGCATCTTGTATCGCGCTTCACGGAATTGTTCAATTGGTGGTGTACCTGCGATAGCTCCAAAAGGACAAGCTATCATCTGAATGGCACAAGGATCGTTTGGGGTTTTTGTGAATTCATAACCGCCCATACTCACGGGAAAGTCCATCATCACCACCTGGTGCATATTGCCTGGTGACATCGCCATACCCATTTCGATTTCCTTTATTGCCCTCCAGTTCTTCAAGCCCACAGTTGTGTATTGCAACGGTATCTTCACACTGCGTCTTAATGCCGCGTCCTGCTCTTTTGGAAGATCAGAAACGATATGAGGGATCATCATGTTGTAACAGGCCATCACTACGCCTTTGGCTTTTACCTGATAGGAGGTATTGTCATTTATATAGTTTACGAAGACATCACTCGAACTATTGGGATCGCTACCATGCTTTACATTAACAACTGTGCTGTTTAATCTAATTCGAACAACATTGCTGGATTTGTCCAACTCAGCATAATTGAATTTGGACGTCACAATCTCTTTGGCATTGTCACCAGTACCCACATTTGGAATCATCTTTTTCACCAGCATACGTGCAATAGTCGCATTGCCATCAGGAAAATGATGAATGTATGGGTCTTCTTCTGCGAAGATATTTCCGTGTTCCCTTACCTCTTTTTGGAAAGCCTCCTCGCCCATAAGATCTTTCCATGTGGACACGGGATCAAATCCCAATGCCCCACAATCTATAGCCTCCCCAATCGACAATACATCTGCTCCTCCGCCAGCCCAGTCGGAACATGAAGTTCTGGCCATTTCCAGTACTCCCGGATCATCAACCCTCAAATTGGTTTTGAGATAATCGAAATAGGAATGGGAATACATGTAGTCCTCCAACTCCTCCCTGGGCACGTCGAGTACATGGAGACCGCCATTCAAAACCCGGAGTAGCTGTTCTTTACCCTTTTCGCTGAGAGGTGCTTGTTGGGCAGCCTCTTCATGTGAAATTTCCGGACGTGGAAGCCCTTCTACCCACCATGGATAGTTGCCATATGGATGCTTTACCACCTTGTCCTCTCCAAACATTTGTTTGTTGAAATAGGTGATTGCACCAAGCTTGTTCCTCTTATAGAAGTTGACATCATAGGCTGTCTTAAATTGGTCCAGATCTATGCCTATTTCCTTCAGTAGAGTGAGCACGAGTTCACTTCGTGCATGTGGACTTACAAATGTCTGTGAACCCCCATTTGTCAATCGGAGGTCGCCGTTAATCATGTGCTCATTCCGCCTGGCATGACCTCCAAAGTCATCATGATTGTCGAGTATCAGCACCTTTGTGTCTTTTCCATGTTCTTTCTGAAAGAAATATGCAGCGGACAACCCACTGATCCCTCCCCCAACGACCATGAGATCGTAATCTTCTTTCAAGTTGGTGGTTGGCCCCCAATCTGATTTCTTTTCCCAGGCCCGACTGTGTGCGTGGGTGTTTGAGCCGGGTTGATTTCCTCTAAGTCCGGTGAGCGCTGGCGGATAGTAGGATGGCTCTAAAGCAGCCAAAACAGCGTCAGAGGTAAACCCAAAAGGAAGCATATAAGCTCCGGCTGCCATTAGTGTTCCATTAATAAAATCTCTTCTTGTTATTTCACTCATTATTTAAGCGAATAATTTTATTGAACCATGCATGTAGTGACTATTATTCATTATCAATCAGTTACAGAATTGGGTCTTGTTTTTCATAATAGTTATTCAAATTTCACCAACTTTCCTTCAATTTTTTCGCCACTCTTAAATGTAAGTGTATCTGCAAATAAGATTGAAGTATGTGCAAAAATAAGTATTATTGATATTAGGCATTTCATTTAATTAAATATGACCTTTTCTTATAAATAATAATAATCCCCCAGTGAGTAAACCTGATATCAATGCATAAAACCATATGGATAATCCCGGCTGCAGAAACATAAATAATATATAGATGAGGTTAACAACAAATCCACCCAATAACATTCTTTTAACCCATATCATTTTTCTTCTCCTTTATTTGAGCCAGAGGTGTTTCGTTTAGTTGTTAGAAATCAATTTTCCATCCTTGTAAGTTCCTTCTTCTTTCTTTTGGCCATTCCGATACCAATAAGTCCCTAATCCTTTTTTTCTACAGCTTTTAGTTTATTGCTGTGTTCGGTAATCTTTCGAACAATCCACTTGTTTAGGAACATAAGAACTGCAATAGCAATTGTCCATTGGAATAAAATGGTGCCTACATTGTAGATATTATCGGATGAAAATGGGTGAAGCCATGTTTCGGGAGCAGACTTATAGCTATCGTAGGCAAACCATCCCAGTAAAAAAATCATTTGTGAGGGAGCTAAAAATGCGATGATTATATCCCAATATCGGCCAATTTTTATATTTGATCCAGGATGATTTAAATTTTCTTCTCGGAATTTTTTTACACCGTAGGGAATAACGGAGATGGCAAAAAATAATCCCGCCAACATAAGAGCGACTCCCCATACCCAATCCTGATTATCCAAAACGGGCATCCAGATAGCCGAAGGCACTCCTAATACGAATACACCCACACAAATTATTTTCACTGCTTTTGTGCGGCCCATCCCGGCATCCACAAATGCGCGAGTAGAAACTTCGACCTGGGCAATCATACTGGTAAAGGCGGCAAAAGCCAGGGCAGAAAAGAACAGGATCATAAAAAACTGACCCATAACCATCGTCTTAAAAAGCTGTGGCATCCAAATAAAAGTGATGCCCTTATTGCCTTCGTTAAAAACAGTTTTTTGCATTAATTCGGTTGAAAATACAGCTCCATTTTCTACTGCTGTACCCAGGGAACCCAATCCATTAAGAACAGATGGGTCTGTTTTGGCCTGTTCCATTAATTGAGGAACCGCAGAGAAAACTGTGCTGAATACCATAATGGCGGCCAATAGGGAAATAATGTTATTGGCTGTGGGGAGCATGATAGCATTCAAGGTGGTGTCTTCGTTTTTTCGCATATAGGCAGCATAGCAAAGTACCAGGCCCCATCCGGCTCCTGTATCCCAGGCGTTTTGAATGAGAGCCTCCACCCAAATTTTTGGATGTGCCAGGTTAGCCCAGTCTATGGTAAATAGAAACGATAATCCTTCCGATGCCCCCGGTAAAAACAAGGCTCTAACCGTTAAAACGAGTATAAGGAAGATAAGTATGGGCATGAGAATGCTGGTTACTTTTTCTATAGATTTTACACCTTTGAGAACTATCCACGAGACAGAACCAATTATTAAAGCGTGAAATATAATGGGGGAATACGATGATGTAAACGAAACCCAAAAGGCCCCGGGAGAATTTTCGGGGATCTCTTTGAAGATAGCGGCTAGAGCATACCTGGCTGTCCACCCCGCCACAACACAGTAATAAAAAGTAATAGCAGTTGTAACAAAAACACAAAAAGCACCCATCCAGGCCCACCTGGGGCCCATCATTTCCATAAAGGCTTTAATAGGTCCAGATCTTGTTTTGCGCCCCATGCCAAATTCCAGTAATATTATGGGTATAGACCATAAAAACAAAAATGCTATCCAGGCGATTAAAAACTCACCTCCACCATTAGAGGCGACAATGCGAGGGAATCGCCAAATGTTCCCTGTGCCAACAGCCATGCCGAGCATAGCCAACAACATGGTCCACCTGGAACTAAAAAAGGAATTTTCGCTTGAATCATTCATGAGATCTTCTTTTGTGAAGGTATGCGTACAACGTCTGTTACTTCTATTTCTATTTAACTGATTTTATGGTCCTGGTTCTGTTTTACCTAAATATTAGGAGGGTTGTGACTTTTGAGATGTAAAAAAATTGACACCCTCATTACTATCGCAGGTAAAGTACGGATCGCCCAATACATCCATTTTAGCTGTGATGCCCAATCCGGGTCTTTGATTAATTGATAGACATCCATTTTGTCTCTGGGGGGCATCGTCGGCTATGCTTTGAGTAACATAGCTGTTGAAATCCGTGCTCGAAAATAAAAAGTTAGTGGGAGTACTGTGGGCTAAATGGGCTATGGCCGCAGTTACGATATCTCCCCCCCATGTGTCTTCAATTGTCATGGCAAGGCCAAGGGATACGCACAAGTCTCTGGCTTGTTTGGCTTTTGTTAAACCACCAAATTTGCTGATTTTGATATTTACGACATCCATGGCTCTATCGTTATATGCCCTCAAAATTTGACTTATCCCATCAATGTTTTCGTCTAATATAAAGGGCAGGGGGGTGCGTTGTCGAATGTTGAGGCATTCTTCGTAAGACAGGCAGGGTTGTTCAATATACACATTTAATTCTCTTACGGCAGCAACAACTTTGGCCGCGTCATGCATAAGCCAACCCGTATTGGCATCGGCTACCAGTGTGTCACCCTTCTCCATAATTTTAGCTACAGCATGTATTCGTTCTATATCGGTTTGATAATCTCCCCCAACTTTCAATTGAAATTTGGTGTAGCCTTCATTTTTATATTTCTCAACCTTTTTAACCATTGCCTCGGGTGATTCCTGAGAAATAGCTCTGTAAAGTTTAAAATTGCTTCCATATTTACCCCCTAATAAAATGGCTACAGGCAGCCCGGCTTTTTGGCCGAGGATATCCCAGCAGGCAACATCAAGGGCCGACTTTACATAGGGGTGGCCCTTAAGGTTAATATCCATGTGTCTGTTTAATACTTCGAGGGCAGTGGGGTCCATGCCTATTAAAAGGGGTGATAATTCGGCCAAACCTGCCCTTGCCCCTCTGGCGAAGGATGGCAAATAGGCTGGACCAAGAGGGCAAATTTCACCTACCCCAGTGTATCCCTCATCTGTTTCGACTATTACGACAGTGGAGTCAAATACATCTACACTTTTGCCCCCCGACCAACTGTAATTTCCTTCGTGTAAAGGCAAATCAACCTGATAAGTAGTAATATTTGTGATTTTCATTTTCTACTCCCTTATTTGAGCCAGAGGCGTTTCATACTGGAAATTACACAGAAATTTTAAGAGCCGATATGTAAAAAGCTGTGAGCCTGTTCTTGGTATAAACAAAACAGCCTCACGCTTGGTGAGGCTGTTTGAGCCAGAGGCGTTTCATTTAATTCTTCTCCCGTTCATCCCGAACTCTAATCGCCCTCAACGCATCCAATATCTCTTGCTGGGTAATCAGCCCCTTGCGGGTTAGAAGGGTCACAATGTCTTCGTAAGTTCCAACCCAATCTCCCTGCGTTTATAAATGATCTCTCCCTTACCGTGCCCTTTTGGATAAACAATAAGAATCGTGTTCCCATCTTCTAAAAGAACCATGCTTGAATGCCCTAAATAAATACCATCTTCCTGATCCACAATCGTTTGAAGATCTGTTCTCTTATTTAATTCAATGGTTGGAATGGTAAATGACATCGAATCAGAACCAATTAACAATGAAAAAAACATAATTAAGATTCCAAATTGTTTCATCTCAAAATAAAACCATCCTTCAAGGGGTCATTGGGATTAATCCAAAAGGTGTTTTTCCCAGTGAGAAATGCCATCCCTCTTACCTCAGGGATGACTGCTTGATATTTTCCAAAAGTTGTTATTTCATCAACCTTAACCGAAAAAGTAGAGCCAATAATACTTTCGATGGTAATGGATTCACTAATACCAATTTCACCACGTGCATAGTGAATTGCAGCACGGGCACTGACACCAGTTCCCGTTGGACTTCTGTCGACTTCACCTTCCGCAAAAATGCAAACATTCCGACTGTGGTTATTTGAATTTTTTGGTGGTCCGGTAAAGATTGTGCCATATAAAAAATTCATTTCTGGTTCGGTTGGGTGATCCATTTTAACAGAGGTCATAATTGCCTGCTTGATCAAGGCTCCCTTTTCGATGAGTTCATCGTGGTATTCTTCTGTACAATCCAAACCAACTTGGGCTGCATCAACAAATGCGTAATATGCACCACCGAAGGCCAAATCATACCGAATATTTCCCAATCCCGGTACATTCACAATTGAATCCATTTGCTGTACAAATGAAGGTACATTGTGAAATCCTATGCTTGTGATTTCTCCATGTCTTACTTCTGCAAAAGAGCGAATAAACCCTGAAGGAACATCCATTTTCACTTCTGTGACGGGTTCAGTTTTTTCGATTAATCCAGTTTCCACAAACACTTTTGTTAATGCAATGACTGCATGACCACAGCCCGTGGAATATCCTTCATTATGAATAAAAATGACCCCAAAATCTGCGCCAGGCGTATCAGAATCCACGATGAGTGCTCCGTACATATCCGCGTGTCCCCGCGGTTCCCACATGAGTGCTTTTCTCATTTGATCAAAATCATTTTTAGCACTAGCGCGTTTTTCTAAAAGAGTCGCTCCCTTTAGTTTCGGAAACCCGGAAATGATAATCCGAAGCGGTTCCCCACCCGTATGGGCATCGATGGTTTGAATCTCAAACCAATCTTCTGGCGCTTGCCAATTTTTCAGTTTTTTTATCTCAATCATCATTCAATTTTTTCAGTATCAAATTTACCATGGCAAGATCCTGGATAGCACTTCCCACCGATTTAAATAAAGTAACTTCATTTTCTGATTCCCGGGCCGGGATTTCACCGGCTACAACCTGCCCCAATTCGCCATGAACTTTTTCAAAGGACCATTGTCCTTCTTCCATCGGAATTATGAGGTCTCCCGCTTCTTTTTTGCAGGCTTTCATTTGGTCAACGATGATTTTAGACTGGATAACTATATCTGAAGACACCTCCCTCATCGTTGGCTGGTGTGACCCAATGACATTCAAATGACTACCTGATTTAATGTTTCCAAATTCAATCAGTGGCAACTGAGATGGTGTAGTTGTACAAATTATATCGGCTTCTTTTAAGGTTGCTTGAGATCCAATTTCACAATTGACCTTTTTGGAATGTGAATCACAAAATTTTGCAGCAGTGTCATCATTTCGACTGAATACAATGAACTTTTCAATTTCCCGAACTTCCATGATTGCTTCTATATGAGAAGCAGCCTGAATACCGGTCCCAAAAATTGCACAAATAGTTGCATCCTTTTTTGCCATGAGATCTGTGGCCAATCCAGATGCTGCCGCTGTTCGAATCGCCGTAATGGATTCTCCATCCAAGGTCGCTACGTGGTTGCCTTTTGAAGCATCAAAAACTTGAACCACGCCATAAATCAGAGGCAGACCTTTATGGGGATTTGAATAATTCACGGATACGATCTTCACGCAATAGTAGGGACTCCCAATTGCATAAGCCGGCATAATCAGGGATGTGGCATTTTTATCCGGGAGATCCAAACTCAAACGAGTAGGTACATGGGCATCACCGCTGCTTAACTGGATGAAAGCAGACTTCATAGCATGGATGGCTTCCTTCATGGAAACCATTTCTGAAATTTGTTTTTTATTTAAAGAAATCACGGATTGATTTCTATTTCGGATTTGTAACTAATTCTAACGTAATTATAATATTCATTATAAGGTCTTAGAGTTTTAATGTATTGTAGTATAAAATTTAAACGCTGGGATCTCTTGCCATTCAAATTTTAACCCTTTCCATTTTACATCCAAAGATTCCTGTCCGCCCCGCTCAAAAAATTGCACTTCAAACTTTTGGAGTACCCTTTTCAATACTATATCTCCAGATATAGTTTTCCGTCCATGAAGCCCATCATTAGAATAATAACCATTCAGAAAAATATTGTAATCTGCTATTCTTGGGTTCATGTTTATCCATATTTGTCCATCTTTGATGTTACCTGCCAATTCACCTTTACCTATCTGGGGACCTATATCTTCTTGACTAAAACCATCTACCGCTGTGATATCCCATGAAACTGTTACAGTTGAATCTTTAGCAATATTTATTTTCAAGAAACAGTCGCACATATCACCATGTTTTTGGAGTTTTCTTTATCTTCACAGGAAAAGATTAGTATCGTAAATAAGATGACCCATAGGCGTTTCATTTAACTAATCAATGGCTTCTGAAGATTGATTTACTGTATCAGAAAAATAAAATTTAATTTTAAGCTTTCCATCTACTCTAACCATATAAGCACTTTCAAGCCATTCGAAATTAAGTAGTGTTTTCTTACCTTCATTTAGAGTTACAAATCTTCCTTTGTTATTGAAATATGCATGAGCAGATTCCTTATCAATAGAAATTTTCATGTCACTTAATTCCCAATCATCTTCAATTGTATTAAAGGAGCTTGCAAAATCGAGAAACTCTGAAGCATTGAATTTCTTCCCCATTTCATATAATACATAATCATCTGTTACATAATTATAGAAATTGTTTTTGTCACTGCTTTCAACAGAAAAAGAATCAAACATCCCTAGAATTGTATCTTTGACATCCTGTTCCGTTATTTCTTGATAAGAACTGCAACCACATAATAGAAAGGTTATTGATAGTATAATTATTTTTTTCATTTTATTCTCCTTTATTTGAGCCAGAGGCGTTTCATATGGGAAATTATACAGTATTATCCCACAAACAAAAAAGCCCCACGCTTGGGGAGGCAGATACTTTGAACCGGCGTCTGGATTCCATATTTACGGAGGAGTTAGAGTAAGGATCGAGAGTTGACTAGAAGTCAACTCTCAACTCCTAAACTATTTCGCCACTTTCCTGAACTTTAGGAGGTAGCGGTCCATTGTGTGTCGTCCTTCGTCGAAGCCTGTAATAGAATGATCGTCATCAGGATTCCGAAGCATATCAGAACTTTCTACAAGCTCAAAACCGTGGGAAGTACATTCGTCGATAACAACCTGTTCGTTTAAGCGATGGGTTTCATCATCCCATCCTGGACGATCTGTGGCAACATCCACGATACCGAGAATTCCGTTCGGTTTCAAAGCTGCGTGCAATTCCGCAAGAAGTTGATCGCGGGGCGTTTTTGTATCGTGGTAATTTCGGATGGAAACCATTACATTGATACTACCAGCCGGGAGATCCGACGGCTTTGAAAATATCTGTACATTTGAAAGGTTGGCTTCTTTAATACGTTCTTCAATTTTGTCAAGAGTATCGTATTGCCCTGAGCCGTAGAATCCCATCATGCAATATACCTTACCGTCGTCGCCCATAAGTCGGGAAAGGAGATGTGTATTGTATCCTCCGCCGGGCCAAAGATCGGCCACTGTTATACCGGGTTCAATTCCCAAGAACGTGTAGACATCGATGGCTTTTCGGTGTGCATCTTGTTCTTTCTCTTCAGAAGAGCGTGCGGGATCATCGAGAACGGATCTATCAAGAGAAGCAGGTTTACTACAGGATGAGAGCACAATCATTCCCAGTAAAGACACCAGAACAGTAAAGTTTTTCATTTTAAACTCCTTTATTTGAGCCAGAGGCGTTTCATAGCGGAATTTACACAGTATTGTCCCACAAACAAAAAACCCCGCTAATGGGCGGGGCTTGGTGGTTAATTAGTTACTTATTTGCCCATCCGGATCAACCGTCCCGGGCGTTGTCCAGTTAATTCATCATTTTCAATCACAATTTCCCCAGAGACGATTGTGGCACGGTAGCCTTCAGCCCTTTGCAATAAGCGTTGTCCACCGGCGGGAAGGTCCTGTACCATCTCCGGGGAGAATAACTTCAACCTGGCTATATCAATAATATTGATGTCTGCTTTCATGCCCGTTTTTAATTCACCACGATCTCGTATTCCAAGATAATCTGCATTTTTTTTTGTTAGGGTATGAATGGCTTTTTTCAGTGGAATTTTATCGCCGGTTTTCCGGTCTCTTGTCCAATAGGAAAGAAGATAAGTGGGAAAACTACCATCACAAATAGTGCCAACATGAGCGCCCCCATCGGATAATCCGGAAAGTGATTGGGGATGATTCATCATTTTCAGGATATTATCGTAATTAAATTCGGTGTAATTGTAAATGGGGAAATAAAGCAGCGCTTTCCCATCCTGTTTCAGCATGGCATCATAAATGGATTCCAATGGACTTTTACCTGCTGCTTTCCCTTTGTACAAAATGGATTTTTCAATGGGTTGTTCGTAATCCGGGTTTTCACCCAACTCAAATAATTTTGCCGAAACTGTATCAATTTGTTGAAGAAAATAATCAACAATGGGCGGAATGGATGTGCCATCTACTGCAAGCCGTTCCGAATTTTCCTTGAGTATTTGTGTTTTAAATTTTGGGTCATGCATTTTCTTCACCCGGTATTCCAAAGATAAATGACTAATTTTCTTGTAGCTGGGGAATCCCATGAAAGGATGAAAAGTGCATTGCAAACCCACCATGACGCCGATTGCCCGGGGTGCAACCTGCATGAATATATTTATGCCCTTGGCATTGGCTTTTTCAACACGGTCAATAATTTTCAGCCATTGCCCCGGTTCAAAATCCCGCTGCATGACAGAAATAGATGTGGGGTGATTTTTTCCACCCGCTTGGGCGAATGCTTCCACAATATCAAATTCAGAATCAAATTTGTCGCTGCCCCGTTCCATGTCAAAATCGCTTACTGCCTGTAGTACACCGTGATTTAAACGGTGAAAAGCTTTGGCAATACCCACCAATTCTTCCAATGATGATTCAGACGCCGGCGTCCATTCGCCATCGGCTGTGCGGTGCACATCGGACCGACCAGTCGTAAAGCCGAAAGCGCCTGCTTCCAATCCTGCCCGCACAATATTTCGCATTTTTGCAATGTCGTCTTCCGTTGCTTTTTCCTGTGCCAAGGCCCGCTCACCCATGACAAAAACCCGGACAGGATCGTGGGGAATCTGCACACCAAAATTAATGGTGTGGGGCAGGGCATCAATGGCATTCATATATTCGGGGAAATGGTTCCAGTTCCAAGTCAACCCTTCCGCAAGGGCTGTCCCGGGAATATCTTCGACACCTTCCATAAGACGAATGAGCCTATCATGATCCGCTTCGTGAACAGGTGCAAATCCCACGCCGCAATTTCCGAGAATGGCGGTGGTAACACCATGGTTCACCGAAGGACGCAATTCTTCATCCCAGGTAATTTGTCCGTCATAATGGGTATGCAAGTCAATGAACCCCGGCGTAACAATCGCATCTTTGGCATCAATTGTTTTTTGAGCCGAACCGTGACATACTCCTATTTCGACAATTGTACCGTTTAGGATTGCAAGATTTGCCGAATATCCCCATGAGCCTGTACCATCGAAAATTGTGCCGTTAATAATTTTTAAATCATATTCCATGTTTTTATCTATTCATTTTTTATCAAGTTTTGTGAAAATCCCCGAAAGTATTAATCCGGAAATAATATGCCATACGCCCCAAAAAGCAGTAATCATGGTGGCGCCCCCAATATTCTGAAAAAAGCCCAATAATATCACCAGACCCAATCCGGAATTTTGGATGCCTACTTCAAAAGTTAGGGCCCGACGGGAATCCATGGGCGCTGAAATAAGTTTGCCAGCAGAAAATCCAATCAATAGTGCCATGATATTATGAAGAATTACAGTGGGCACAATGATGTTTGCATAGGCCAAAAAGTTGGCATAATTATTCACAAAGGTAACCACAATGAACCCGATTAATATAAAAAAGGAAATAAAGCGCATGGGCTGATAAAGAAACTTTGCCACCTTTTTACCTTTATAGGCCACCACCATTCCCAAGATTAATGGAATCAATAGCATGAAAGTTGTTTGGACTAAAAAATCTTTCACATCCAAGCCAATGGATTGAATAAGGGCTGAAACTTCCGGGTTAAATCCAGACCAAAAGACGATAGAAATAGGTGTTAACAATACGGCGAAAATGCTGGAGATTGCTGTTAGTGTAACCGAAAGCGCCACATCACCACGGCTGATGGATGTTAAAAAATTGGACACATTTCCACCGGGGCAGGATGACACCACAATCATACCAAGAGCCACACTGGGGGGCGGCTGCAAAATGATGGTAAGCAATAAAGTGAAAAGGGGGAGTGCAATTATCTGTCCAACAATGCCAGCGAATACCAGGCGAGGACGCTTTTTTAATTCAATAAAATGCTCGACCTTCAACCCCAAAGCCACACTGAACATAATGAGTGCCAAAAAAATGGTGAGCATCCGCTGGCTCGATACATCAATAATTAAGGTTACATCATCCAATGTTTAATCCTTCATGTTTACCATCCTTGAAAGTTTCTTCTTCCTTCTTATTACCATTAGGATAATATTCGATATGTTTTTCTGTTTTACTCCTTTATTTGAGCCAGAGGCGTTTCATACTATAAATTACAAATAATTATTTGTTTAAACGGGCTTCCGCGCAAATATAACCAAAAGAAGACCACTGGTTTCCATCTACAACAAATCTAAACATTTCCGTTGCCTCTTTTTCTCTTCCCTGCAAAAAATAATAATTTCCCAATCCAAAAGCCATGGTTGCATTAAACAGTGATTGGCCAGTCATGATTTGTTTTTTTATTTCAGTCGGATCATTTTGACCTTTATATAATTTTAATATTTCAAAGTAGGTATGATTTTCAATAATAGCCATATCATCAGTAATTGTTTCCAATAAATCTTCCGCTTTAACATTACGACCTAAATGTCGATTGATTATATAAAGCCAGTTAGCTGCTGCCACATAGCTGTCAGGGTTTTCTGCCAGGGTCAAAGATTTTTCATAAGCTCTACGCGCTTGATTATAGTTTCCTTGGATATAATAAGTGAGTCCAAGATGGTAATAGATATTACCCTGTAATGTGCTAGTTGGGAGATTTAAAGAGTTGGGAAGACCATCCGGTTCTACTTTATTAGGTTTATTCCTGGTGATGCTAGCCGCTTTTTTAAAGTCCTTGATGGCAAGTTCAAAACAGCGGGATGAAATATAACGATGACCTCTATGGCGATAGAAACGGGCATCTTTTGGATATTTTATTATACCCTTTGAGTAGATCTCAATTGCCTCATCATATTTGCCAAGATAAGCTAATCGTCGACCAAGCCATATCAAATTATCAGGGCTGGCGTCCTTAGAAAAATTAAGTTTGGCTTCGGTTAACTTGTTTTCATAGATCAACCGCGCTTTATCGTCAATATAAATTTCTGGAATTTCTGTTTCACAAATTTGAGGAAAAAGTTTAGTTGTAATTATTGAGATTATGATCATTACACTTTTCATAAGAGAGACAAATCGGTTCCCTTCATTTTCTAACAATCTTCTTCTTGCTTTAATCCTTTGGGTGGGGGTTAGTAAGCACCAATTAAAATAAAATTTAATCGTCATTATCTTTGTCGTTTTCATCTTCGTCTTCATCATCATCTTCGTCTTCAATTTCCAGAACCTTGCCATCGGAAGACACTTCAATTTCGTATTCCTTTCCATCTAATGTTCCTTCAATTTCATATACCAAACCCTTGATGGTTCTTTCTACTTCGGCTTCTGTCAATTCAATGCCAGGGACAGCCTTTTGTGCTGCTTCTAATACTGTAGTTGGAACTTTATCTAAGGGAATCTCTTTTTCATTTTCTGCAAATGCAGTTACCACAAATAATATTAGGGTAATAGCTATCAGCCATAATTTATTACTTTGTTTTTCCATTTTGTTTCTCCTTTGCTATTTAATTTCCCAAAATGAAATTTCAGCAGAGTAAATGTAAGAACTGTTAGTCTTAAATATCGATATATAAAAAACCCGCCAAAAGACGGGTTTTCATTGTAGCGGGGGCTGGATTTGAACCAGCGACCTCCGGGTTATGAGCCCGACTTAATCTATTTAAACAGCGCCTGCATCTTTGTTTAATTCCTATTTCTTCACTATTTGAAAATCCACTACACCGTTGAAATTCGTACCGACCACATTGATTTTTCCCGGATAACCAAGTGCATTGCCGCCCATAGTATCACTGCGGGTGTAGACCATGTTACTCAGAATTAAATACCATAGCAGTGTAGAGTCCGCACTATTGTTTACGTAAATCAAGGTAGAATCACTTCCCGAATATTCATTAACAATTAAGGTTGTGGAAAGTACTGCATTGGAATCAAGGGCAAAGGAAAGATCATAGGATTCATCAACATCATAGGCATTACCCCGGAGCGCAAAGGTAAAGACCTCTGCCGTGTTGATAACGAATGGTAAGTTGTCTATGAGCCCATCATCCGGCTCGGGCGGGCCAATACAGTTATATAATAAAGAGATCGCGACAAGGATATAGGTATGCTTCACGCAGCGTCATTCTCGATCTGATCCTGGTTCGGTCGTTTCAGTTCCAGGTCAACAATTTTTTCCATTGGTTTTTCCAACTGCCGTGCCCGCGGACCACTGAGATCATCATAATGTTTCTGAACCGTACCAATGGTTTTACCCAGTGCACCCAGCTTTTCTGTGAATTTCTCCCATTGGTCCTTGAAAGCACTCACCAAGGCCTGCATATCACCTGCTTTCTGTTCTAAAGAAAAGTTGGATACCGCCTGCCGGATCAGGGACAGGATCGCGTAGAGGGTGATGGGTGAACAGAGCAGGATCCGCTTGGAGAGGGAAAAATCGATCAGTTTCTTGTCCTCCTGGTTCAGGAATGAATAAATACTTTCATTGGGAATAAACATAAGTACATAATCAACTGTACCCGCTTCCGGGTCGATATAATTGCGTTTAGCGATTTCTTTGACATGATTGCGTACGTCAGCGAGGAAGGCTTTCTTTTCACTGTTCTGATCATTTTCATTTTCAGCAGCAAGAAAACTCTCATAATGGCTGAGAGGAAACTTTACATCCATATTTATATGCCGGTCCTTAGGCAGGTAAAAGGTGAAGTCCGGTCGGTCCCCGCCTTCCTGGGTTTGTTTGGCATAGTTAACACCTTCCGCGAGGCCGATAAAATTCAATATATCTTCCACCATTCGTTCGCCCCATTGACCCCGAGCCTGGGAACTAGACAGAATTTGCCGTAATTGTGATGTTGTGTCTGATAATTCAGTAATACCTTTTTGGGAAGCCTCCATCTGGCCTTTCAGTTCAGAGGTTTGTTTGCCGAGACCTTCCAACTGATCCTTCATTTCTTTGATACTGATGTCAATGAGCTTTTTCTTTTCGTCCAGTTGTACATCGGAGGATTTCAGCAGTTCGCCAAACTTGCTTTCCGCCAGTTTCAGAAATGTTTCGATATTCTGATCTAACGCTTCCCGCGACATATTGCCAAAAATATCTTTTAGGCCGTCCTTCCCCACTCGAGCCGAATCCAATTCTTTTTGGCGCATGAACCAGATGATCATTGCGCCGGCGGAAAAACCAATCAGAAAAAGTATGATACCGGTAATAAAATCCATGTTTAAAAATACGGTAAAAACTGTTTATCGTGGGCACCATTTGCAATCGCATTATTTCCCGATTGAAGGAACACTACATTGACCGCCCCAGACCGCCATCCGCACGGATGTTTTGTCCGGTGATATAACTGGCTTCTTCCGATAATAAGAATGCTGCTGTCTTGGCTATTTCACTTACCGTTGCTTCCCGACCAAGAGGTATGGCAGAACGTATCTCATCGCTTACATCATAACTATCTACAAAGCCAGGTAAGAGATTGTTCATCCGAATCCCATCCTTACCATACTTGTCAGCAAATAGCTTTACGTAGGCGGAAAGGCCCGCACGAATAGTGGATGATGTGGGAAAGTTCAAGTTGGGTTCCTCTGCGCCAAAAGAGGAAATATTGACAATGGACCCGCCGTTCTTCAGCATTAAGGGTACCACCAGGCGACACATCCGCACCACGTTCATTAACAACAGGTCGAACGCCTGGTGCCAGTCCGCATCTGTTATTTCTAGCAGTTCGCCTTTAGGGGGATGGCCGGTATTATTGATCACAGCGTCTACCTGGCCATAGGATTCAACTGCCAGATCAACAAGTTTTTGCAGATCATCCGAATTGGTTACATTGCCGACCAAACCTTTTCCACCCAATTCATCAGCCAGGGTTAGCACGCTGTCCGTCGTGGACATGAGGACCACATGGTAATCATTTTCCGCCAGTTCTCGGGCACAGGCTGCACCCATACCTCGGCTGGCAGCGGTGATAATGGCTACTTTATGTTTCATATCAGAATAAAAATTAATCCCCAGCTAAACCAAGGACTTCCGCTTTTTCAGCCAGCGCATCGATAACAAACTGAATGTGTTCCGTCATATCTATTTCCAGTTCTTCTACACTAAGGAATATATCTTCCCGCACTACACTGGCCGCAAATGATTTTTGCTTCAGCTTTTTTTTGACTGATTTTGGTTGAACCTCAAAAATTGACCTGGATGGACGTACATAGGTGACAGCAAAAATAAAGCCGGTTAATTCATCAACTGAAAAGAGTGCTTTGGCCATATCTGTATCCCGGGGAACACCAGTATATGTAGCATGTCCCATAATCGCTTTGCAGATAGATTCAGGGTAACCTTTTTCTTTCAATATTTCATTGCCCTTATAGGGGTGCTCTTCTATGGTGGGGTACATTTCATAATCAAAATCATGGAGCAAGCCCACTATACCCCATTCATAAAGATCACCGCCATATTTCTCTGCCATTTTGAGCATGGCCTGTTCGACGCCCAGGGCGTGACGCCGCAAAGAATCAGATTTGGTATATTTATGCAGTAAGGCTAGTGCGTCATCGCGAGTTGGGTGATTGGGCATAACCTACAGTGGATTAGGATCCGATTAGATCCAGAACCAAACGAATCACGTTACCCGTAGCTCCACTTGGCGTATATGGTTTTTCTTTTACTTTACCCTGTGAAGTAGTCTCTGTGTCCGCCCAGGCAGTGCCAGCAATATCAAAATGACACCAGGGAATACCATCCTTGACAAATTCTTTCAGGAAGGCACCGCCGGCAATGGATCCCGCCTGCATGGGTGCACCAATATTCTTCACATCTGCTACCTTAGATCGAACCTGGTAACAATAATCATCCCAGAGAGGCAGTTCCCATACCTTTTCAGCTGTAGCCCGAGACGAAGCTTTCACTCTTTTGATCAATTTTTCATCCGTACCCATTATACCGGTGGCTACGTGTCCCAGGGCTACAATAACTGCACCAGTGAGTGTTGCGAAATCAAGGATGAATTCCGGTGTATAGTGTTTGCTGGCATAGGCCAGCGCATCAGCGAGAATGAGCCTGCCTTCCGCGTCAGTGTTAAGTACTTCAATGGTTTTATTATTATAGGCTGTCAGAATATCACCGGGCTTATAAGCCTTTGCTCCGCTGAGATTTTCCGTGGACGGCACAATACCAACCACATTCATTTTTGGTCTTAGGTCAGCTAGAGCATGCATAGTGCCCAAAACCACGGCAGAGCCACACATGTCAAATTTCATTTCATCCATTTTCAAAGCTGGTTTGATTGATATACCTCCAGAATCAAATGTAAGCCCCTTGCCAACAAGCACTTTTGGCGCTTCAGACTTTTTTGTGCCCCAGTATTCCATGACGATGAATTTGGGTGGTTCATCGGTCCCGGCAGCAACACCTGCTAAAGCACCCATACCCATTTTCGTAAACTTTGCGCGATCAAAGACCCACACCCCCATGCGACCTCGTCGGCCGATCTTCCGTGCTTCCTGAGCCAATTTTGTAGGTGTGGTAACATTACCTGGGTGGTTTCCAAGATCTCTGGCAAAACACACGGCGTTGGCTATCAGGGCGCCTTTTTTCAAGCCAGCACGGTCCCAACTGCGAACTGTAACTTTTTTTAGCAAAAATTGATCATCCTTATTCATGGTCTTATAATCCAGGAACTGGTATGAGCCCAGAATGACACCTTCTGCCTGGGCCTGGGCCGCACCTTTTTTATCCTGCGCAAAATCTTCCATTAATACGGTTGCCAATTTATTTCTGATAGCAGTTCGAGCCACCGTTCCGCTAGCCCGCCGAACCCGTTCCAGATCCAGTTTCCTTTTCTCACCCAAACCAACTGCCATTAAACGATGATTCTTTCCATAAAATAATTTTGTTTCTCCAGCACGGCCGGTGATATCCCCCCGCTTAATTGCTGATCGCAACTGACCACCTACTGCTTCATCTATATCCTTGGCAAGGGGAGTTAGTTTTCCGCCGCTAAAAATACCAACGGCTACCACCTCCGCTGATAATTCAGACCATGTTTTTGTTGTAGCTGAAACAATCTTCAAATGTGCCATGTAATGCTCCTATTTTTCTTTATAATAAACCTACATTTTACCCTTAACCAAGTCATCAACTACACTGGGGTCTGCAAGTGTAGATATATCGCCCATATTTTCCGTATCGCCTTCCGCTATGTTCCTCAATATACGGCGCATGATCTTTCCCGATCTAGTTTTGGGCAATGCCGGGGTATATTGGATTTTGTCTGGTTTTGCATGCGGACCAATATCCTTGGTAACACTTTCCAGAATTCCAGCATTTACTTCTTCATTTTCTGCAACACCGGTCATAAGGGTTACAAAAGCATAGATCCCTTGACCTTTGATATCATGCGGAAAGCCAACTACCGCTGCTTCCGCAACACCTGATGCTTTCCCTATTGCACCTTCAACTTCTGCGGTACCAATGCGGTGCCCGGATATATTTAATACATCATCAACACGTCCCGTAATCCAGTAATAACCATCCTCATCCCGGCGAGCGCCATCGCCAGTAAAATAATAACCAGGTACTTGTGAAAAATAGGTATCAATAAAGCGTTGATGATCGCCGTATAAAGTGCGCATCTGGCCTGGCCAGGACTCTTTAATGGCTAAGAGACCCTGTACGTCATTGCCTTCGATTTCCTGCCCATCTTCAGACAACAAAACAGGTTGTATGCCAAAAAATGGGTTGGTCGCGGAACCGGGCTTGGTAGGCGTTGCCCCTGGTAATGGTGTAATCAAGATACCACCGGTCTCTGTCTGCCACCAGGTATCCACAATGGGACATTTCCCCTTACCGACAACATTATGATACCACATCCATTCCGGTTCCTTGATTGGTTCCCCAACAGTGCCTAGCAAACGCAGGCTCGATAAATCTCGGCTGGTTACGGGTTCATCACCTTCTTTCATCAGCGCGCGCAGGGCTGTAGGTGCGGTATAAAACTGCTTGACCTTATGTTTATCAACCACATCCCAGAAACGACCATAATCAGGGTAATTTGGGACACCTTCGAACATGATAGTGACAGCTCGATTAGCCAAAGGCCCATAAACGATGTAGGAATGGCCTGTGATCCATCCGATGTCCGCCGTGCACCAGTAAATATCACCCGGATGATAATCAAAAATCTTTTCATGGGTAAAGGATGTATAGACAAGGTATCCACCACTAGTATGCAGGACACCCTTAGGCTTACCGGTAGATCCAGAAGTATATAGGATAAACAATGGATCTTCAGCATCCATTTCTTCCGGCTTACACTCTGCTTCAGCTGTCGCCATCGCTTCGTGCCACCAGAGATCACGTTCATTGACCATTGCTACTGTTTCACCGGTACGCTGGACCACAACTACATATTCAATTGATGGTGTTTCAGCAACCGCTTTATCCGCATTTGTCTTCATGGGAATATTCTGTTTTGTACCGCGAACGCCCGTGTCCTGGGTAATCAATACTTTACAGGCCGAATCATTGATCCGGTTCCGCAGTGAATCAGGACTGAAGGCACCGAAGACAACAGAATGCACTGCACCGATACGGGCACAGGCCAGCATGGCAACAGGTAATTGGGGGATCATCTGCATATACAGACAGACGCGATCTCCTTTCTCTACGCCAATACTTTTCAAGACGTTGGCAAATTTCTGTACTTCAGCCAGCAATTCGCCGTAGGTAAAGGCCTGATCTTCTTCCGGGTTGTTGCCCTCCCAGATAATGGCAGTCTGGTCACCATGGCCAGCTTCCACGTGCCGGTCCAGACAATTATAACTTACATTCAGTTTCGCGCCATCGAACCATTTTATATTGCCCTTTACAAAATCAAATTCCCGAACAGTTTCCCATTTTTTATACCAGGTAATTCGATCCGCTACTGTGGACCAAAATGTATCTGGATCAGACACCGATTTTTCATATAAATCTCGGTACTGATCCATGGAGCCAATTAAAGCCCGATCAGAAAATTCCTGATTAGGAGAAAAAATAAGCTCAGCCATAAGTCAAATCCTCAAATAATAATACGGTTATAATACATCCTCGGAAAAATCCCGCTAATTAAGCGGATATAATTTATGGTAAGGAATATTTTATTGAATGTTTTTTTAGCCTATTTCAGGAATACCATTTTACGGGTACTGCTGAAACCATTGGCTTCCATCCGGTAAAAATACATACCGGAAGGAACGGCATTGCCGAATGTATCTCTGCCCTGCCAGACCACCTGATGGTAGCCAGCGCGTATAGGTCTGTTCGCCAACTGAACAATCTCTCTGCCCAGTAGATCATAGATCGCAATGCGCGTGTGGGTATCTTCTGGCAATTCAAAACGAATGGTTGTGGTAGGATTAAACGGATTAGGATAATTCTGCCCCAGGGCATAGCGCGCAGGTACAGGTGTTATCTTAAGCAGTGCTGTTCCGGCCAATATCTCTTTGCCTTCTTGATCGTAGAAACGTACCTGAAGCCCCTGACTATAATCTGTTTCCGTATTCAGATTCACGTTGATCACAAAAACAGAATCAAGTGCTCCGCCAAAAGAACCAAAAGTATAGGCTTTGACACCAATTACACTATCTTCATTTACAAGTACGAGTTGTTGAGCACTGGAACTCACCCCTGATACATTGATCATATCATAATTCAGATCGGTGAAGATTATTTGTCCTGCGGAAGTATTCTCCGGTAATTGAATCCGCAATTGTCCCCCGGAATAGGTCGTCGCCACATCCACAATATTACCTGATGTCATTAGCAGTGTCGGGATATAAGTCTTGTAGTACCAGTTCCACATTCGGGAAAATATGTGCAGATCCCGCAGATTGGCTTCTCCATCCAAGTTGGGTGCGTAGTGTGGCGGTTCATGCTCAACCGGGGCAATATCAATATTCGGCCAGAGAGTGTTAAACCGAACTACGTCTGCTACATCCAGGACACGATTACTGTCCAGGTCCCCCCATAACATACTGTACAGGGTGATGGTCTCATCCATTACCAGACGGTTCAAACTGGTTACACTATCGAAGTTAAAATGGAGCGTATCGGCTGTCAATAATCGTTCAGTCAAGGCAACAGTTACTGTACTATCAGAATGACTGATGTTGTAGGGGAGTGTATCCGCACCAATGTTACTGAGGCTGAACTTAAAATCGGTCAAATACTTATTAAACTTGAAAGTGATCGTTTCTAGGGATGATACATCAAGGTAACTGTTCAGTGATGGCATTACTGTGTCTACTTTGGCAGGTTGATTATCAAACCGTATTCCATCTGTTCGCACGGAATCGGATTTATTACCGGCCATATCCACTGCCCGCACAGCCGCAAAATATTGCATGTTCTTCTGCAGCGCTATTCCAGTAATGGTTGTAGAATCTGCCAGCGTATCCACAGTAAACCAATCCAGGATCTTTACTGTATCCGGTTCATCAAGGATGCTTAATTCATAACTTCCAATCACAAAGTTATCTGAAAACCCTTGCCAGCGCACATCAAGCCCGGTTGAATCAATTGTCCAATCAAGCTCATCATTGGTATCAAAACCATCGTTTATGCTGCCCGGATCCGGTCCAACTATATCAACAACAAAACCATCACCGGCAATAGTATCCGATACATTACCGGCACCGTCCATCGCAAAGGCACTGGCAAAATACTGAAAATTTGGCTGTAGTGTTAAACCTTCCAGTAGTGTGTCCGCAATTCCATCTGTATAGGCCCAGGGTATGACATTGCCTACACCTGGTGATGTACCAACAGCAAAATAAAACCGTAAAATACCGGATAAAAGGTCTCCTCCATCCATCCCCAAACGTAGAGTATCGGTGCTTGGGGTGTAA
>SCKQ01000076.1 GCA_004124535.1 Fidelibacterota bacterium
GCTTAAGATTTTCGGATAAAAATTTTTGGGCACCCCCTGACTCGTTTTGACTAAAGAGACATGAAATAAGTAAAATAATTGAGATTATATTTTTCATAGCACCCTCCTCAAGATAGCAATAAATACAAAGCAGGGTATTTTACGAAGTCAGAGACCTAAAAGTCTATAAACAAAAAGCCCCGCTAGTGGGCGGATATTTCATGTTGTAGAAGCGGGATCGCCTTGTCCAGATTCCGTTTGTATTGCCATGCAAATACACGTCCTATAGTCGATGTCCCGATACCTTCCCCTTCAATAATCCAAGTGAATTTCGTTTTATCATCTCCCAACGGTTCGAAACGATGATCGTACTCCATGCGCATCCATAGAAACGGTCCTCTCCACTTCCAATTTTGGTGAAGTTGGAACTCAGTAACTCGAAATTCGCTCTCGATACCATTAGTCAGTCTTAGGCTTCCCACTGAGTTGTGAGAGATGTCGCCTGACGGCAAAAGTTTGACATCCTTTATGTGTCTGGCCCAACTCGGCCATTCCTCAATCTTCGCAAGGTGAGCCCATGCAGTCTCGACAGATGCGTCAACCACAAATTCACGGTTAAGAATCGTAATCATAGATTAACTTACAATTAATTCCCCACTAATTTGGGTGTCTCTTTATAAACAAAAAACCCCGCTACTTGGCGGGGCTTGATGTTTTACTAATTAAAGAATCTATTTCAACAGTACCATTTTTTTAGTCTGTATGTTATCACCAGCCTGTATCTGATATAGGTAGATCCCTGCACTAACAGGTTTACCGTAGTCATTGGTTGCATCCCATATAATTGATCTATAGCCTGCGTCTTGGGTGTGGTTAATTAGAGTCTTTACCTGCCTACCAAGCATATCGTAAATGGTAATATTGACTAAATCTTTTTCTGGTAGGTTGTACCGTAGTGTTGTAATGGGGTTAAAGGGATTCGGATAGTTCTGTCGTAGCTGAAAGCCTGCCGGTATAGCATTGGACTGAATACTAATGGTGGTAGTTGTAGTGGATATTTTCGCTCGCAGATTTAAATCACCGGAATTTGACAAAATATTATCAAAAATTACACCGTTGGAAGAAATGTAGGACCTACCATCCAGGTCGCCAGAGTCATCTATACTCAAGTAGTTTTCATTCATGTTAAACCCAATAAAAAAATCTGTATTTTCATAAACAGCTATTGAATCAATAGACACGGATACCCAGCCAAATTCTGTAGTGGTTACACTTTTATTTGCCAGTTCCCCACCGGGCGTATTCCCATCAAAATATTCATAGATATAAATCTCAAAAGTTGCCTGTTCAGCCACTAATCCAACATCAACTTCAGTGAGATATCCATCACCAGTTGGTGTGAATAATACTCCACCCCAAGTATCTACTGCTGGATCAGAATAGCCATAGCTTAAACCACTGATCCCTAATTCATCATACACAATAGCGTAGCCCTGCTCGGGACGAATATTAACATTGGCGATTATAACCGTATCCTGATCACTGATATCAGTAAGAGCAATACCAGAGGTATTGCCATTATAGTGATTAGAATTGGGATAACTGCTACTTGAAAATTCAATATTATTAGAACTGCCCGGATAGGAATCACCATCATCACCATTGTTTTGATTGTTATCCAGATCATCATTGCCATCTGCTTCTTCCAGGTCTACCAGTTTGTGTGTTTCATCATCATTGACGGTACCTCCACCCCAATTATTCATTCCCCATCCTTTATTTTCATCGATATGATAAATCATTAAACCCTGCCCAGGAAGTTCACTATCAAAACCAACACTCTTTCGGTTCTCAATTAAAAAGTAACTGCTCCAATTATAATCATCTTCCCAGATCTGCAGAGCAAAACCATTATTGGTAATTGGTGGGAAGGAAAAATCCGTCTCATCACTGGCTAATACCACCGGGTCCAACCAATTCAGCTGCATCTTACACCATACAGACATATGGGCTGGGGTTGTACCCAATTGACCATTATGGGAACCGCTAGCCATAAGACACCATGATCCAATACCTGCTGAAGAATCATCCCGATCATATAGATCAGGAAGACCCAGTATATGACCAAATTCGTGTGCATATACTCCAATTGGACGGATTTGGTTAGTCCAACAATCTCCGCCGCCGGAAAGTTCTGGGCAGACAGCATAGGTGTTAACAATGACATAGCCTCCATTTGCTGATGGGTCATTTGTTTGATATTGATCATTATAGAGACTGCTCTGGTGGGGCCAGATATTATTGTTTCCTTCGTTCACTTCCGCACCACAACCGGAATATACCACGATGATACCATCAACAAAGCCGTCGTCATCTCCTGAATTGGGAACGTTATCAGGCCCGTCATTATCATACTGGCTGAAATCATAATCAGGATCGGCCAGTTGTACAACTTCAGCCACATAGCCCCGGGTATTTTGTTCTGCCTGTTCCATCGTGTAAGTTGATTGATACCAGCCTCCGGCCACTCCATCCACTGTAAAATTGCCGTATGAAATTTCAGCATAATATTCTTTCATGGACCCATTAGAATTATTATCAAAAAGCAAGTTCTGGTAATCAGCAGCATTAAAATAAGATGTAGCATTAGCATATTTACCCAGCAAGACTGGTATAAAAAATTCTAACTGAGTATTTCGGTTACCTGAAGTTGACCAATCATGTATTTTCTTTTTCCAACCCGGGTCCCCATAATCCATTCCAACATCACGGTTGCGCATGGTTTCCCAGAAGTTCGGTGGAAACGATCCCGTATTTGGCGGGCTGATCGCCAATAATGGTGAAACAAGAACCGCACATGTTATCAATACAATCACTGTAGACCAGTTGATCTCAGAATATTTCATTTTTAATCACTTTCATAATTCAAATCTACACATCATCTTACAAACAAAAAACCCCGCTACTGGGCGGGGCAATTTGAGCCAGAGGCCGTAAATGCATATCAGGAACTCTTCTCTAGGCAAGAATTTTCCAACCCATTACGGCTACAACTGTGTAAAATAAATTACTCAGCATATGGATTGCAATTGCCATTTTCAAAGATCTTGTATGCATGAAAATCCATCCCCAGGTGATACTGTAGATAAAATACATTGGCCATAAAATCGTCGGGTTATGGCCAGCCATAAATAATAATGAAGTTATCGAAATCGCCCCCCATTCTGGCAACCGTCGCGCGAATGCAGATTGCAGATATCCTCTGAATATAACTTCTTCCATCACTGGCCCGACAATGAGTGCCAAAACTAAGAAGCCTGCCATCCCTAACACAGAACCAGTTTCTCGAATGTGGGCAAACATCTGTAATGCACCTCCAATAATGCCATCTTGACCAACGAGGGGTAAGATTACTGACCTATAAGTCCATGCTAAAAAGTGTGTGGCACTGAATAATAGAAAAACCAGCATTACAGACTGATTCGTTTTAATAACGCTTTGCTGTAGTCCAATTTGAGGTAAAAAAGACGGACCAAATTGGCGTATATCAGTCCAGACCCATAGCAATGTGATGGCGCCTCCAAGCAGCACAGATGCCATTCCAATCATTTGAATGTCAATTGTGCCTAGGCCATCGCCCGCACCCTGAATAAATCTAAGCCCATATGAGAAGACCAACCCTACCAAAGTCTGGCTGGCATACATGATAAACAGCGCAAGAAAACCTCGTTTTACAGTCAGCTGGTATGGTTGACTTGAAGCGGCTTGTGAAACATCAAAATTAGAGATTTTTTCGGGTATCTGCTCTGAAGAATCAGATGAGGAAAAGATCGTATCATCCATTGGTATTCCTACCTATGTTTTGGTTATTTTAGGGGGAAGGATTCGAACCTCCGACCTTCGGGTTATGAGCCGCTTTGATCTTCTTCTATTTTATTAGTCTGTTCGAGGATAGAGCGCCGATTTATACACATCCAAATCTGGAAGTAAAAAAAAAGATAATAAATAAATTTTGCTATCCCTAATAATTATAATTTTGTCATTATATTTTGAACCACAGTAGATAAAATATTGGAATCGTTTATGAATATTCTTCCCAGGGAAAGCGGAGTTCTTTTACATATATCTTCTCTTCCCGGTCCCTATGGATTAGGTGATATCGGCCCGGAAGCATTTCATTTTGTCGATGTGCTCCACGAAATGGGTCAAAGCCTTTGGCAAATATTACCTTTGGGTGACACTGGTTCATCCATATGTCCTTACAATACTGTTTCTACTTTTGCAAACAATCCGCTGCTGATCAGTTTGGACGGACTCATTGATGAAGGGTATTTACACAAGGATGATTTAAAAAAAATACAAAGCTATCCTTCAGATCGGGTCGACTATCAAAAAGTCTATGATGATAGATATAAAATACTTGATACAGCCTGCACCAACTTCATAAAAAGTTCCAGCGCTGAAACCCGGCAACGGTTTGATGCCTTTTGCAAGGAAAATGAATACTGGTTAAGCGAATATATTTTATTCCAGACATTAAAGAAGCTGAATAATGATCAACACTGGATAACCTGGCAGCCCAGACATGATCCGGTGGGTGAAGACATTATAAAAGAGAATAGTGTTTTTATTCAAAAACTCATGATCAAACAATTTCTGTTTATTGAGCAATGGCAAAAACTAAAGACATATGCCAATCAAAAGGGAATCCGTTTTGTAGGCGATATCCCAATTTATGTAGCCCATGACAGTGTAGACGTATGGGCAAACCCGGAGTTATTCAAGTTGGATGACCATGGAAAAATAAAATTTCAATCTGGATGCCCTCCGGATTTTTTCATTGCCAAAGGCCAGGTATGGGGACATCCCGTGTATAATTGGAAAACCCATAAAAAGACAGGCTACCAATGGTGGCTTAACCGGATAGAACATACTTTTAACCTTGTGGATGTGGTGCGGATCGATCATTTTAATGGATTCGCCAAGTACTGGGAAGTAAAAGCCGGTGAAACAGATGGATCAACTGGACACTGGGTTGTCGGACCAGGTGAAGATTTTCTTTCCGCTGTTAAACAATCGTTGGGTGCAAGACCCATCATTGCCGAGGATCTTGGCGAAGCAGCTAAAGAGGCAGCTGTTTTAAGGAAAAAATTTGATATACCGGGAATGTCCATTCTGCAATTCGCCTTTGGCGAAAATGCAAACATCAATGGCAACCTGAAAAGTTTAGATAATGAATTAAATGTCGTATACACCGGAACCCATGATAATGACACAACCATTGGCTGGTTCCAAACGCTTCCGGAGTCAGTCATTTCAACCCAGACAGCGGCCGATATTGTGAAGGAACGCAAGCGTGCATTAAAATTTCTGGGGACAGATGGGTCTGAAATCAATTGGGATTTGATTTCCCTGGCATTACACTCTAAGGCCAACACCGTCATTATTCCCTTGCAGGATATTTTGGGCCTTGGAACTAATGCTAGAATGAATACACCGGGGACAATTGAAGGAAATTGGCAATGGAGATTCAAAAAAAATACGTTAACGAGTGATATAATTGAACGAATGAGAACACTTACAGAAGAAAGTAAAAGATTGTAAAGTTAGCTACTATGACGGAATCACAAATTAAAATAGCATATTTTTCTGCAGAAATTGGAATTAGTTCCAGTCTACCAACATACAGCGGTGGATTGGGTATATTAGCAGGCGATCATATTAAAGCTGCGGCTGATGAAGGTCTACCGTTATGTGCGATTACCTTATTATACAAGGAGGGTTATTTCAAACAGCGTATTGATGAGGAAGGAAATCAAACTGAAACCTATCCAAAATTTGATCCCGAACCTTTATTGAAAAAATTAGATTTTACTTTTCCACTCCATCTACGAGGCAGAGATGTACAAATAAAAGTATATAGGTTGGATTATACCGGCTTTAATGATCATATCCTGCCCATATATTTTATGGATACTGATTTAGAAAGCAATTCTGCTGAAGATAAAAGCATTTCTTTACGGCTGTACTCTGGCAATAAGAATCACAGAATCTTGCAAGAAGCTATTTTGGGATTTGGCGGTATACATTTATTGAAACATCTTGGCATTTTAGACAATATTGAAACATTTCACATGAATGAAGGACATTGCTCTTTTCTCACATTAAAGTTATTAGAAGAATTCAAAAATGAAAATAGTGTCAGAGAAAAATGTCATTTTACCACTCATACTCCAGTACCGG
>SCKQ01000034.1 GCA_004124535.1 Fidelibacterota bacterium
TTGCCATGTCCATATAATGCTGGCTTTCGGCCTCATTACCAATGCGGTAGAGTGCTTGCCCTAAGTTATGGTGGGACCAATAATGCCAGGGGCGCTTACTGGTTACAGCCTGGAAGTAGGGCAGGGACACCTCCGGTTCTCCATTTAATAAAAGGAGAGAACCCATAACATATTTGTAGTCCAAATTTTCAGGATCTAGATTTAAACCACTGGTTGCATATTCGATCGCTTTAGTTATGTCACCACTGTCTTTATATAGATGCCCAAGCCGCATGTGTGCGGCAGCATTTTTGCCATCAGTCTTAATAGCCTCTTCGTAGGCAAAAGTTGCACTATCAATTTTCCCCAAATCAGCATAGGCCCTGCCAATCTGAACCATCGTTCTGGCTGAAGGATACAGTAGCAGCTCACTCTTGTAATGGGCAATAGCCGCTGGTAGATCATCCTGGCGGATACTGTTTGTTCCCATATTAAACCATGCTCCCTGATAGTTGGGGTCTAGAGATAACACGGTGCGGTATGCAGCTTCTGCTTCGTTCAATCTGGCAAGTTTTGTAAATACTCTGCCGCGCAGGAAATAAACGTCAGCCACGTCTGGGCTAATTACAATAGCACTGTCGGTGATTGTTAGGGCCGCATTGTAATAACCATTCCTATAGGCTGTCTCCGCTTGAAATATTAGTCCTGCTACAGCATGATTGATGTCCGGTTTTTTCTGGCACGCGCTGAAAAAACACGATACACATATACCCATTAGTAAAAGTTTTTTTTTCATCACTTGTTTTTCAAGGTGCCAGTGAATTGGGCCGCAAGACGTGCCTGGCCTGCTTCTGTTTTCATGCCGACAGACTCGTATGCTTTAGCGAGCTCCAGCCATTTTATCTGATTATCCAGATTCCTATCTACAGCCAACTTAAGATTTTCCAAGCTGGAATACAGCGTTTGAATACTGTCTACTTTTGAAAGGTATTGACTACCAGTATTATTGTTACCCAAACGTATAAATTCCTGGCCCAGATTGTAATACACGCCTTCATAAAAAGGGTGTTGATCTGCAACCGCCTGCAAGTAAGTGACTGCTTGTTTATATTGATTAGTTTTCAAAAATACAGTTCCTAATGAATACTGATAATCAATGTTATTTTCATCTAAAGCCACCGCCTTTTTCGCGAACTCCATTGCTGTTATATAGTCTCAATTGTCAATATGCAACCGTGCTACATCTCCCATGACTTCGCTGTAGAGGCTATCAATTGCCATACATTCGTTATAGATAATTAATGCACTATCTGCTTTGCCTAGATGCATATAGCAACGTCCGATCTGCAGCATTGTGATTTGTTTGTCTTTGGATTGTAAGGTAGTAGCCTGTTGGCCGGTCAATTCTTGATTATAAAAGTTAATGGCTTCCCGGTATTGCTTTTTCCTGTATACAATATTACCCAGCTTGAACCATGCGCTCAAATAATCAGGGTCAATTCTCACTAATTTTTCATAGGCCGATCTAGCTTGGTCGTGCTGGCCTACAGCCGTATATATGTTTCCTTTCAGTAGGCATGGGTCTGCCCACTGCGGCTTTTTACTGACTAATTCATCTATTAATCCAAGTGCCTGGTGTAGTTTACCGGCGGCAAACATTTCTTCTGCTCGAATCAAATCCAGCATCATGGCAGTCCCGCGATTATCAAAAGAGGTTCCGGAGCCAGTATTTTTCTTTGATCTACTGTCTGATTTGCATGAATAAGTCATTATACTTACAGAAACGAAAAAAATATATGTGAAATAAATAGTCAATTGTCGTTTCATGCGGATACAGTACTAACTATTATGGTAAACCTTATTGATAGGTGACCGTTCATTGATTAGGATATAATTTAGTGTAATCTATCTAGGCGCGTAAGGCCATTTTTTCAGGGTCCCAGCGCATCGGTTTTTGCTTTAGATAGCTGGTGTTAGTCAATAATGCAGGTGCTGCCGCCCTGAATCCGTATGCAGCATCTTCAGTAACACTGCCATTGGTCCTGATGGCATTAAAAAAATGTACGAAATGATCGAAACGATCATCATAGTTTTCGGGTGGATTGAATTCAGTGGTACTTTTTTCTGTGTTAATTGACTTTTTATCCGGATAGTATTGCTCATAGTTATCCGCAATTTCCTGTTGTACAGATTTGGAGAATGTTCTTACGGAATTGTACCCTTCAATGACCTGTTTCTTTGTTGGTGTATAGCGGGGGGTAGTGGTGATCGTTAATCCGCGAAATCCCAGATCCATAACACCTTCGCTGCCAATAAGACGCACGTCTGTCCCACCACCTCCGCCATGAGCGAAGTTTGTTTGTAAGGTGAGGTTAAAGGCTGGATGCGATTCAGTCTCCGGATAATCGCAAAGCCCAAGCATCATATCGGGCACGTCGCGGCCATCCTTCCAGAACCGCAGACCGCCTGTCGCTACAATTCTATTAGGGCCATTGGAAGATAAAATATGGTGCAGACCAGAAAAAAGATGAACAAATAAATCGCCTGCTACGCCAGTACCATAATCCCAGTAATTACGCCAGCGGAAAAAGCGAACAGGATCAAAGGCTCGTTTTTTGGTACCGCTGATAAACTGCTCCCAATCCACAGTTTCTAGAGATGCGTCAGGAGGGATGGTATACTGCCAGGCACCAATGGCCGAGTTGCGGTTATACCGTGCCTCAATCATATTGAGTTCGCCAATAGCGCCTGCTGCAAATTGTTTTCGCGCTTCTTCAAAAACTATAGAACTGACAAACTGGCTGCCTACCTGAAAAACACAGCCTGAATTTTTCTGTGCCCGAACTAACTTTTTACCTTCTGCCACATCTTGTACCATTGGTTTTTCACAATAGACATGTTTCCCAGCTTTTAATGCATTACTGGCAATTCGTGCGTGCCAGTGATCGGGGGTACATATCAGGACGGCATCCACGTCATCTCGTTCGAGGATTTCCCGGTAGTCACGAGTAGTTACCACCTGGTTACCAAATACTTCCTTGGTGTGATCCAACCGACCATCATAGAGATCACAGACCGCTACCAGTTCAATTCCCGGCACAGAAATAGCAGTTACAGTATCTATGAAACCGATTATTCCCATACCAATTGTAGCGATCTGCAACCGATCATTAGGGGATATGGTTTTAACCGTTCTTTTTAGCAGTGCTTTTTGCTGCTGGTCCAAAACAACAGCCGGCAGCGAGCTGGCCGTTAGTGCTGATAATGCGGCAAATTTTTTGAGAAAGGAGCGCCTGGTGTTAGGATAATATTTTGACATTATATACCATAAATTCTTCAGCTATATTTGTCGACTAGCTCACCCCTAACTTTTTCCAATAATTTTTTGGTAGCTGCGATACCATCCATTTCACTAAGGTCGGGACCTTCATATTCAATTCCTACATAACCGCGGTAACCAGCATCTAGGACTATCTTCATCATTTTACTATAATCCGTATCTTTTTCAGTACCATCTTCGTTAAAGTTGTGACTCTTAGCGCTCACAGCTTTTGCATACGGCATCAATTCTTCTACACCAACATAACGATCGTACCACTCATTTCCTTTTTCTTCCCATGAACCAAGGTAGAAGTTGCCAAAATCAGGCAGTGTGCCGCAGCGAGGGTGATTCACCATATCCATAACACCGGAAAGCCATTTTCCATTGCTGGATAGACCACCGTGGTTTTCTACAATTACATTAATGTTATGTTTTGCACCATATTCTGTTAACCTGCTCAAACCATCAGCAGCTAGTTTCATCTGCTCATCATATTCACCTTCACTCTGGGCATTCACACGGATGGAATGGCAGCCTAGGTACTTGGCAGCATCTACCCATTTATAGTGATTTTCTACCGCAGTCGTCCGCGCTGCATCATTTGTATCACCTAAAGCGCCTTCTCGATCACACATGATCAAAAGACTTTTAACACCCTCACCATCGGCAATAGTCTTCATTTCTTTTAAATAAGCACTGCCACCGGTTTTATCAGCAAATAGCTGATTAACGTATTCAATTGCATCAATGTCGAAGTTTCTTCTTGCTATCTTAGCGAAATCCAAATGATCAACCTCACCATTGCGCATAGATTTATTTAATGACCATTCAGCAAGCGATATCTTGAAAAGAAGATCTTTACTACTGTTGCAGCTAGACATGGCCGTACCACCAAGTCCCATTATACTGACCCCGCCAGCGATTGCCGCTGATTTCTTGAGAAAATTCCGCCGTGTTTCCATAATGCCTCCTCTTTTTTTATTAGACTCCAGTCAATAATTCTCATTCGGTTACATTCAATAATATACCAATCTAAAATGAAATTTAAGACCCCTCAATAGTTTATTTTTTGACAATATGAAATTCCAATTTTGCGAATCCAACTAAAACAAGAATCCAGTTTAGACTAACAAATTATCTACATGTTATTTATATTAATGCAGATTAATTGATATGTTTTTTCAACTAATGATTATTTAATTATGGAGGTAGCCAAAAGTGAAAAATAGCAGTCTATTTTTTAGTTTATTAATTTTCGTACTATGTTGTGGACAAGTAATTGCTCAGACTAGTGTTGTGTCTGGAACTGTCAGTTCAGCTGATGATGGCAGTATGTTGGTCGGTGTAAATATTGTTGTAAAAAATACTGACACAGGTACAACAACGAATGAAAATGGCGCATTTGTTCTGGAGGGTGTTTCTGCTAATGACGTGCTGGTGTTATCATACATTGGTTATGAAACTGCGGAAGTTGCCGTTAGCGGCCGCGCTATAATTGAGGTAACCTTGGTATCCACGGTTATCGCTGGTGAAGACGTTGTTGTCATTGGGTATGGAACACAATCCCGGAGGGATGTAACTGGGGCTATTTCCTCATTAAAAGAGGGTAGTTTCACAAAAGGCACCAACACTGATTTGCAGTCTTTGCTTCAGGCCCGAGCTCCAGGCGTAGTTATCACAGCCAACAATGGTGATATTGGCAGCGAGCCACGTATTCGTATTCGCGGGGGAACCTCGATCAATGCCAGCAATAATCCTATCATTGTTGTTGATGGTGTGCCGGTAAACAACTCTTCAGCCCTCCCCGGTGGTTTTACCACCGGCGCTGGAGCTGGAGCTGATGGAACCATGGATAATCCACTGGGTATGCTGAACCCTGACGATATTGCCTCCATTGATATTTTAAAGGATGCTGCTTCTTCTGCTATTTATGGTGCACGTGGCGGAAACGGCGTTATTTTGATTACTACTAAGGAAGGACGCCCTGGCGAACTTTCTTTAACTTACAGTGCCTCTACCAGTTCTTCCAGCATTACCAAAAAACTGGATCTGATGGACGCCGCTGGATTTAAGAGTTATGCAAGCAGCATTGGCGTAGACATCGATGATGGTGGCGCCAATACTGACTGGCAGGATGAGATTTTAAGATCGGCTGTTTCTACAAATCATAATATTTCATTCAGCGCCGGAACTCAGCAAACGCAGTACCGAGCCTCCATAAGCTACCTGGACCAGCAGGGTATTCTTTTAAATTCTGAACGGCAGCGTATATCTACCCGTTTAAATGTGCGGCATACGATGCTGGATAATAAACTTAAACTGAGTCTCAAGGTCAGTCCCAGCTTTAGTAATCGTAACAATACTCCTTATAATCAAGGAGCTGGTTATTTTGGCGGTGTATTTACCAATGTTTTAAAGTTCAACCCCACATATCCTGTGAAAAATGCAGATGGATCGTATTATGAATATGCAACCACGACAATTCGTAATCCTGTGGCCCTGCTCAATGAAATCAGTGATGTTGGCGAAAATTTGCGTGTTTTAACCAGTGCAACTGCAGAATACGAACTGATATCGGGTTTAAGAGCTAAGGTGACTCTGGGTCTGGATCGTGAATCATACAATCGTAATATTTATGAACCCAATTCGCTGCCCTATGCCGCTTCAATTGGCGGCCAGGCTGCTGTCCAAAATACTCAAAGAAAGAATGATCACTTTAACACAACGTTAAATTACAGTAATTCGAGCCTGAATGTCCTTGCAGGGTATGAATTCCAGGAATTCACAAACAGCGGGTTTGGAGCAACTACCAAAGGCTTTGTTACCGATGCCTGGCTCTACAATAATATGGGCGGTGCAACTGATTTTACAACTGCGCCTTACTCCTTTAAAAACCAGAATCGTTTGGTCTCTTTCTTCGGCCGTGTTGCATATAACATGGGTGGCAATCTTAATGTAATGGCTACTCTCCGCCGGGAAGGATCATCCCGATTTGGTGTTGATAACAAATGGGGTGTTTTCCCATCTGCTTCTGTAGGATTCCGTGTGACGGATGATATTAAATTAAGAGCAAGCTATGGCGTTACTGGTAATCAGGAAATCGGTAATTACCGCTCGTTGGTTACCCTTGGTTCCGGAGCCAATGCCGTTATTGGGGGCCAATTGCTGGCTGGTGTTGCCGCGAACCAGTTGGCCAATCCTGATCTGAAGTGGGAAACAACCAGTGACATAAATTTTGGCGTAGATTTCGCTTTGATGGATAATAAGATTACCGGCAGTGTTGATATGTATTCCAAGACTACTGAAGATATGCTGGTTGAGGTAAATGTTCCCCAGCCGGCGGTGGTGACTACCAAGCTGGACAATGTAGGCAGTGTAGAGAACTCGGGACTCGAATTTTTTATCAATTCGGTTAATATGTCTACAAAAGACATGAGCTGGAATACCAGTTTCAATTTTTCCACCAATAAAAACAATGTGGTCAGTCTGGGCAAAGATGTAGAGTATATTGTTACGGGCCAGGTTGGCGGTGCTGGACTATCTGGTGTACAGGCAGCGATTATCAAGCCTGGTGAAGCGTTTGGAACATTCTTTGGTTATGAATTAAGTGGTTATGACGCGGATGGGCAGGAAATATTATCAACGGATGGTGGCCCTCTGGGTGATGGCAGGAGAATCCTGGGATCACCTCATCCGGATTATACATTCGGTATGACGAATCAGATAAATTTCGGAAATATTGACTTTAGTTTCTATATCTGGTCTGTACAGGGGAATGAGATCCTGAATAATACCCGCCTGGAATATCAGCGGCCTTCTAATCCCTTTAATAATATTAATCTGTTCTCTGAGACAGCGGATGATGTAAATAATGGACTTGGTTCGGAAGCGGCAGTGGCCCTGACAGATAAATTCATTGAAGATGGGTCTTTTATCCGCCTGCAGAATGTAACAATCGGGTATACGTTGAAAACTGGCCAGTTTAAGAACTTACGCTTTTACTTGAGCGCTGATAACCTGATTACTCTGACAGATTACTCGGGGTTTGATCCAGAAGTAAGCACCATTTCTGGTTTAGCTGAGGGGATTGATTACACTAATTATCCTAAAGCCAAGACCATTTCTTTTGGTATTAATGTTGGACTTTGAAAGGAGTCATCATATGTTGAAAAATAAAAAAATAATTCGATTCTCAATTCCATTGATTTTCATCTTACTGTACTCATGGAGTTGCACCGATCTGGTGGAATCGCCCTATGATCTGGTAACACCGGATAACTTCTATAATACAGAAGGTGAATTAACCGCTGCAGTGGTTCCTGTATATAATGGTCTCAATCAAGCACAGTGGGGTGACTATATTCACGTTCAATCTGTTTCCTCTGACGCCATTGTGGTCCCCACCCGTGGTGGAGACTGGGATGATGGAGGTGCATGGCGGGCGCTTCAGCTGCACAGCTGGGATGCCACCCTTAGTTTCGTTGGCGGCGGGTGGTCGGGTGCATTTGGTGCTGTAGCGAAGGCCAATTCCACTCTGGATGCTCTCGCTATGGCGGAACAGACAGATCTGGTGAAGACCTATACTGCAGAAACAAAAATACTCAGAGGTCTATATTACTGGTGGCTTATCGATTTGTACGGTGCTGTACCTTTGGTCACTGTATCAGAAACGGATCCGGACAATCCACCATCAGGAACTCCTCGGGCAGAAGTGTTTGACTGGATTGTGACTGAAATTAATACCGCTCTGCCTGATCTTGAGGCAAGCCATGGCTCGGGAGGCCATGGTCGGATAACCAAAGGCGCTGCCAACACACTGCTGGCCACGCTATATCTCAATGCAGAGGTTTATACAGGAACTGCAGAGTGGGCTAATTGTAAGAGTGCCTGTGACGCTGTCATCAATTCAGGTGTTTATGACCTGATGCCAACTGTTATGGACGTCTTTGCCTTTGAAAATGAGGGCCCTGCAAATACAGAATACATTCTTACTCTTGCCCATCTACCTTTAGACGGGGTTACTTCTTTTCGACACATGGCAACCCTGCATTATAATAATATACCTGCCAGTCCGTGGAATGGATTCTCCGTTTTAACCGACTTCTATAACAGTCACGAATCAACTGATGCCCGACTGGAACAGATACTGGTAGGGCAAGCGTATGTGCTGTTCGGGTCAGCTGCAGGAGATTCGGCGTTTGATCGTCAAGGTAATCCGTTAAGTTTTACGGTGGATTTTCCTCTTGTTGATGCCAACGAATCTGCTGGACCTCGTATGCTCAAATGGCCGATTGATCCCAATATGACTGGCTGGTTTTCAGGTGCAGATTACGCCATTTTCCGTTACTCTCATGTGCTGCTTATGAAAGCGGAAGCAGAGTTCAATTTGAGCGGAGGCGGCCTTGTGGAGTTGAACCAAGTACATACTCGTGCCGGTCTTGATGCTCTTGCAAGTATTGATTCAGATGCAATCTTAGCAGAACGTGGTCATGAACTGCTCTGGGAGGGATTCCGCCGCCAGGACTTGATCCGGCACGGTAAGTTTCTTGATGCTTGGACACATAAAGATGCCAGTGATGGTGACCATAGAGTGCTCTTTCCCATTCCGCAAAGCCAGCTAGATGCGAACCCAAATCTGGTGCAGAATTCAGGTTATTAATATCTGATTAGTATAATTTAGTATATACCATTGTTTTGGTCTGGCTATCGCTAATCATTATAAGGTATATATTGTAAGAAGCGGCACGATTTAAAAGTGCCGCTTCTTTATTATTATCGATTAAGATAGTAACTTATTTTTCCAGCCATGGGTGCTGATAATATTATCCCCAGTTGCCGTTGGATAATAATTTTTCTTTTGTTATCCTGTACGGAGAAATATCCATCCACTGAGGTGAACAGTATGTTCACATTATTGCCTAGTGTATATACTGGAATTGACTTTGAAAATACGCTTATGGATGAAGTAGGCTTCAATGTTTTCAAGTACCGAAACTATTATAATGGAGGTGGTGTAGCTATAGGTGATATTAATAGTGATTATTTACCAGATGTATATCTGGTTGCAAATAATAAGAGTAATAGACTGTATATAAATAAAGGGAATATGCAGTTCAAGGATGTTACAAAGGATGCCGGAGTAGCTGGTTCGCATAAATGGTCTACCGGCGTTTGCATGGTTGATATTAATGGTGATGGACTACTGGATATATATGTTTGTAACTCAGGCAATATCAAAGGGGATTCCCGCGCAAATGAATTGTTTATTAATCAGGGATCGGAAAGTGGGGAAATCCCCACTTTTATAGAAGCCGCAACCGATTATGGCATTGACGATAAAGGTTTTTCTACTCACGCTGCTTTTTTTGATTATGACAATGATGGCGACCTGGATCTTTATGTGCTTAATAATGCTTTCAGGGCTATAAGCACATTTGATTTATCAAAAAATCTGCGCCATAAAAGAGATTTATATGGCGGGGATAAATTATACCGCAACGATGGAGGATCATTTAAGGATGTTAGTGAAATTACAGGTATATATGGGAGCGTTATTGGTTTTGGGTTGGGTCTCATGGTAGCAGATATAAATAACGATAACTGGCTGGATATTTATGTGGCCAATGATTTCTTTGAGCGGGACTATCTTTATATCAATAACCAAGATGGTACGTATAAGGAGCAGCTGGAAGAAATGATGGAGCATGTTAGTTTATCATCAATGGGCGGCGATATTGCTGATATCAATAATGATGGATTTGTGGATATTTTTACAACGGATATGCTCCCGGAAGACGATTTTCGATTAAAGACCACATTTACCTATGAACCATTTGAATATAAACAAAAGGAGTTGGAGTGGGGCTACTATCACCAATTATCACAAAATTCTTTTCAGTTAAATAATGGTTTTGGTTTAAGTAACAATATAACCTTTAGTGACATTGGTCTCTTTGCCGGTCTTGCGCAGACTGATTGGAGTTGGTGTACAATAATTGTGGATTTGAATAATGATGGTTTGAAAGATGTCTTCATCACCAATGGGATGTATCGTGATGTTACCGACCAGGATTACCTTGATTTTTTAAGACAGGATGAAAATATCCAGAAAGTTCTAAGAGGTGATTTTATAGATATTCCTGAACTTATAAGAAAAATCCCATCCACAAAACTCTCTAATTATGCATTCCAGAATAATGGAGATCTGACATTTGTTAATCAAGCAAAGATATGGGGCTTGGATAGTCCAAGCTTTTCGAACGGTGCCGCTTATGGAGACTTAGATGGCGATGGTGATAATGATTTAATCATTAATAATGTTAATCAAGCAGCTTTTGTATATCGCAATGAAACTGATAACTTTACGGATAACCACTATTTAAAAGTAAAGTTAGTTGGCGAAGGCATGAATACTTATGCCATCGGGGCGAAGGTTTCCGTCCAATGTAACAACCAGCAAATATTTGTCTATGAACTTATGCCAATGAAAGTATTCCAGTCATCTGTTGATTATGTTCTTACTATTGGTTTAGGGGAAAATAATCTTGTAGACACGTTGGTTGTCGATTGGCCGGACGGTACTCAGATAAAATTAGATAATATTCAGGCAAATCAATCAGTTACTCTGTACCAGAAAGATGCACAGCCCTATTATAGGAAATTACCTAAGAAGGTGAAACCGTTACTAAAGGAAATTACCGCTACTTTTCCCGTCCAATACCAGCATGTAGAGAACCACTTCATTGATTTTCACAGAGAGCCGCTCATTCCACATATGTTATCTAATGAAGGTCCCAAGATGACTACTGGAGATGTTAATGGTGATGGATTAGAGGATTTATTTATTGGCGGTGCCAAAGGTTCTCCAGGGCAATTACTGATCCAAACAGACTCTGGATCATTCATCAGCACTAATGAACAATTGTTGATAGAAGGAGCAATTTCAGAAGATATTGGCTCAGCTTTTTTTGACGCTGATGGCGATGGTGATTTAGATCTATATGTTGTCAGTGGCGGTAATGAATACTCAACGCGAGCGCCGGCACTACTTGATAGGCTTTATTTGAATAATGGTATGGGATCTTTTAATCAGTCCACTGCCACATTACCGCATATATATGCCAGCGGTTCTTGTGTTGCGCCCGCTGATTTTGATAACGATGGTGATATAGATTTATTTTTAGGCAGTCGTAGTGTGCCGTGGAAATATGGGTTGACACCCACCAGCTATTTACTCGAAAATGATGGTGTTGGAAATTTTCATATTGTTACTGACGATTATAATCCCCAACTAGCTACAGTAGGTATGGTGACCGATGCTGATTGGATCGATTATGACAATGATGAGGACTTGGATTTGATTATTGTTGGGGAATGGATGCCGGTGACTGTTTTTCAGAATAATGGAACCTATCTACTCGATGTAACAGCAAAGGTGGGGTTAGGGGAATCCAACGGTTGGTGGAATTGTATTTTAACAGATGATATCAATGGTGATGGGTATCTGGATTTGGTCGTTGGTAATTTGGGAAAAAACTCTAAGATTTGGGCGTCTGAATCGGAACCCGCTACCATTTATATTGGGGACTTTGATCATAATGGCCTGACAGAGCAAATAATTTGTTATTACAAAAACGGCAAAAGCTACCCGATGGTATTAAGGCCTGAACTCATAAAACAAATTCCTATGTTGAAAGATCAATTTCCCACACATGCTGATTATGCCGGAAAACAGATAACAGATATTTTCACAGTGGATCAGTTGAAAAATGCAATAACGAAAAATGCCTATATATTTGCTAATTCAATTTTTTATGGTAACGAAACCGGAACCTTTAGATACCAACCACTCCCTGCCGAAGCACAATTTTCGCCAGTGTATGCTATTATGTCCGGGGATTTTAATTCTGATGGCTGGAAAGATTTATTATTGGGCGGAAATTTTTATGGGGTAAACCCTCAACGTGGTCGTTACGATGCCAGTCACGGCATTATACTAATTGGAGATGGATCAAACGGGTTTATTCCTATGTCTATTCAGGAAAGTGGCTTGAATGTTACGGGTCAGGTAAGGGATATAATTTCAATTACATATCAACAGGGTCGTGAGGCTATTTTGTTTGCAAAGAATAATGACAAGATCCAAGTATATACAGTTGCTAATAATTGAATTACTCGTATTAAATAAGTGGATACGTTAATGAGAAAATTTCTTCTGGTATTATTTTTATTCTTATTGTTCTTCATTGGCTGTGAGCGCCAGATAGCGGTCGATCAGAAAACATTCGAACAAATGGTATCTCACCGCAGCCTTGGCTTGGCGTACTTGGAAGAAGAAAGATACTCTGCCGCTGCTGAAGAATTTCGAAATCTAATAACAATTGCGCCCAAGGAACCCTTAGGATATGCGAATCTTGGTTTGACATATTTGCGCATGTCCGAGGAATTTGAAAACGCTGAAAAATGGTTGCAAAAGGCAATAGTTATAGAGCCCGACCACCCGGAGATACGTTTCCTGCTTGCGAAAGTCTATGAGCTCACAGATCGCGAACCGCTGGCCATCAACATATTAGAGGAAACATTATCCAAGCACCCCAATCATATACTGACATTGTACCAGCTAGTACAATTCTATACCCATAAGCAAACCCCTATTCTCGTTGCTAAGGCAGAGAAGTATTTAATAAAAATTGTTAATTCACTGCCGGCAAATTTAGTTGCCCAGCTTAAGCTGATAGAATTATTGATTAAAAACAGTAAACCCGGTAACGCCATATATTATATGGAAACCATTCGCCAAGTGCTACCGCAATTACCAAAAGAATCACTGGATATATTTCAAAACAGTTTGGAACTGCTGTATAATGGAAATGCAGAACAATCCTATGTTCCAGTCCTCATGTTTCATAATCTGATGAAACCAACTTCCTACTACAAAGCGGGAATTACAGAGTTGCGTGGTACAGACAGTCCTATTGCTAGTGCACCTATTTACCGCTTTATTCGTACTGTATTGCCAGCCAGTGATGAACCATCTCAAATACCCAATATACTAACTTTCACTACAGTTACTGATGCCAGTGGCTTAAGTATTATTCCACCGGGTGATTCTTCTGATCATAATGATAACAACGTTTCAATAATTTTCACTCTGGGCGATTATGATGCTGATGGTGATCAGGATTTATTCGTATCTACATGGTCCGCCAATACGAATACCAGCTGTCAATATTTGTTCACCAATGATCACGGAGTATTTTCTGATATTGCAACTGCATCAGGCATCACCCATTCAGCAAGGGATATTTTTGCTTTATTTGCTGATTATGATAACGATGGATATCTTGATTTATTTTTAACCAATACCAATGGAAACAAGCTTTATAAGAATTCAGGAGAGGGTTCGTTTCATCCTGTAAGTACAGCCATGGACATGCGTATAGATTTTAATGGCGCGGCAGCAGTATTTGCAGATTTGGATTTGGAGGGCGATCTAGATTTGTTCATTGCTACTGATTCTGAAAATCAATTATATCGTAATAATTCAGATGGTACATTTACTGAGATTGGGCAAGACGCAGGTGTTAGCGGAACAAGTGTTCCCAGTCGGGATATTGTGTTTGGAGATTTTGATGATGACGGAGATATTGATCTTTTTGTATTAAATCAAGATGGGAGTAATCGGTACTATGATAATTTGCGCCAGGGTTATTTTCGTGATATTACACAAAATACTGGATTGATCACCAGCGGTACGCCTGGTGCCGTAGTTGCTGGGGATTATAATAATGATGGGTCCGTAGATCTGTTTATCACAGACCTGGCGGGAAAGGACCATGCATTATATTATAATCTTGGCGATGGAAAATTTGAGTCGGATTTCAAATGGAACAATGCTAAAAAAAGTATCCGGAAAATATATGGCCATGATGCTGTATTTCTTGATGCCGATAATGATGGGTTTTTAGACCTGTTAATCGCAGGAAGCACAGATGATCAGCAAGGACAAGAATCGGGTCTACGGTTATTATATAATAATGGCTCCGGACCATTTCTCGATGCCTCATCTTTGCTTCCTGGAAATCTGGGATCCATCGACCAGGTAGAGGTTGCTGATTTTGACAACGATGGAGATGTAGATATTTTCCTGGCCACCAGCCGGGGTCAAATTCAATTGCTGCGCAACGATGGCGGCAATATAAATAATTTTTTAAATATCCGATTGGCAGGTTTGCGTACTGGCAGCAGTAAGAATAATTATTTTGGGATTGGGGCCAAGGTGGAAGTCAAGGCAGGAGACTTATATCAGGTGCGTTATATGGACCAGCCGACAGCACATTTTGGATTGGGGAATAGGGATGGTGCCGATGTTGTACGGGTGTTGTGGAGTAATGGCGTACCCCAGAACCGCTTTAAGCCGGAACGAAACCAGACAATTGTGGAAACCCAGTTTTTGAAAGGATCCTGCCCTTATCTATTTGCTTGGAATGGTACTGAATATGTTTTTGTGACGGACGTATTGTGGCCCAGCGCACTGGGAATGCCGCTGGGTATCATGGCGGGCGAACCACTATATGCCTTTCCTAACTCAACTGATGAATATCTCATGATGCCCGGAGAGAAAGTCCACGCCAAAGATGGCAAATATGCCTTGCAATTCACTACTGAATTGTGGGAAAGCCCCTATTTGGATAATATCAATTTGGTTGTCTTAGATCACCCTGAAAGTGTGGATGTATATATTAATGAAACATTCATACCGCCGCCCTACCCGCCATTACGTATTTACAGTGTGGCCAACAAATACTTACCCCTATCTGCTGTGGATCAATTGGGCAATGATTTGCGCAATACTGTGTTGGACCAGGATCAAGAATACACGATGCATTTAACACCGGCTACATATCAGGGAATTACAGAACTGCACGATCTGATTTTGGATTTTGGCGATCTCGACCATGCCGATTCGATCTTTTTGTTCCTGCAGGGCTGGTTGTTCCCCACAGATGCCAGTATCAATGTGAACATATCCCAAGCCAGTGTAACCAGTCTCATCTTTCCCCAGCTGCAGGTAGTAAATCAAGACGGGAACTGGGAGACGGTAATTGACAATCTTGGTTTCCCAAAAGGGAAAAATAAAACCATGATTGTTGATCTTACTGAGAGATTTATAGCAGCTGATTATCGAGTTCGTATCCGTACAAATATGCAAATTTATTGGGATCATATTTTTATGGCCACCGATGTGACCAACAAGGATCTTGCAGTGGTCAGTCTACAGCCTACTTCAGCAGATCTTCATTACCGCGGTTTTTCCACGGTTTCCCGGAAAGATTTCAGCAGTCCGCACATCCCGGACTATTACGATATAACTACGGGTCAGAAATGGCGTGATCTCACTGGTACGTACACGAGGTATGGTGATGTATTACCGTTATTACTGGAATCAGATAGTAAATATGTAATTATGAATGCTGGTGATGAAGTTTCACTAGAGTTTATAGCTGCTGATCTGCCGGACTTACCTGAAAACTGGCGTAGGGATTTTTTATTTTATAATGATGGCTGGTTGAAAGACGGTGATTTGAACACTGCTCACGGACAGACGGTTGAACCTTTACCGTTCCATGGCATGACAGCCTATCCTTATGGCCCAGATGATGCATACCCTGAAAACAAGGATTTTAAAGATTATATGAGCACGTATAACACCAGGCAGATTAAAACGGAGTCATTTAAACAGTTTCTCCGCCAGACATCCAAATAAACAAGACGATTATTATTATCAGGTACTTTCTTTTCTTCATACCGCTAGGAATTGTTTTTTTATTGCAGGTATGCAGTAAACCCGAACCCATTCAACGATTATTTATAAGTCTTTCACCAACGGTAACAAACATCACTTTTGAAAACAACCTTGAGGAAGAAGGATTATTCAATAGTATCAACTACCTCTATTTTTATGATGGCGGCGGTGTAGCGGTCGGGGATATTAACAATGATGGGTTAGCCGATATATATTTTACCTCAAACATGTATACCAATCATCTGTACTTGAATAAAGGCGATTTTCATTTTGAGGATATTTCTCAAAAAGCTGGTGTCTACGGCGGTATGGAGGGGTGGACCACGGGTGTAACAATGGCCGATGTGAACGGAGATGGGTTTCTTGATATCTATGTTTGTTATTCCAACTTATTTGATAAACAGGGAGCGAACCTTCTTTTCATCAATAATGGCGACCTCACCTTTACTGAAAGGGCTACAGAATATGGCCTTGATTTTAAAGGGCTTTCCAGGCAAGCAGCTTTCTTTGACTATGATTTGGATAATGATCTGGATATGTTTCTGTTGAACCACTCCATCCATTCAAAGGGCACCTATGGTCACATAGAACTACGGAATAAAAGAGACATGGAAGCTGGAGACAAGCTTTATAGAAATGATAATGGTCACTTTGTAGATGCAACTGCAGAATCAGGGATTTATGAAAGCATTTTGGGTTATGGATTAGGTGTAGCCATAGGAGACATTAATTGGGATGGATACCCTGATATCTATGTTTCAAATGATTTTCATGAAGACGATTACCTGTATTACAATAATGGAAACGGTACCTTTTCAGAAGCATTAAGATCATCAGTTGGGCATACGAGCAGAGCCTCTATGGGCAATGACTTGGCTGATATGAATAATGATGGTTTATTGGACGTTATTGTCATGGATATGATGCCGGAACGGGAAGACATTCGAAAATCATCGGTGTTTGCTGATCCATTTAATATTGATTATGTAAAACAACGATTTGGCTATCATTTTCAATATCGCCGAAATACATTGCTTCTGAATCGGGGTAACGCATTAAAACTTATTCCCGGGACAAACACCGCCTTTAATCTGTTTAGTGAAATTGGTCAACTTGCTGGCATTCATGCGACTGACTGGAGCTGGGCGCCACTTTTTGTAGACTTGGATAATGACGGTCATAAAGATCTGTTTGTCAGTAACGGGATTTATAGGCGACCAAACGATTTAGATTACCTAGACCATATAAAGAAAAACGAGGTTCAATTGGAATTAAATTCACGAAAATTTCAATCCATGCCCGCTCCAATAGACAGTGATAAGCTTGCGGAAATTCTTCAATATGCACCAAGCGTTCCGTTGCCGAATTATATCTTTCAATCACAGGGTGACCTGTCTTACATAAATCGTGCCAAAGAATGGGGGCTTGCCGATCCGGGATTTTCAAGCGGGGCGGCATATGCAGATTTTAATAATGATGGCGGTATGGATCTGGTAGTAAATAATACCAATGGACCTGCCGCTATATATAAAAACCTTATTTATTTAGATAACCCTGATTCATTAGATAACAATAATTATATAAAAATACAGTTGATAGGCAAAGGTTTGAACACTCATGGAATTGGTTCCAAGGTATTGATATACACTAATGAAAAAACGTTTTTTCAGGAGTTAATGGCAACCAGGGGATTTCAATCGGCTGTGGAACCGGTTCTTAATTTTGGCTTGGGTAATGCAAAAACGATTGATTCCTTAAGAGTGATTTGGTCCACGGGCGAACACCAGTTATTATTTAATATAAAAGCCAATCAAAGGATACGTTTATATCAAAGGAACGCCACGGCTAGCTATCCATATGAAACCAAAATAAAAACTGACAGGATGTTTCAGGATGTTTCAGAAATATCACACATTGACTATAAACACCAGGAAAATACATTTATTGAGTACAACCGTGAGCCATTTATCCCCCATTTTTTATCTATGGAGGGCCCAGCTTTTGATGTTGCAGATATTAATAACGATGGTTTAGTTGATGTATATCTAGGCGGTGGGAAGCATCAACCGGGTGCAATTTATTTACAAAATGATTGGGGTGAGTTTAAGACAGTTATTGATTCAGTGTTTATTTGGGACAGCCACGGGGAGGGCGTAGATGCTGCCTTTTTTAATGCTAACAACGATGAATTTCCTGATCTTTATGTTGCCAAGGGAGGTAATGAGTTTTTTGCCAAAATGGAGCCGTTAAAAGATTGCCTATACTTTGGGGTTGGTAATGGCAGGTTTGTCAAATCACAATCAGCTTTACCAGACATATATGCTAACAGCGCCTGTGTTAAACCCGCTGATATTGATCAGGATGGGGATCTTGATTTATTTGTAGGCAGCCGCTCGGTGCCCCGGGAATACGGTGTCATACCACAAAGTTATCTGTTGTTCAATGACGGTGCCGGAAATTTCACGGATGAAACGTCGACCAATGCCCCGGATATATCCAGGTGCGGTATGGTTACGGACGCAATCTGGATCGATTTAAACAGCGATTCTCACCAAGACCTTGTAGTGGTAGGTGAGTGGATGCCTATCCGGATATTTTACAATTATGCTGGCAAATTGATGGAAGTCACGGAAAAATATGGGCTGAAGAATACACAGGGGTGGTGGAATACAGTATCCACGGGAGACTTTAATGAAGACGGATTTGTAGACTTAGTGGTTGGCAATCTTGGTTTAAACTCCTTTCTCAAGGCTTCAGAGAAAAAACCCATACAATTATTTATTGATGATTTCTCCGGTAATAATAAACTGGAACAAATACTGACTTATTATAACGGTTCTAAAGCTTATCCTTTAGTATCCCGGGACCTGATGATTGAAAATATCCCTTTCCTCCAGACAAAATATCCTACATATGCTGATTTTGCAGGTGAAGCGATTGATGACATTTTTACCAGCGACCAGCTGCAAAGCGCTACCTTAAGGCAAGTAGCTGAATTTGCTTCGGTGGTGTTGATAAATAATGGTAATGAAACATTCACCAAAAAAATACTTCCTATTGAAGCTCAATTCTCACCCATTTATTCATTATTAATTGATGATATTAATAATGATGGATTTCAGGACTTGCTCACCGGGGGGAATTTTAGTGGCGTACCACCAGATTTAGGCAGATATGATGCGAGTTATGGAGAGGTTTTTCTTGGTGACGGTCAAGGGTCGTTCACTCCCCTGCATTTTCAGACAAGTGGGTTTATTGTAAATGGAGAAATTCGTCAGATGAAAAAAATAAACACCCCCAACAATCAAGACCGAATTATGGTTGCACGTAATAACCACACAGTGGCGATATTCAACCGCTTAAAGAATAAGTGATGGGACGGGATATCCGGCACAGCGCACCATGGCCTGCGCCACGGATAAAGATGCACGGATTGCTGCCTTGGTATTTACTTGGATGCAGGTTCTCGTCCGTAGTTTAATCTGGCTTGTGATCGGCGTAGGCTTACTGGTGATTTATCCATTCACTCCGGAAACTGCAAGTGGTGATCAGTTTGTCGCTGCTAGGGAGTTATTGTTTGTGACGGGAATAGATGATCTACTGCCAATAGGGATTCGCGGTCTAATACTGACCGGTTTGCTTGCTGCATTGGCCTTTACAATTGACACACACTTGAACTGGGGAGCAAGTTACTGGAGTAACGATGTCTATAACCGACTGATTTGTAATCATTGGTTAAAACGAGAACCAAAGAATCGTGAATTGGTTTTAGTCGCACGGCTTTCAAGCGTAATTATTTTAATCATTGCACTAATTATTATGGCCAATTTGGGATCTATTCAAACTACATGGTTTTTATCTTTTCTTTTTGGTGCTGGTATGGGTTCTGTCTTGGTAATGCGTTGGCTTTGGGAGCGTATTAATCTACATTCTGAACTAGCCGCCATGGCAATTTCCCTAGTTCTTGCTCCTATTTTTCTTGTTGCAACCAATGCCGGCTGGATTCGTGATGAAGAATGGATTCGATTAAGTTTAATGGCGCTTTTTTCTACAGTGGCAGCAGTAACAGTCACTTACTTTACACCTCGCACTGATGTAAAAGTACTCAAAGCATTTTATAAACGAGTAAATCCAGTTGGTTTTTGGCGCAAAACAGCAGCATTGGTAGATGGAAATCCGAGAAAACCTCTGAATGACTTTATTGGGGAGGCGAAAACCACATTACTTACAGCATTATCGCTGTTCTTGATGCTTATTGGTGCTGGTAAACTTCTGATACGGCCGCCTACTGAGTCGAGCTTCTTGCTGTGGTTATGTATTGCCCTATCGTTATTTTTGATCCGTTTTTGGTGGAAAAACGCAATTGGAGGGCAACAAGTTACTTCTTAGGTAAAAGAGGAAGGATCATTAACCTAACCCGATTATGGTCGTAAATCCTATATCACTGCAAATAGTCTAAATATGGACTTTGTAAATCCAAGATCGTGTCCAACAACTTTTCAGCAGCTCGAACATTATCGACCACAGGATCTGCTAATAATGCCTGCAGAGCGATATCTTTTGATTGTTGCAGTATTGCCGCCGTGGTCAATTCAATAACACTAACTTGGTTCATAAGTAATGTAGAGAAACTTTTGGGATAATTTTCTAGCTTAATTCCTGATACCCCGTCTTTGTTTATAAAGGCGGGGACCTCTATTACAATACCATCAGGCAGGTGTTCTATAAAGCCTTTATTGGGGATATTAACTGCCGATTCTTCAAAATTCAAATCAGCATCTATACCTTCTATTATTGTAATAATCCTCTCGTGCATATCACCATCTATTTTAAAATAATTTTCGTATGTCTCTTCAGAATCATAAAATGATAAACATTTCTTTTTGTATTTATTGTAGAAGTCCAATATGCCTTCATGATCAGCGACACTATAAGCCCACTGTAAATATTCACCAAGATGGCTATCTGTTGTAATTGGTAAATAATTGTAACGGTTAAAAAGCTCAAAGAAAACACCCCTTTCAGCACCAGGCTTAGAAACCTGACCATCCCAAGTATTGATGAGATCCTTGAAATATTCTGGTACTTTTTCTCTTATTTTCGGGTATGCGTCTTTACCAGTGTCTTTATATTTTGCTTCTACCAAAATGCTAAAATGATTCAGCCCTCCTGCTTTTATTTCAATATTAGAAAAGGGGGTATTTAATATTTCTGGTAAATGACGTTCCATTGAAGCAATCTCATGGCACAAGCCTGTAAATTTTAATTTGGGGTACTTGGTAGTTACTGTATGGCATATCCGTTGCATCGGATTGCTGTAGCTAAAAACAAATGCATCTGGACAAATCCTTGATATATCTTCGCAAATCTCCAATATAGGTGGGATTATTCTCATTGAGTGAAACATGCCCCCCGGGCCGCCATTTTCGCCAAATACCTGTTTTATGCCAAATTGTTGTGGGATTTTCCAGTCTTGTTCCCATAATTCAAACCTGTCTCCAACCTCAATAGAGATGACACAATAGTCCGCTCCTTGCAGTGCATCTTTTCTTGAGAGGTGAGCTTCTATGTTGATATTGACCTTTTTCTGTTCTTTATATTGCAGTGCGATTTTTTCCGTTTTACTGAGTGCTTCTTTGTTAATATCATGTAGAATAATGGTGCTTCCTTGAAAAATCTGAGACTTAAAAAGATCACTCACCGTGCCCAAACCAAAGTTTGTGCTGCCAGCACCAATCAATACAATTCGTTTATTCATATGATTTACACCTATAACTGTATCTGTTTCTACAGTTTCCGAACCAGAAACTAAATTTAAAGATTATATTCCAGTCAAAAATAGTATTTGTTAACCGAATTCTCGCAACGATTAAAGGCAGAATTTAAAATATTTCCGTTATCTGCGTTTTTAGATACATTAATCTTTTAATTATTAGGCAATGAAAATGCTATATAGTAATCCCCAGGCTTTGTTCCCATTTTTCCGCCCCCGCAGGCGATAACAACATATTGCTGATCATTTACTTCAAAAACGCTGGGTGTGGCATAACCGCCAGCTGGTAGTTTATGTTTCCATAATTCCATACCCGTTTCTTTATCGAAGGCCCGGATATATTCGTCTTTTGAGGCGGCAATAAAGATCAATCCACCAGCGGTTGCCACAGGGCCGCCATAATTTTCCGTACCTGTTTTTGGAATTCCGCGTTTGGTCAGTTCCTCGAATTCACCCAGCGGTACCTGCCATAAAATTTCGCCTTTATTTAAGTCTATAGCATTCAGTGTTCCCCAAGGCGGTTTAACAGCGGGATAACCTTCTTGGTCAAAAAAGCGGTTGTACCCGGTATGTGAATAGGGAATTGCAAACTCCCGCAATTCTTTGCTGAGGGCATCAAGCCAGTTTTGGTTGACGTTGTTTCCTTGATCTATTTGAACTTGATCGTCATATAAAAACACCAGTAACGCATTTTTCTTTTCCTTGGAAAATTGATTAAATGACGGCATAAAACCCTTCCCTTTTTCAATGATATTCATTGTGATTTCTCGGGGAAGTCCTTTTTCAAGTTTCAAAAGCGGAGGGTAGGTACCGGCGGTATTTCCCTGACGGGTTTGCCCATGACAAATGGCGCAGTTGGTTTTGTATACTTTTTCACCGGCATCTTTTATTGTTTTAGGCTCTGATTGATCTTCCATGTCCAATTCTAGTTCAACCATATGCTGTATCCAGGGCATCTCATTGGCATTCACATATAAAATACCTGTGTTGCTATCGTAGGAGGCGCCTCCCCATTCAGCTCCGCCATCAAAACCAGGGAAATACATGGTACCTTGTGTACTGGGCGGAATGAATTGTTCGCCCGTTTTAGTTGTTGTCCAAATTGTTTTTACATATTCATGAGCTTCAGGACTAATATCTGTAATTTCGTCCTCGCTGAAATGTTGTCTCGCAAAAGGGGGCGGTTTCAGTGGAAATGGTTGTGTAGGCCAGGCTTTTTCACCCTTAAGATCAGATTTCTTCACGGGTCGTTCTTCGACAGGAAATAATGGTTTTCCGGTATCACGATCTAAAAGGAACACGTAGCCCGATTTTGTGACCTGCGCTACTGCATCAATCTTTACCCCATTATGTGTTACTGTAACAAGATTTGGCGGTGCTGGTAAATCACGGTCCCAAAGATCATGATGCACGGTCTGGTAGTGCCATAAACGCTGACCGGTCTCTGCATCAATCGCGATAATACAGTTTGCAAATAGGTTGGAGCCATTACGATTTCCACCCCAGAAGTCGAATGATGCCGATCCAGTGGGGGCATACACCACACCCCGCTCTACGTCCAAACTGATACCCGCCCAGGCGTTAGCTCCACCTATTTTTCCATAGGCATCTTCGGGCCATGTCTCATACCCGTATTCACCAGGTTTCGGTATGGTATGAAATACCCATTCCACAGCACCGGTCCTTGCATTAAAAGCACGTATATAACCTGGTGCCGCATCAGCGTTCTCGGAAACACGTGTGCCAATTATGTATAAATCTTTATAAATAACTCCGGGTGAGGTTGAAATAACAAAGAGATCTGCTGCTCGGGGACCCAAGCCTGCCTTAAGTGAAGTGACTCCTGCGGTCCCAAAACTGACCACTGGTTTACCTGTGATTGCGTCAATAGCAAATAGGAGTGATCCAGCGGTAAATAATATTCGCTTGTCACTGCCTGATTCCCAATAAGTTACTCCTCTATTTACATGCGGTGAAAAATCCAGCGCCGGATCGAACTCCCATAATAATTCTCCTGTTGCAGCATGCAGGGCAATCAATTTAATAGCGGGGGATGTAGCATATAAAATATCATCAACAATAATCGGATTGCATTGGATCTGGGATTGTTGCCCCAAACTATCCCCGGTTTGATAGACCCAGGCGACCTTTAGCTGGTCAACATTTCCTTTATTTATCTGGCCTAATGATGAATATTGGTTGCTTCCCGGATCTCCCTGGTATGTTTCCCAGATTGTATAAGGGTCTTGTTTGCTACTGCAGCCGAATATCCCGATACAGGACCAAATTACGAGACTGAACCAAGATATTATCATGCACATTAATTCCGCTACAGGTCCTCAGCCCGATTAGAACCTTCTTTTATGAATATTTCTCTGTTATTTTTTATATTGGTAAACGTGTCTATTTCCCCGCTAGGCCATATTATAGACACTGAATCAACCGTAGTGTGATTTCCAAGTCCAAAAGATGCCGTTAGCCCTGACTGGGAAAGATAACTGGATCCCGTTCGGATTATTCGCTCCATTTTATATCCATCCACGCTCACTACAACTTTTGCCCCAAGGGCATCTTTATTACTGGTTTCACCTTCGAGAATTACCCGCAGAAAATTTTTCTTCTCAGTATTATTGCGCCATAAATGAACAGGGCCATTATTTTCCGTAAGCAGAATATCCAGATCACCATCACGGTCGTAATCTCCCACGGCGGCCCCACGTACTACCATTTTGTTGTTCAAAACACCAGCAACCATCTTGTTTGCATCGGCAAACACACCGCTGCCGTTGTTTGTAAACAACTGTGATACCTGCCGATAGGTAATACCTTCCTGGTCTTTGGTGCGAAAGGGGTAGACGTGACCATTGCCAACAAAAAGGTCTAGATCTGTATCCAAGTCTACATCAAACAAAAACAACCCAAAGGTAAGTGATAAATAACTAGTACGCCCAATGCGTGATAAGGCAGCCCGGTCATTAAACCATCCTTTGCCGGAATAGCGATACACACCAATCATTTCATTGGAAAAATTGCCTACGAAAATAGATGGATACCCGCTGCTGTCGACAATACCGGCATCGATACCCATACCAGCTCTGGCTTCGCCATTTTCTCCGTAAGCCATACCCAGTTCGGTACCTTTTTCAGTAAATGTGCCGTCACCATTGTTTTGATATAGTAAATCTCGCTCACCATCGTTGGCCACGGCCAAGTCAGGCCAGCCATCATCATTGTAATCAAGTTGTACCACCCCTAATGATTTCCCCGGGGCAGGTAGAAATCCGGCAATTTGCGTATGATCAGAAAATGTACCATCACCATTATTATGGTAAAATCTGCTGGGTAGACCTACATACATTTCCGGCGGACAATACACTTTCGTTTTACTATCTAAAGAACACCAAAGATCGCTGGCAGGGGACCAGATAGCGTAATTCCCAACGTATAGATCCAGCCAGCCGTCTTTATCAGCGTCGAAAAATATGGCAGAACTGCTCCATTCTATTCTATTTCCTAAGCCTGACGGTTGACTTACGTCTTTGAAGATTCCGTCATGGTTCCTGAGGAGTATATTTTTGCCCAATGATGTCAGAAATATATCCTGATACCCGTCATTGTTGTAATCAGCAGCTACGATACCCAGTCCGTATGTATTTATGTGCTCGAGACCCGTTTCTTCTGTTACATCGCTGAAAGTACCATCCTTATTATTCTTATAGAGCCATAACGCCTTTACCTTCCGCTTG
>SCKQ01000035.1 GCA_004124535.1 Fidelibacterota bacterium
ATTATAATAAGGGGTGTGTGGGTGGTATAAACTATAAAGAATATTTTAAGACACAGTTACCATAACAGTGGAACGGCGTCCTTGGTGTAGGGGGTGTTTACCAAATTTTGTTTACCAAATTCGTGTTTGTTTGACTTTAATTGAATCAATCTGACACACCCCATAAACAACAAAGCCCTCGTCGTTTAACGAAGGCTTTTATGCTTTATTGAGGGGTGGGCGATGAGAGATTTGAACTCCCGACTTCCTCCTTGTAAGGGAGGCACTCTGACCAACTGAGTTAATCGCCCTATTTTTTTATATTTTCAAGATACAGCTGCGAAATTAAGATGCTTTTTTTAATTTTGATGTTGATTTCTTCGTTGTTCTCTTTACCGGCTTTTTCTTCCGTCCATTTAACCCCGGCAGCGCCACATCAATCACATCCATCATTTCATGGGCAAAATGAAACGTCAGGTCTTTTTTAATATGGTCGGGTATATCTTCCAGGTCTTTTTTATTATGATCAGGGAGAATGATGGTTTTTATTCCTGAACGGTGCGCAGCAGTAACTTTTTCTTTTACACCACCGATGGGTAATACATTGCCCCGCAATGTGATTTCACCCGTCATTGCTAATTTATCTACCACGGGTTTTCCCGTTAATAATGATAACATAGCTGTAAACATACTTACACCTGCAGAAGGTCCATCCTTGGGTATGGCTCCTGCCGGGACATGGACATGGATGTCTGTTTTTTTGTGAAAATCTTCATCAAGACCAAGGATATCTGTATGGGAGCGAATATATGTCAAAGCTGCAGTTGCTGATTCTTTCATGACATCACCAAGGTGGCCGGTTAACGTTAGAATTCCTTTCCCTTTCATTTTGGACGCTTCAATGAATAAGATATCTCCACCGGCGGCTGTCCAGGCCAATCCTGTGACCACTCCGGGTTTGGTTGTGCGTTCTGCCAATTCTGAATAAAAACGCGGTGCACCTAAATAAGCTAATACCTTCTTTTTCGTAAGCTTTGTTTTCTTACTTTTATTTTCTACCTGGTCCCGGGCTACTTTCCTGAGTACGTTGGCAATCTCGCGTTCCAGATTGCGCACTCCTGCTTCTCGGGTATATGAACGAATTAATTCTTTTATGGAAGTATCATCGAAGCCAACTTCTTTTTTAGTCAGGCCGTTTTCTTCAATCTGTTTGGGGATCAAATGCCGCTTGGCAATCTTCAATTTTTCATCTTCAATATAACCGCTGAACTCCAATATTTCCATTCTGTCCCGCAGGGCCGGCGGAATGGGGTCCTGATAATTGGCTGTGGCGATAAACATGACTCTACTCAAGTCAAAATTCACTTCCAGGTAATGATCGCTGAATGTATTATTTTGTTCCGGATCCAATACTTCCAAAAGTGCCGATGATGGATCGCCGCGAAAATCCATACCCAGTTTGTCAATCTCATCCAGCATGAATACAGGGTTATTTGTTCCGGCTTTTTTCAGCGATTGAATAATCCGTCCCGGCAAGGCGCCAATATATGTTCTGCGGTGGCCGCGTATTTCAGCTTCATCCCGTACTCCGCCAAGGGAAATACGGATGAAATCCCGTCCCATAGAGCGTGCAATGGATTGGCCCAGAGACGTTTTACCCACTCCAGGAGGTCCGGCAAAACACAGGATCGGTCCACGAACGACGGCATCAGGATCTTTTTTCTGTTTCAGCGAGCGCACAGCTAAATATTCCAAAATTCTTTCTTTAACCTTTTCTAGACCATAATGGTCTTTCTCCAAAATTTTCCAGGCTTTCTTTATGTCCACGGTATCTTCTGATGATTTAGACCAGGGTAAATCAGCCAGCCATTCAATATACGTCCGGGCCACGGAATATTCAGGTGACTGCGTGGGAATGCGAGATAAGCGGTCCAGTTCCTTCAAGGCAACTTTTTCTGCTTCTTCAGACATTTTGACTTCTTTGACTTTAGCTTCCAGTTCATTGAGTTCTACAGAGCCTTCATCTTCACCCAGTTCTTTCTTGATGGCCTTCATCTGCTCCCGCAGGTAATATTCCCGCTGGGTCTTGGATATTTCATCATGGACCTCACTCTGGATTTCTTCACCCAGCTTGATCCGTTGAATTTCCCTCGCTAATACTGCGATAGATTTTTCTACACGAGCTTTAACATCGAGTTCCTCCAGTATATCCTGTTTTTCAGAATTGGAAACAGTTAAAAGGGAAATGGCACGGTCAGCAAGACGTGCAGGCTTTTGGATGTTGGATAACATGCCCGAATGTTCTTCTGTAAGGTTGGGCGCTACATGAATAAGTTCGGAAAATGTATTGCGCAGATTTTTAACCAACGCGTCCAGTTTTATATCAGATTCTTCCACATCCTTTACTCGAGTTACTTTTGCAATAAAATATGGATCATCATCCACATAGTCCAGCATCTTCACCCGTTCCACTCCTTGAACGATGGCGGATTTGCTGTTATCCGGCATGTCAAAAACTTTTAATACGACAGCGAGCGTACCGTAAGAATACAAATCTTCAGGCCGTGGGTCTTCTATAGAACCGTCTTCTTGGGCAACAACAACGATATGTTTACCTTGTGGCGCTAAGTCATTAATAAGTTTCAAGGATTTTTCCCTACCAACATAAATAGGAATAACCTGCTGGGGAAACAGGACAGTATTCCGCAGTGGCATTACGGGATATTCTTCAGTTTTCTGCTTTACATTTTCAGCCATTATTTTCCTTTTAGAAATTTAATTAACATTACTCAATAAATATGCCAAAGTATATTATATGCATATATGGCAGACTTATTCAGCCCCATCGTCATATTAATCACGAAGGTAAGAAATGACAGGACACGCAATCCAGGCGAAATTCATGGGGAATTTTGGGAACAAGACCAACACCGGGTATCGTCATTTCCTGCTTATGACACGTCAGGCAGGATTTTTCATCGATGAATTTTTGATGCGGTCCCGCCTCTCGATCTGGAAAAAGGTCTGAAAGCTGGGGCGGTATTTTACCATCGATCATGATTACGCTGTTTACTTTTGGTTCTACAACTTCATCGCTGTTCTGTATCGAATACATAATACTTGCCAAGACAACTCCGGCCACAGCGATCAGGCTATAAACGATTGTTTTATTCATTAAATGCGAACGCTCCGCTCAACCTGGCTTGTTCATCTGCGTGGTATGAACTGCGCACCAATGATCCGGATTCAACAACGCTAAAACCCATCTCTAAACCCAATTCTTTATATGCGGCAAATTCTTCATTTTCAACATATCTGGCTACTGGCAAATGATTTTTCGTGGGTTGGAGATATTGACCAATGGTGAAAATTTTCACGCCAATATCGACTACTTCCTGCATCGTAGCAATGACTTCATCTTTTCTTTCTCCCAGTCCTACCATGATACCCGTTTTTGTCAGTAGCCCATAATCTACAGAATGCTTCAATACAGCCAAACTGCGCTGCCAATTGGCTTGCGACCGTACTCGCTTGCTGATCCTTTCCACACATTCAACATTGTGGGAAAAAATCTCCGGTCGGGCCGCAAATACTTTTTCTAACGCAGGATAATAGCCCTGGAAGTCTGGTGTTAATACTTCAACAGTACATGCAGGAACATGCTTATGAATCTGCCTGATTGTATCAGCCCAGATCTGTGCACCAAAATCTCCTTTCAGATCATCCCTGTCCACCGAAGTGATAACTACATGACGCAAATTCATTTTATTCACTGCCATGGCAGTACGCGTTGGTTCCAATGGATCATTCCATATCGGTCGTCCCGTTTTCACAGAACAAAATCCACACGCCCGGGTACAAATATCACCCAGGATCATGATCGTAGCAGTCCCTCTTCCCCAGCATTCATAGATGTTCGGGCAACGCGCTTCTTCGCAGACTGTATGCAGATTATTCGTCTGCACAACCCGACCTACAAATTTATAACCCTCTCCAATTTGCAGACGGATTTTGGGTTTTCTGATTCTGGGTGCTTGAACAGCTGTCATCAAAACAGGTGCTCCAGATCCATGTTTTCAAGGTTCTTTTGCACAGCTTCAATAAACTGCGCACCGCCAGCACCATCAACCAAGCGATGATCAAAACCAATGGATAGATACATTATACTGCGAATGCCGATTGTATCCCCTTGCGGAGTTTCAATCACTACCGGCTTTTTCTTGATCGTACCCACTCCCAATATGCCAACGTTGGGCTGGTTAATAATGGGTGTTCCGGTGGTCACATTGAACATTCCAAAATTCGAAATAGAGAAAGTCGACCCTGAAAGTTCTTCCGGTTTAATCTGTTTAGTGCGTGCTCGCACTGCCAAATCGCGTACTTTTCTGCAGAGTCCCAGGAAATTCAATTCCTCACATTGGGGTATGACCGGTACCATCAAACCGGCTTCCACAGCTACAGCCAATCCAATATTGACATTCTTCTTATGAATAATGGTAGTTCCTTCCAGTGAACTGTTCATATCCGGGAAGGCCTGCAAGGCACGGACACAAGCATAAACAATGAATGGTGTATAAGTTAATGAAAAACCTTCCCGTGCTTTGAAGCTCGGTCCATTTACATCAACATATTGAACAATGTGTGTCATATCCACTTCATTCATCAGATGGACATGGGCTGATGTATCCAGACTCAAGCGCATATGTTCGGCAATCGATCTGCGCATTTTATCCATTTCAACGCGTTCATCCGTTAATTGTGAAACCACAGGCACAGAAACTGCAGGTGGTTCTGGTGCAGCAACCTGAGCTGCCGTGCGCTGCTCGAGATGAGCGAGGAGGTCTTTCTTTGTGACACGGCCATTCTTTCCTGTGCCGGTAATGGCAGCAAGTTCTTCCTGACTTACTCCTTCTTTGCGGGCGATGGATTTAACAACGGGTGTGTAATATTTTTTCTCTGCTGAAGGTACAGGAGACTCGGGTTTAGTTGGCACCGGCGGCAAAGGTTCAGGTTGCTTTATAGCTGGTGGCGGTTCGGGTTTAGTTTCCGTCTCTGGCTCTGGAGTTGTCTCTGACGGCGTAGGCGTAGCGCCAGATTCATCTGTATCAATGCGGGCAATCACTTTGCCTACTTCTACAACATCATTGGGTTCTGCTAAAATTTCAGTAATGATTCCACTATTTGGCGTAGGTATTTCAGCATCGACTTTATCTGTTCCTATTTCCAATAGTATTTCATCAGTAGCGATGGTATCGCCCACTCCTTTCCGCCATTCTAAAATTGTCCCTTCTGTAATCGATTCACCCATTTTGGGCATAACTACATCTACGACCATAATTAATACTCCAATAATTCTGTTAAGGCCACAACAATATCAGACGTTTGCGGCAAAATTTGTTTTTCAAGATACCAATTGTATGGCACCGGCGAATCTTGCGCCGCTACTCGCTTGATGGGACCATCAAGCAATTCGAAATATTCATCGGCAATAATGGCTGAAATTTCTGCACCAAACCCATTGGTGAGATTATCTTCATATACAACCATGGCTTTACCCGTTTTATCCAATGAAACTCTAATTGATTCTCGATCCAATGGGTTCAATGTACGCAAGTCAATTATTTCAACATTACCTATCGCATTACATTCTTTCACAGCTTCAATTGATTTTTGGACCATAGCACCCCAGGTAATTATGGTAACGTGATCTCCTTCTCGAACAACCCTTGCTTTACCAAAAGGCAGAACATAATTCTTATCGGGCTCGGGTGTAGCACAATAACCTTGGCGATATAACCCTTTATGCTCCATGAACATCACGGGATCGTCCATACGGCAGGCAGCTTTTAAGAGTCCTTTCGCGTCTGCAGCTGTTGCAGGGTAGGCAATATAAATACCTGGCAAGTGGACAAAATAACCGTCGATGGACTGGCTATGACAGAGGGCACCATGAATATATCCTCCCACAGGCACGCGTATGACCATAGGGCAGCTCCATGTATTATTGGATCGGTAACGCATGGTGGCCACTTCGTTTCTGATTTGCATCATACCGTACCAGATATAATCTCCAAATTGTATTTCAACAACGGGCTTCCAACCGGTAACAGCCATGCCCACAGCAGTCCCAATAATAGATGATTCTGCCAATGGTGAATTGAACACACGGTCTTTGCCAAATTTATCCGTGAGTCCTTTCGTTGCAGTAAATACTCCTCCTTTAGGATCAGCAATATCCTGTCCAAATATCACCATTTTATCATTGGTTTGCATTTCTTCTGCCAAAGCGTGGTTTATGGCATCTATGATGACTATCTTATCCGCAATTTGATTTAAATCTGCTGCTTCTAATTGGTCGTTATTAGAATAAATATGATCCATGGCCGTGTCTATGTCTGGATGATCCTGCTGTTCAGCCCATTCTGCATCTTTATCAATTTGTGTAAAAACTTCTTTTTTGATCTTGTCAAAATCTTTTTGATTGATAATTTTCCCAGCAGTACACATCTGCTCAAAACGTGTTATCGGATCTTTAGCCTGGTCTTCAGATAATTCATCTTCTGTTCTGTATTTACGCTGATCGTCTGAAGAAGAATGTGGGAGTAAGCGCACCACATGGCTAATGATGACTGTCGGCCCTTTTCCTTTCCGAGCTCGATCAGCAGCTTTCTTAAAAGCGAGATGTGTTTCAAAAAAATCCGTTCCGTCCACATCAAAGCGCGCCAAGTTTTGATAACCGGAAACCATCGAATAAACAGATCCACCGGCTGTCTGTTCGGAAATATGAACACTGATTGCATATTCATTGTCTTCTACGTGGAAAATGACGGGTACTTTTTCCCGACTGGCCCAATTCAACGCTTCGTGGAAATCGCCCTGGCTGGTTGAACCCTCTCCACAGGAAACATAAACGATCTCCTTGGTCTTATCCCATTTACGTGTCATTCCGCTGCCCACTGCCTGTAAAAATTGTGTTCCGGTTGCACTGGATTGGCTGACAATGCGTAGTTCTTTATGTCCATAATGCTGGGGCATTTGGCGTCCGCCGGAATTGGGGTCATCTGCTTTTGCTAAAAAACATAATAATTGTTCTTTCGCCGTCATACCCAAACCTAAACATAACGCAGCATCACGGTAATAGGGATACGCCCAATCTTCTCCGGGACGCATGACTGTTGCGGCAGCTAATTGTGCGGCCTCATGACCTGAACAACCGATTTGGAAAAAGCTTTTACCCTGTTTCAGCATGATGAGCATTTTTTCATCTAGCCGCCTAGCGGTTACCATTTTGCGGTAGACTCCCAGCAATTCTTTTTTCATGAATCCATACAATCGGGCCATCAAACACCCTCATCCGTTTTATAATGGAAAACCATGTTGAATTCTTTAATCAATAATTTCTTTACCTCATCCATTTTAATTGCAGTGCCCAGGAGTTTTTTCATGGAAGTCACACCATACTCAAATATTCCACAGGGAATGATGCCATCGTAATAATGGAGTTCGGTATTAACGTTTAACGCAAATCCATGCATGGTAACCCAGCGTGAAATACGCACTCCCAACGCGGCAATTTTTTCTTCTTTCACCCATACACCAGTTAGTCCTTTTTTATGTTCTGCTGCAATTCCATAATGATTGAGTGTATTGATAATAACTGCTTCTAAAGAACGCATATACCAACTGATGCTCATTTTATAATTGTGGAGATCAATGATGGGATAGCCCACGAGCTGTCCAGGGCCGTGGAAGGTAATATCGCCGCCGCGCTCGATATGAAATACTTTTACATCTTCAGGATAATTCTGCAGAAGATGATTTTCATTGGCATTTTTCCCAAAGGTATAAACGGGCTCATGTTCCACCAAAAGAACAGTATCATCAATTTCATTATTAATGCGTTGGGACTGTATCTTTTTCTGCATGTCCCATGTTTGCTGATAGGGAGCGCTACCCAAGTCTTGAAATTGCAGCATTATTGATGCACCCCCTGCCCCATGGCATCCAGTGCCGCTTCCATGACAGCTTCCGTTAATGTTGGATGGGCATGAACGGTGGTGGCTAATTCATGCCATGTGGATTCAAGTGCCTTGGCTATACCCAGTTCAGCGATCATTTCTGTCGCTTCTGAACAAATGATATGGGCACCCAGCAATTCACCATATTTACTGTCAAATACAAGTTTTACAAATCCAGCCGTATCTCCAGTAGCCATGGCTTTGCCGCTGCTCTTAAAATCAAACTTGCCGATCTTTACATCATAGCCTTTTTCCTTGGCATCTGATTCTGTCAGACCGATGGATGCTACTTGCGGTTGACAATATGTACATCCGGGTATATTGGAGTAATCCACAGGTGTGGTATCATGGCCTGCAGCATGTTCTGCAGCAACATGCCCCTGGGCTGAGGCAACGTGCGCTAGCCATGGCGGGCCGGTCACATCGCCAATGGCATAAATATTCGGCACAGACGTTTGGTTAAATTCATTGATGGTGATTGCGCCTTTGTCTGTCGCAACACCCACACCCTCGAGACCTATATTTTCAATATTTCCGGTTACTCCTACTGCAACTAAAGCAATATTACCTTCCAGCGTTTCTTTTTTACCTTTACGTTCTAAATGGACCTTAACTTTTGATTTCATCGCAGAAATTTTTGAAACTTTTTCGTCAGTATAAATTTTGATTCCATATTTTTTGAAGTTACGGGCCAATTCTTTGGAAACAGCTTCATCTTCAACGGGAACAATGCGCGGCATCATTTCGATAAGATGGATCTCCGTGCCGTATTCATTATAGAAGTAAGCGAACTCGACACCGATCGCTCCCGATCCTATTATGACCATTTTCTTGGGAATCTTTTTGAGGATCATTGCTTCCTTGTAAGAAATAATGCGCTCGCCATCAAATTCCATCCCTGGAAATGAACGGGGCCTGCCACCGGTAGCTAAAATGATCTTATCCGCTTTAATGGTTTCTTTTTTCTTACCCTTTGTCACTTCAATAGCAGTTGCAGAAGTCAGCTTGCCTTCTCCTTCAAGGTGGGTAATGTTGTTTTTCTTCATCAAGAAAGCAATGCCCTTGGACAATTGATCTGCTACTTTACGGCTTCTTGTAATTGTTGCACCAAAATCAACTGTGTATTTTGGAATGTTTATTCCGTATTGATCGGCATTTTTGATATAATGAAATATTTCAGCATTCTTTAACAGAGCTTTAGTGGGAATACAGCCCCAATTGAGGCAAATACCCCCTAAACGATCCTTATCGATAATTGCGACTTTTTTCCCTAATTGTGCGGCTCGAATCGCAGCCACATAACCACCGGGTCCACTGCCTAAAACTGCAATATCAAATTTTGCCATAGTCTTTTTCTACTTTTGCTATTCGTAGGAAATAATTTTCATACCAAATTGCTCTTCCGCGCTTTTTGACTTTCTTATGTACAGGATGATTACGCCAGGCGGCAATGGATTCTTTATCTTTCCAGTAAACGCTTGTGATACCCTTGCCAGATTCGTCACGAACCGAATCAACTTCTAAAAACCCCGGCTGTTTATTAGCCAAAGCGACCATTTTAGCAGAAGTTCTTTCATATTCTTCTTTTTCTTTGCCAGTATGCTGGGAAGTAAAAATGACGGCGTAATAGGGTGGTTTAGGTGTATTTGCTAATGCCATTTTAAAATTGCCTCATTCTTATTATGCTTAAAAATTCAGACCGTGTTTCGGCGGAGTCCCGGAATTGGCCCAGCATGGCTGAAGTTGTTGCAAAACTGTTTTGCTTTTCCACACCCCGCATCTGCATGCATAAATGCCTTCCTTCCATGACCACACCCACACCGATGGGATCCAGGATATCCATAAGCGTTTCTGCAATCTGGCTTGTCAGGCGTTCCTGAACCTGAAGCCGTTGTGAAAAAGCATCTACGATTCTTGGTATTTTAGATAAACCAATGATTTTTTTGTTTGACAAATAACCCACATGGCAGCGGCCAAAAAACGGAATCATATGGTGTTCACACATACTGAAAAACTCAATATCCCGCACCACAACCATTTCACTGCAGTCTTCTTCAAAAATAGCACCATTGACGATTTCCTCAACATTGGCACGGTAACCCTGGGAAAAGAAATCCCAAGCTTTTGCAACACGTTCCGGTGTATTGATTAATCCTTCACGCGTTGGGTCTTCACCAATTTCAATCAATAATAATTTTGTTATTTCTTGTAGTTTTTTATGATCCTTCATTAGCAATTCCTTCCTGGTAAGGCGCAATGTCGACTTTCCCTTTTAGCAAATGGATCACACCATAAATAATAGGCGTATCCAAAAGAGCAACAAGCACCTTAAATAAAAATCCGTTTTCTAATAATGGCAAAAAGCGACTCCATTCAATCACTCCGGCAAGACAAAGTAATGATAAAACTGCAGCTGTATCAACAAACTGGCTGACAATAGTAGAGGCATTATTTCTTAACCAGAGATGCTTCCCTTTGGTCAGGCGTTTCCAAAAATGAAACATTCTGATATCGATGAATTGTGCAGTTAAATACGCTACCATGGAAGCAAACACCGCCGGCCCAAAAAGTCCAAAGACGCGGTTAAACGTTTCTGAATCAACCGGCGACCATTCAGTTTGTGGTACTGCATCGGCTAATAAAATGATACCCATAACAAAAATCGAAGCTGCTAAACCTGCAAAGACAACCTGGTCTGCTTTTTTTTTGCCAAATAATTCTGAAATTAAATCGGTTACTAAAAACGTTATGGGGTATGGCAATATGCCTACTGAAATCTCAAATGTATAAATTCCAAACGGTGTCCAAGTGAAAAATTTTTGAAAAATGAGGTTTGAACACACCAAGGATGCAATAAATATACCTGCTAATATCAGGTACAATCTGTTTTTGAAATCCATCAGCAGCAGTTAGGCCCATAATAATCAGTCGATATAGTAGGAGTTTCGCGTAAGCGAATACGATGCAATTCAGCACCCTGAAGTTTTGGTGCAATTGTCTCCCAAATAAAAACAACTATATTTTCAGTAGACGGCTGTTTATTCATAAACCAGGGAATATCCTTTTCAATTTGCGAATGATCAAGTACAGCTATGATGTCTTCTTGAACTAATTGTTTTAAATGATATAAATCAACAATAAATCCTGTATCTGGATTTACTTCACCTTTAACGGTCACTTCCAGGATATAATTATGGCCGTGAACCTTGGCATCTTCTTTAAAGATCTCTACGTTCTTTTCTGCACTCCAATTTGCATGCCCATACTGGTGAGCAGCACAAAAATGGAATGTTTTTGTGAGAAATTGCATTTTATATATTTGTATAATACAAATGTTTTAACACTTTTAAATTAACAAGTAATAATTGGGGTACAAATGAGTTTTATTTAATTGATTGCCGACGGACAGAGAGCATTCAAAATACATTTTCTGCATTCTGGTCTCCGGGCGATACACACCGCTCTACCGTGATCTATTACCAGGTGAGTCAATTTTACCCAGTCTTTTTTTTCAAATATGTCCATCAGTTCAAATTCTATCTTTTTTGGATCCCTTGATTGAGTAAACCCTAATAGATTCATAATCCTTACCATATGTGTATCAATAACCATTGACTGCACACCATAATATTCACCCAAAATACAATTAGCGGTTTTACGTCCGACACCCGGCAGCTTTATCAACTCTGTCATTGTCCCGGGAACAATACCATTGCGCTCTTCCACAATTTTTAAACTGGCGCCTTGGATACTGCGTGCTTTTTGATTGTGATAGCCACAGGAATGGATATTATCAGCTAACTCATTTACTTCACAATAGGCGTAATCTTCAGGAGAACGGTATTTCCTAAATAGATCTTTCGTAACAATATTGACACGATGATCCGTGCATTGCGCTGATAAAATTGTGGCCACCAATAATTCATGAACACTGTTATAATTTAGTGAACATTTGGCATTGGGATATTCCTTATAGAGCAATTGAACGACTTTTACTGCGCGTTTAATTTTTCGGGCTTTACTTTCCCGCATTACTTTTCAATAAATGTAGACAGATTTTTTACCAATGATGAACGCGGTAATATAACGGTGCAGCCAGCTGTTTTGAACTTTTCATGGTGCTCTTTTAACACCTGTTTCATGTAGCCGACGATCCGAATACCTTTTCGATCAGTCGCCATTTGATGGATAAAAAATTCATTCCCTGTTTCTCTGTTGTCGAGGTCAATAATCACCAGTTTTGTATTTTCAGATAGATCTGCATTCTTCTCACAGAATTTAAAGGTAGAATCCAATTCAGTTAGTTTGGACGAAACTTTTGTTCCCAATTCAAAATCTTTAATAAATAAGCCTACATTCATCGTTAAATCAACTCCGGTATTAAGTCCCAGTTAAAATTAGAGGAATTACCAATTTTAACATATTCCTTTTGGATTGTTATTAAGCATTCTTTCAAACTGTCCACATCAATATTTCTCTGTACTCCTGAATAATCATCAAATTTTTCCAGGCATTTGCGCAGCAACCCTTTAGCGCCATTAAGATTTTTATTTTGGAGATGAAAAAAACTCACTGACATTTGGATCAAGCCCTGAATAAATCGTCTGTCTTCAAAATGATAATCGGACCATAGATCTTCCCAATGTTCATGGGCATCAAAATATTCACCACTGTGGTAAGCTTCCAAACCCCGTAAAAACAGATCTTCCATCCTGGCTTCATCATGCACTGATAATCACCGAATCTTTTAATCTATAGTGTTTGCCATCGAATTGAACTGTTGCCGCTTGATGAACGGGATCGTGTTCAAAAAAGATGATCCATTCTTCATCCACAATTGTTGGCAAAATTTCACCCTTTTCCTGTACAGTCTGTGCCGGATGGATATCATAGGCCATCACCCAGGGTAATGGAATGTGCGCCGCCATGGGGATGAGGTCTGCCATATATATGAGATTATTCGTTGAATCACCAATAATGGGATGCATCAAACCTGTAGTGTGTCCATAGGTTAAATGATTTTCTATTTCAGGAAGAAATGACTCCTTACCATCAACAAAATGTATCATATTATTTTCTAACAAGACTGACCAATCAGCACTCATAAAACTGCCAGCATCCTTTTCGCTGGGTGAATTGGCCAACTCCCAGTTTTCATTTTGCACCCAATAAGTCGCGTTTGGGAAAACTGGTTCCAGTTTTCCCGCAACGATTTTTGTGTTTCCGCCTACATGATCAAAATGGAGATGAGTGCAGTATACATCTGTAATGTCCCTTGGAGTAAAGTTGTACTTGGCCAAGGATTTTTCCAAATTCAGATTATCCAGTTCGATGCGGTAAATATCCCTGAATTTTTCCTGCCATTTCGTACCATTGCCTGTGTCCACAATTATTTTGTGATCATCACTGACCAAGAGTAGTGAGCGCGTAACCATGGTAATGCGGTTCTGTTCATCGGCTGGCACTTCTTTTTCCCAAAGTGGTTTTGGGATGATACCAAACATGGCACCGCCGTCCAAGGCAAATTCACTGGTTTCTATGCTGTAGAGTTGATAAGAACCGATTAGCATGATCAAGAGGCTGTAAAATTAATACATTGAGCGATTCGGGGAAATGATTCAGGTGCGGATGTTTTTGCAATACCCCGTAAACCTTCCAGTTCAATAATCTTTACAACAGCAACATGCCCTTTATGATTGTCAATTATATCCTCTGCCAAATCAATAAAAAAGCGGCCGCTGTTATTGATATAATCAGTTAATCCTGTTGAATCCGTTTCTGCAACTTCAGCATTTTTAAATGCTCGTTTATCCAGCCAGGATGAAATTGATTTTCTATAGCTTTCAATGCGTATATAATCACAATCCCATAGCCTGTCCATAGCAGAAAATGTTGGCCATAATCCGTGGAGTTTATCCGATAAAACAGCGTTTAAATGATCTTGTGGCTTTTGTGATATCACTGGAGTTTGCTGTTGCAAATGACCTTTGAAAATTTCATTTATCATTGAGCGGGCATAAGCCCACAACATTTCTTTATCCTGGAGGAATTGATAACTCCGCAACCAATGATATGTGAACAATCCTAGTGAGGCGATATCATGCAGTGCTAATTCGGTCAGCAACTCAAGTATGGCTGGTGATTTATCGGAAGCTAACAATTGTTTAGCCGTTTCCAACTCTGCTGCTTCTTTATTTCCAGACATAAGAGCTTCTTCAACTTCATCAACAAAAACTGTCATCCCAAAACCGGCTTTTATTACGTTATTTAAAATGTGTTCATCGTCATCTCTTTTGGAAAATTGATTTATATAATTTTCAGACATTTTTAAAAGATTTTGTGAGGGATTACCTCTATCATCACCAATAATATTTTTTACCGCATTTACAACAATGAGCGGATGGTCATTGGGCTGCCCATTAAATTCTGCTATTACAGCTTGCGCAATCAGGCTGTTAATTCTATGGACTAAGCCCTGCCTATCCTGTGTTATGGATTCAGGAGATTTTTTTGCTGGCATAGCTGGTTAAATTAAATGCGCTAGTCTGCGGCGGTCGGAGGTGTCATCTCCAGGTTTACATAAACACGGAAAGAAATACCGGTAAGCCGTGAATATTCCGTAGGTAACCCTGAAGCCGGATCAGTATGAGGCTTGTCTCCATAACGCCTTTTGAGATTGACATCATTCTTGACAGTATCATTCCATTTGAAATCAAAAATATTGGTTATGGGCATGGAACTAAAATCATGGTTATAACCTATTTCATAGCCCCATCTGTCATTGGGCTGACCACCTAGTAAGAAACCGATTCGTGAACTGGAGCCACCGGTAATTCCTTTGGCAATATACATCATGCGCAGTCCCCACCAGGAAATTGCCCCGGGTGTATCATCTTTATTAACGCGCTGCTTGAATTTGTAATAGGTAAAGTCGGTATTATAATTGGGGTTCAAACTCCAGGCCAAATTCATCACATCCCATTTATTGTCTTTGGTGTACAAGATCCTGCTGTAATCAAATCCAGTACCATAAATCGCCGGGCCGACCCGGATACCGATATCATCCTTATCGCTCAGTCCATAGCGGTACCAGAGGTAAGGGAAGACATTCTCCGCAGACCAACTCCAGCCATAGCGCTTCTCTCCTTGCGCCATGGGAGTTGTACTGACAGTGGGATGAGTGGCGCAGCCACCAAGAATAAAGATTATAAAAATAATGAGCAGTTGATGTTTCATCAACCGCCTTCAGGCCTGGCAAAACCTTTCCGCTGCGGGATGGGGGGCAAATTGAGAATTTCTTCACCTAAGGAAGTGGCCACCTGCTGCACAATATCCACAAGAGAAACAACACCTACGGATTTTTTATTATCATCGACAATGGGGACATGACGGAAACCGCTCACTACCATTTTATTCAGGGCATAAGCGACAGCATCTTCCATTTGCAAATATTCGGGATTAGCTGTCATAAAATCATCTACAATTTCCTTATCGAAATTCATGCCCTTGCCTGTAATCTTAAGCAGAACATCCCGCTCGGTCATGATGCCGACCAATTTGCTATCACGTTCTACCAGTAGACAGCCCAGGGAACGCTTTTGTAATTTTTGAATAGCTTTGCTTAGAGATGTGCCTGCATTTACAACAATGGGCTGCGGCAGAGCTAAACCGGAAAGTGAGTCATCCAGAGAAACACCTTCCCCGATACCGGATGACTTATCGTGTTCCAATTCATCCATACGTCTTAATTCATCATCAAATTGATTTTCCTGCATAACCTTACCTCTTAATAATTATTTCAAATATATCATTTTCCGACTCATAGCTACAGGCAGATAATCACTTGTTTGCGCCTGTAATGTAATAAAATATATTCCACTGGACTGAAATTCCGCGGACCAGTTAAAAGAATAAAAGCCTTTTTCCAGAAAAATTTCATCCAAATAAACCCGCAGTTTTCTGCCCTTGGCATCCGCTACATATAAACTGACAGTTGCTTCATCCAACAGGTCAAATGTGATATTGGTATTGGAGTTAAATGGATTTGGATAATTTTGGTAGAGCGCGAATATCTTCGGTATGAATTGTTTATTCTGCTGCGACCTGGTAATGTCATTTGATTCCCCAAAGGTGGAAAAGGATAATGCCGTCCAGGTACCTAAATCCGGTACTTTGCTTTCATGAAACGATTCCTGAAGGTGCAACGGCCGGCTTTCCAATATCCTCCATGCGTCATTTTCATTTACTTGACAAAGATGTAGCCAGCCATTTTCTTTTGACGTCATCAAAACCCAATTCGAATCCAAAAAACTCACTTCAAAACCCGGCACAGAATTCCATACCCACAATAATGAATCATTTATAAAAAGCCCTAATTGTATTGACCAATCTGAATTCCCGGCAATTTCCACAGAGAGTTTTTGCTCAATAGCATTGTATGCGATTTCATTCAATTGAAAATCCTGTTCTGGAATGGACCGCATTGTTTGCATATCGAATATTTCATCCGAAAATATGTATTGATCATCTAAAGCTATAGAGAGCACCCCTTCTTCATTTACGACTGGCAACGATTGGACAACATCACCTGCGATCAGAAGTTCAACATATTCCCAATGACTGGGGATTGAAATCATTTGAGAATCATTATATTCAAATGGTACGGAAATTGATTCTTCATTCATATGTAATTCAATTGAACTTTCATTAACTTTAAATCGATTTATGCTTATTTTTATGCCGCTTGAATCCTTCACCAAGTTTGTAATGAGTACCGGCGGAAGTGACTCTAAAAAAGCGGAATCATCCCTATAAATTTCGACTGCTGAAGAAAACTTTCTATTCAGTATATCAATTAAATCTAATTTTTCATCATGCCATTCAACAGGAGCAAATAAAACCTGCTGACGAATCAATGGTTCAAGTTCATTAAATGCATTTTCAATATAGTCATGTAATACAGATGGATCATTATCAGCAAACAAAAATGTGCACGCTTTGAAATCTTCAACAGAAAGTATATTTAAAAATGAGTCAAAATTGATCTCTTCCATCAACAAGTACATTTGCAGAGCATTCATTTGACTAATTTCAGAAGGAATATGATTCAGTATAAAATCATATATCAGGACACTCTCGAACTCATGAATATCTGTTATTTCGCTGCGAGCTGAAAACGTAACAGGATATGACTGCTCCAGTTCCGCAATAATTTTGTCAAGATGCTGTGTATCCATTGACCTGGCAAATGCCGGTGTATGGTAGGCACTAGAAAGAATTCTGCTATCTATGGTTTCCATCTCCAATCTGTAAAATAATAGGTCATGGGTAAACAAATCATTGTCCAAATAGCGGTCTGTAATGATTCCGTCAAGATCAATGATTTCATAGGTAGACATCATATCATTACTGCGGAAAATACGGATAGATGAGATGATTTCATTTTCAGGCAAGTCCCATATCAATAAAATGGAGCCCGGTCCGCCATAGGCATCAAGCTTAATGGACGTATTTCCCTCAATATCTGCTCCAAAAAGCAGAAAAGGGAACAATATGCCCAAGGCAAATATATTTAGCTTAATTCTATTCATGAGAAAGAACCTCGGCGAGACCTAAGTTCTTATATTATACTGCCCGAGGCAAGTATAATATTCGTCGGGAAGAGGATTATTTAAGGTAAGTAATTTTCTGGGTAATATTGCCGGTTGGTAAATTTATATGAATAAAATAAATACCACTGGACAATCCTGACGCATCCCATTTATAATAATGATCTCCGGCCATTAGTTTTTCATTTATAATTGTTTCCACCAAATGCCCGGTTATATCGTAAACATGTAGAGACGTGTGACCATCTGTTCCTACCTTAAACTGCATGGTTGTGGTGGGGTTAAACGGATTCGGATATATATTCAATATTGAAAATTCATCAGGAATACTGTTTTCATCTATAGCCGAAGTTTCATAGTCAATGGCTGCCATTACATCAATCACGCCGTAGCCATAATCATTGTCCGGTGTATCAACCCTGTCGGAGGTCATCATCATGGCCTCTCGAACCTGCATGGGTGTCCAGTCCGGATGGGCACTCAAGATAACAGCGGCTGCACCACTGACCAGTGGCGCGGATAGTGATGTTCCACTGGCAGTTCGGTATGAATCGCTATTGGCATTCACACACCACGTTGAAACACCCCGGGCACAGACTTCAGGCTTAATTCGACCATCATATGTGGGCCCATGGGAACTAAAATAAGCGATATCACCTTCACTGTTTACAGCGCCGACAGATATAACAGAATCAGCATCTGCCGGAGCTGATATATAATAATACAGGGTATCGCATGGATCGGGTGGCGGTTCAGAAGTACCCCAATTCCCTGCAGATGTAATACACAAAACTCCCAGATATGTTGCAATATCTACAGCGATGGTTGTGACACCGGTATTGCCATCCATATCACAATAGGAATACCAATCAAGGTAACCTAAAGAGGATGAGGCAACATCAGCGCCATTCTGCTCACCCCATTCTAATGCAGCTACATAATTGTCCTCTTCTACTTGACTTTCATTGGGAACGTCTTCTGTTTTTGCCAGCAAAAATTCTGAATCAAACGCTGGTCCAATTAAATTACCGGGGTCATATCCCGCCAAGGTAGAAAAAACCATCGTGCCATGATTATGTTGACCATAATTGTCCTCATCCACAGTCTCATTAGCTGTATTGCCATCATTATTGATAAAATCCCATTCATCGATTATATCTAAAGAATCAAACACATTTCGTTCAGTATTGAATCCTGTATCCAAGATCAACACGCGTACCCCTTGACCGGTGTACCCTGCATCATGAGCTGTATGACAATTTATTTGTTCTATTTGTTCCTGGGCATAACCGTAGTCCAATGAACTTGAAGCAGTCATTATTCTAGACGAGCTTTGCTCATCGAACTCAAGATCCTTCTTTTTATAGACAGTTACAGGATGAGTTTTCTTAACAAAAGGCAATAAAGAAATTTCATTTATAATATTTATATCAGATGTTATAGAAACAGCATTCAGCCATCGGCTTACTTGATGGATAACTGCTCCATTTTCCTCTAATGATTTAATATAAGAAATGCTCACAGGACGATCGTACCATGTTAAGCCCAGGCCTATTTTCTGTCTGCGCTGAAGTGTTTTATCATCCAATGTAATAAAATTATCTGCAGCCAGATCCTTATCAGTAAAGTATATCCATAATTTTTCTGCTGTAGCAGTTTCGATAGACAGAATTATAAAAAATAAAAAGTATTTTTTCATCAGTTCGAAAGAATTATATCAACTAAAGCCAGCACATCATAAATATTGACTTCGCCATCAAAATTCACATCTGCTGTGGTTTGTTGATAATCATTTAAATTATCATCGCTCAATATTAATTCAACAATGTTCAACACATCAAAAATATCGATATCACCGTTATCATCCAAATCTCCCGGCAAATAGTTCAAATAACCTTGAATAGAAAAATCATCAAAATAAAAACCATCCCTCGTAACCCCACCATCTGTCGTCAGTATAAATCTAAAATAGACTGCTGACTCACCTGCATAAGCTGAAAGATCAACTTCTTCTTCAACCCATCCTGACTGGCCATCATAACCCTGTTCATCGGAATTTTGTGTCCCCTGGCCAGCACCACTTTCAGTGTATAACCCAGTCAATGATGTCCAGTGCATTCCATCTGTGGAAATCTGAAAACGAACAAAATCATAATTGCTTTCAATATCCCACTTTGCAGAAAAACGAACCAATGGGTAATCAACAGATGTAAAACTGAGTGGTGATGAAAGCGCGATAGCAGAAGCATCATTGTTAGAATAATTTCCAGCGGGGCTATCTGTTATGGCATGATCTCCAGTTGCCGGATCTGACAGGACTATGCCCCAATTATATGTCGACCACTGACCCATTCCCTCTTCAGCATCATCAGTGAAAATGGACATTGGTATCCCAGTTATAACGGTTACTGTGTCTGTTCTTACAAAACTGCTGTTATCATGGAGCGTGATAACCATACCTACTTCAGATCCATTAGGCAATGACCCTGCTGCTACCATAGAAATATTAATAGTTGATGTACTCCGTGCCGCTAAGGGACCGGCATTATTATCATAGGTTAAAATTGAACTCGTGTTATTATAAGGCAAAGCCTCGACCAGCACATCACCATCAGAATCCTGTAAACCACGGTTCTGGATGGTGATATTGAATTGAATAGTGTCGCCCTGTTGTTCTTCTGTCTCAGCTGTATAAATGATATGATCAGCACCGCCTACAAAACCAAAGATCTTGTTAGAATAAAGCTGATCTTGACATAATGGGATGACCCTGTTCTCAGGTGGCCAGAAATTATCCTGGTATGAACCTACTTCTGGTGTATAGGAAATGAGTCCGGCATCGGCATAGGACCAGTCCACCGCATCGCCATTAACACCATAACCGATGGTTTCATATCCTGTGCCCACTTGGTAGCCATTGAATTTTGTCATCTCCCATCCAATTTCTCTGATGGTGGTCAAGTCCGGTTCAGCGGGCAAAGAACCATCCCCCCAGGAATGGATCAACACATTGGAGTAAGAATGATAATGCTGAACATTTGAAAATTCGTTAGCAAAAATGAAATCTCTTACCGCTTGGGTTTCCGGTTCAGAAAAAGCAGAATCACCTCTGAATGTTGACGAACAAGGGTTGGGTGAAGAACCGGAATTATCGGCTCCCCATTCATACCCATAGTTTCGGTTCAGATCTATTCCCCGCTGGGTGCCGTCGCCGCATCCGGTATCTCTACGGTTTTTACGGTGCATCCCGCCACCATTGGGAGCAATGGTTTGATTGTACACATAACCATCGGGGTTGACTACCGGAATAAACCACAACTCGCGTTCATTCACGAGATATTGGGCTATCTCATCTGTTGTATAATTTTCGCATAACCATTGCACAAAATAGAATTGGTTCATCATACCCAGCGGTTCCCTGGCATGTGTAATTCCTGTATATAGTACTTCTGCCTCATCTTCATCCTGTTCGGGATTATCCGACACCTTAAAAGCCCAGATAGTGCGGCCTTCAATTGATGTTCCAATGGAATCTTTTTCTGCAACAATATCGGGATATAAGATCACCAGTGTATCCATCTTCTCTACAACTTCACTGAATGTATAATTGCCCTGCATGGAGCCAAGTTCAAAATCCCGACTGACTTCCTGCACGTTACGATCCAAGAAATACTGGGTCATGTCATTAATTAAAATATCATGGGGAATGCCCAGTTCGGACAGTCTAAAAGTCTGTTCTTCATTGGCTACAACATCAATAAAAACTCCCTGTTTGATTTGTACATGATCAAGCGGTATACCAAGATCGTGCAGTTGCTGCAGAGTAGACTGTTCCGTATTCCAGATACGTACGGATTGGAATATATCAGTTGCGGGCAATTGATACACTATTGCCAAAAGAATAATGAATTGTACTGTTTTCTTCATTTTGAAAACTATGTATTTTCTTTGATCCAGTCTGTGGTAACTGACTTGGGGCGGGTAATGGGAATTTCCAGAGCACGGTTGATGACCATCTGTGCAACCATGCCCATAGCACGGGATACGCTAAACAAAACTGTGTAGAAATTGAATTCTTTAAGGCCGTAGTAATAGAGGAGTGAACCAGAAGCTGCATCTACATTGGGCCAAGGATTCTTGGCTTTACCCTGTTCCTGCAAAACAGGCGGAACCACATCAAATAGCAATTTCACAATGTCAAAGATATCATCATCATGGATATATTTTTTCCCAAATTCGACGAAGGCCGTAAAGCGCGGATCAGGACAGCGCAGCACTGCATGCCCATAGCCAGGAATGACGCGCCCATTATTCAAGCGATCCCAACAAAATTGCGTCAGTTCTTCTTTGGATGGTGCAACATTAAAATGATTATAAATCTTTAAAACAAATTTCAAACATTCCTGATTTGCCAAACCATGTAAAGGGCCGGCCAAACCATTTAACCCGGCGACGACTGAATAATATGGATCAGACAAGGCAGACGCAACCGTGTGGGCTGCAAAAGCGCTGACATTGCCACCTTCATGATCACAATGCAGCATGAAATACAACTGCATCAGCTTTTTGAATTGTCCATCGGGATCAGCAATACCGGTCATGTGTACAAAATTTTCAGCCCAGTCCAGATTAAAATCTGGTGCAATTAGTTCACCTTTATTAAAATGAACCCTGTAAATACCAGCTGCCAGCCCCGGTAATTTTGCCAGAAGGTTGATGCCATCTTCTAAACAATATTCCCAATATGCTTCTCTGGCAACTCCTTCATCATATTTTCTGCGAAAAACACTTTCCCGCTGCATGACCATAATTCCCGTACTGAACATAGCCATTGGATGTGAATCAGTAGGCATATTTTTCATCACATCCCACACATAATCCGGGACTGTGGCCTGTTGTGTATATTGCTTTTGCAGATCTGCCAATTCATCTGCGCCCGGCAATTCGCCGGTTATTAATAAATAGAAAACTTCTTCTGGAAGTAAATGGGTGATCTCTAAAAGTGGATGATCACGAATAATTAAACCCTTATCAGCTGAAACAGATGATGTATCACACACAAATCCCCGGACTCCGCGCATACCGCCGTAAGCTTGTGAAACGGTTACATTACTTATTTTCTTGTCACCGCTGCTTTTTACAAGATTCAATGCTTCATTTTGCCATTGTGGAATTTTTTCAGCCAGTTTTTGTTTCAATAATGTCATAGTTTTACTTTTTTATTTACTAAAACAACGTGTCACCAACCCAGAATACACCTTTGGAAAAAAATAAGTGGATTTTTGAGGCATCTTTTCACCCGCTTCAGCTATGGTAAATATCTCATTTAACGATGGCGGTTTTATAAAACAAGCCACATCAAAATTGTTTTCTTCTTTTAATAGTTCCAGGGTGGGTTTGTTTCCGCGCATGTATGATAGTTTTTTCAAATCCTGTTGATTATATGTATTTACACCAAAAACATCTTTTATAACAAATGAATGTAGAATATTTGTATCCAATTCCTGTGCAGTCTGGCATTGATCAGTAAACACATTATTTAATTCTTTCCAATTATGGAAATTTAACAATAAACCTGTATCACTTACCCGATGGTAAATACCCATTTGACCCTTGAAGCTGTTTTCACCTTCCAATATATTGATGACTTTTTCTGGGCCTGCACATTTTTCAACATCAAAATGGTGGTTTAATTTTGTTATAATATCATCAATTCCTAATTGAACGTCCGAAAGTAACCTGTGAGTCGGTAATACATTCATACCCGGGTTACTGCTGTTGACTAGTGTTACCATCACTTGATCAGCTCCATTAATTTCAGGATTATTTCTGTAAAAGCGCAGTGCTGTTTTATAACGATGGTGCCCATCAGCAATCACCACATCTTTTGTAGACATAAATGCTTTAAACTGGTTGATAGATTCTGAATCCTTTACAGCCCAAAGCCGATATCGAATCTCATCTAAATCGCAATCTATATCTGGATCATTCTGCAGTGTTGCATACATTTTCTCAAGAACCAGATTTTCATCCTGGTAGCACATGAATATTTGTCCCGGGTTGGCTTTTGTTGTTTCCATAAGCCGATAACGGTCATCTAGATGTTTTTCGATTGTTTGTTCATGGGGTAATACAGTATCTCCTAACTCTGTCAACTCCAGTGCACAAATACACCCCACCCGATCCACTGACCTGCCGTCTTGCTGAAATGATTGGGACAAGATATAAATAACCACATCTGACTCTTCTACTAATACACTTTCATTTTTCCAAGATTCAAGAAACTTGGCAGCATCTATATAGCGATCATCACCCTTGGAGCGATTGAGGTTTATGCGGATATAATTATAGGGTGAAGTATCATAGTAATCATTTTGTTCATCAGCTGTAATTACATCGTAAGGAGGAACAATCACTTTTGTATAATCATTGATCAGCTCACTATTGTACCGCCAGCCTTTAAAAGGGGAAATATTTGCCATATCAAAAACTTATACTTTTGATCCTTGTGCAATCAATTGTTCAACAGTTTGTTTTACTCGAGCAGATGCTTTGCCATCCAATTTATAAAATATTTTATCCCGATCGATCTTTTGTGCTTTTTTCATCTCAACAGTTGGATTTAATGCTCGCTCAATTCCAGCCTGCAATTCAACTGGATTATTAATGTGCACAAAAGAATCCTTTAAATATTCACGATTATCAAAGCCCAGAAGTGCTTCACCATCAGAATGCTTTAAACTATCCGGGTCAAGGTTGTAAATAATTCCTGTTTTTTCTGTTGCTAAAAATTCAGTAATTGCACCGGAAGCTTCAGAAACCAATGTATCTGCAACATATAATAATGGCAGAATGCTGTAATCATCTTTAGGTATGATAATAGCATGGTCATATTGCTTTATGCGATCCTCAAAAATTTTATGTTGTTTGTGTGAAGCGTATTTTCCCATCCAAATATAATGATGAAGTTTTATGATCAGATTGTAATCTTCTGTTGCTTCAAAAATTTCATCTTTTAAATCATATAAACAGGTTGGCTTATACGTTGGTGCAAACAGGATTACAGGTTTTTCAGGGTCAAGGTTTAATAATTTTAAAATCTTATCTCTATTAAAATTCCCTTCAATAAAAAAGGGATCCATTTTAGGATAACCAACCGTATGAACTTCAGAAATCCCGATGCTGCCAGACGCATTTAATGACTGCACAGATTGTGCACCTTCAGCAAAAATAACATATCGGTGATTAGAATGTTTTTTCAATTCTCGATAAGTGACTGTTTTGGTAAACGTAATACCATGGTATATCAAGCATAGTAGGGCATCACCATATTTTTTTTCATCCACTACATCCGGTGCAAACACAATATCAAACTGTTCATTTTCATCACTAATTCGATGGCCTTCTTCAGCAAATTTCTGTAAATATTTTTTGGTCTGGTCTATATCGAATAAACCAAAAGTCCGTTCAACCTCATGCGTCAATGATAGAGCAACATCATATTTAGGATCATTTTCAAAGAGTTCAATTAAAGGATCAAAAGCCGCTTTATGATACAGGTAAAACATTTTGAACAATACTTTTGTTTTAGCCATGCTACTTATACCTGATTTCTCGCAATTATTTTGCGAATTTGATATTTACGAATAATATTTCGAGGTTTATGTTGTAAATCATTTTGTAGTCCAGCAGCAAGAATTTCTCCAATCCCTGTCAACACACGATCAGCAGAATTCCCATCGGTATATGGATGAATGTCCTGCAGACAACTTTGCCTATGAACTGAAAACTCCCTTGGATTGTTAAGACTGCGTTCAATGGCTGAAACGAGTTCGGTTGGGTTTTGGATATTGATACCTTTATTTTTACGTGCAATAGCTTGATAAGTAACCAAGGGG
>SCKQ01000002.1 GCA_004124535.1 Fidelibacterota bacterium
TCAAGGCTGTGGCTTCAGCCAGGCGCCACTGAGCATTGGCATTCCCTGAACTTGCTTTAAAATGAACCCCATACACATTGAACTGCGTACTGGATTCATTATGCTCCATGATCCATTCAACAACATCCCTTGTTCCGGCAGACTGAGCGGTGTTAACTAAATCTGTGCTGATAAACGAAAACACATCATGGCGGTAAAAAAGGGCAATATCAATACTGGCGCTCTGGTCTGTAAAATCAGCTCCGGACCAATCCCCAGGGGCAAGTATATCTAATACATCTGTTAGGAAATGGTTAAAACCATCATCACTAACGACTTCCTGAGCAATGATGATATCAGGTTCTACATACTCAATAACAGTTATAAAATCATCTTCTCGGTCATCCTCATCTTCATAATTGAGTAAGTTGTAGGTTAAAAATGTGTGGCTGGATTGTCCAACGAGCAGACTGCAGCAAAGGAGGAACCAGATAATTAAATAATGTCGCAATATGTACACCTAAATTTCTATAACAATTGATCCCACCTCCAGCAGGCGGTGATTTTTTAAGGTTATATTACTATATTTTTTAAGTTTTTCAAGCACAGTACTGGTTAACAGCTTAAGATTTTCCAATACAGCTAATGCTACCGACGGTACACAGCGCTGATTGCCATCCAGCATTTTTATAGCAATACCCAAAACTGAACCATCATCTTTGCGGAATCCAATACCTCGAATCGCTTCCCCGCCAACTTTTGTTACCGCATGGCCTTTCATCGCTTCAATGAAATCTGTGTCAAACCGATCCGTCCCGGCCACCAGCATCGGGTTGGATACCATCGCATCATAAAGCGGGCTCAAATCTTCATGATCAACGCTGGCAAGTTTTTGATACATTAAGGCAATATTATATAAGGTCATAAACGGCACCGGGGCACTGCAGCCGTCAACGGCCAGGGGGAAATCTTCCAGTTCTGAAAATTTCATTACTTGTTTCATGATAGCCTGCTGGACAGGATGTTCAACATTGGTATATCCCGCTGGATCTGCCTTTAGATATTTTGTCAGACATAACATACCGGCATGCTTACCGCTGCAATTATTGTGCAATGGTGTCGGCTCTTGCGAATTTTTGATAAGCTCAATTTTTGATTTTCTATCATAAGGAGCATGGCTGCCGCATTCATAATAAGACATATCATAGCCCAATTTTTCTAACATTTCTTTAGCCGTCTGAACATGAATATCCTCTCCATTATGAGATGCACACATAAGAGCCAGTTCTGCAGATGTAAATCCTGCTGCGCTTGTTGCTCCAGCAGCTACTGCCGCCGAGGCCTGGAAGGGTTTCAGTGCCGAACGGACGCAAGTTAAATAATAGGGATCGCCCCAATTCTTGACTATCTGACCTTTTCCATCCACTACAACAGCATAAGCAACGTGCATACTTTCAATAAAATCGCCACGCATGACTTTGCACATGATACCCATGGATTAATTCACAACTTCTGAAACAAATACGAATTCGAAATTGTCAGCTTTGAGTTTGGGAATCTCCCGCTGCAGTACATTTAATGTATTCTCTTTCACATGGCCAATCCCCACAGCAAACCCACTAGTTTTGGCTTTTTCAGCAAGTATATATAGTTGTTGACTTATCGAGTTTTCATCAGCATTATTATCCAAAAAAACATGCCGGCGACCCGTGGGAACACCCAAAGTACGCATTACTAATTCAGCTTGAGTCTCTTTGGTTGTACGGCTATCCAGAAAATATTTCCCATTCTCTTTCAACACAGTTCCCATCACATTCATCACCCGTTTGCTTGCTGAAGCCTTTGATCCTTGATGGTTGTTCATACCCACTGCTTCCGGCAAGTGCTGCAATACTTTATCCATCCTTGATTCAATTTCAGCGCTTGTCATGGATGCTTTAATAATATATTCATCTTCTCCATATTTTGGAGCAGTGGTTCCCATGGGTATGTGTACGATGACTTCGTATCCCAATCGGGATGCCTTTTTAGACATGGTTTGACTGTATTCATGCCCGGGTATGACGGAATACGTCAAATCAGCATCCATATTTAAAAACCCTTCAGAAACAGCGTCATTCCGATAACCAAAATCATCTATTATAATGGCAATTTTACCAGTACTGACTGGAGCTACTGCTTCGATCGGTTCAATATCTGGCGCTTTTGTAACGGGTGGTTTTTCAAGCAAGTTGATTTTATTAAATGTGCCGATTATAATGCTGGCAAGAATCAGCACAATAAACAGCAGAAAGACGATTATTTTCTGCTGACGTTCACCAGTATTTTTTTGATTAGTCATATTATGGCAGTTGAATTGTTAGATCAATCATCTGGGGCATTCCTAAATTTTGTGATCCAAAGCGTACGCCGTAGTTTAAGCCATAGATACCGAATTGCAGGCCCACACCGCCAGAAATTTCTGTGACTTCCTTGGAAAGTTTGCTACTTAAACGGAACTCAAAATTATTCAAGCGCGATACAGTGGATACATAAAATACACTGCTTTTGATTAAGCTGGACCATTCACCGGTTATTGAGATGTTATTCACTAATTGACCTGTTTCAACCAAGACATTTGCAGTTGTAATAAATCGTAATGGCAACTTGGGCTCTTCACTTCGTAGGGCAGACATTTTTCCAAAATTCAAAATTGCACCACCAACATTTATTCTAGAAGAAATGTTTCTTGTTAACCCCACATCTGCAGCAATTCCGCTGCTGTTTTCTGTGTATAGATCAATTCTCACATAACGTACAGCAGCGCCGATATTCATACCCATTAATTCTTTGCTGAACGAACCGCCCAAAGCAAAACCGCTTGCGCTATAAGTTGCTAAAGGATCATCAGTTGGTCTTTCAGATCGCAATTCCAAATCATCCAGGACAACATATTTCAAATCCAATCCGTATGACATATTTTGTCCAGGAAACGAAATTTTAATTGCTGATATTTTGGAATCAGCTAACCATGATCCATATGAAATACCCATTGTTGGGGCTGGGCCATGTATAAAATGTGCTGCCGGATTAATACTATTTTTCTGAATAGCATTGGTACCGATTGCCAACTCCAATCCATTTGAAGGAGTAGATAAAAATTGAGTACCTGTGCTATACAATGCACAAGAAATGAACAGGAGGAAAAATTTAAAAATGGAACACATATGTAATTATATGAGCCATTCCTGCCGGAAGTTCTGCAATCATAGCATAATCCAGAAAGGCATCATTCTTTTTTAAAAATGAAAAATTCATCCCGGCACCAACTCCAATTCTTCCATTTCCATAACCGCCGCGGAAAAAATAATTCTTCCGATATGTATATTCTACACCTGCACGTATTGATTGACCCAAATGCCCAAAAGAGCCATCTGATTTTTCACCAGCGATAATTCCAGCATCACCCACAATATAGAGTTTTCTCATTTTATATGTTATACCAGTTCTAAATATCGATGGAAAAACATCACGGTATACACGGCCTTCTTCCTCGAAGACTTTACCTGTATTCCATTGGTAATATGAATTTAGATCTTGAACCATAAGCCCAAGGGTCATACGCTTACCAGACCGCATCAGGACACCAACATCAAATCCTATTCCTTTTCCAGCTAGGTCACTTTCATTCATGGGCAATTGGTTGTACAGGATCTTAACATTTACTCCAACACTGATCCAACTTTGTAAACGCTGGGCAAAACTAAAATAAACAGCATCTTCGGACGTCGATAAAGTTGAGGTGGCTTCTCCAGCAGAAGTTCTACCATCAATATCATCCACTCCCGCACTGATCCAGGCTACACCAACACCCGCTGTGGGCGGTAAATGAACTGCAATACTGCTGGCAATAAACTTGCGTTCCAAAGCTAGAGAATGATAGGAAAAGGAAGCTTGACGTTTTTCTAAAAAGGCGACGCTGGCTGGATTATGATATGCAGTAAATCCTCGATCAAGTTCCGCTGTAAAACCACCGCCCATGGCCATGGAACGAGCGGATGTACCCATACGCAGAAATGCACCTGAATATCCTGCATAGTCTGCAGCGTTGAGTAACATTGTACAAAAAATGAGTATGGATAATAAGTGTTTCATTTCACGACAATGAGTTTTACCCAATGATTACTCGGAGATGCGTTCAGGTTTTGTGAATATTTCAGTTTAATAAAGTATACTCCATTGTCTACCAAACGACTGTTACTGTCTTTGCCATTCCACTTGATAGCACCTGTTTCCGGGTTTCGTCTATCAAGAGTAACATTATAAACATTTTCCATGGCGAAATTGTACACAGCCATTTCCACATCAGGCGAAACAACATTGCCTAGATGAAATCTGACATAACCATCGCCATCCAACACATTATGGGAATTCGGCGAAAACGGATTGGGATACGCATAAATTTTTTCCGGATCATAATCAGCCCGATATATTTCCCAATTACTGCCATCCAGATCCGCAGAACGAGCAACACCATCACCCGTACCTATCCAAAGCACCGGTCCGTTATAATATGCTCGTTCATCCAACACGACGGAATACACTTCACTGGATATTGTTTCATCGCCTTGCAGCGGTGTAACATTCTTAGCCGGCTTGAACAATGCCCAGTTTTGACCATCTTTAGATTTCCAGAGCCCTTTAGCTGAAGCAGCAAAAACAAGTGAATCTTGGGCATGGACATTATACACGCGTTCACCTTCCAAAGCTGTGTACCATGTATTACCATCGTTCAGTGTATAACTCACACCCCGCTGTTCCGTGGGGTCATCGGCATTCATCGTCGCTGCCCAAATGATTCGCTGGCCGTTCCAATACTGACGGGCAATGCTGACCACAAAATTACCAGTCAGATTTTCAAAAGGATAGGCATAATGCTGCCAGTCAATACAGCCCTGGCTTCCGAAAATGCCTCGATTGATACCATTGGCAGTACCTACCCAAATTGTATCATTATAAGATAACACTGAAAATGCTTTATGGTTGTGGTTGCCGCCATCAATGGGATCCCGGGGATTCATGTAGAAATTTTTAAGTATGTTTTTACCATCCACCAATTCGTAGGAAGAATCAGCACATGTGATCAATGTAAGCTGATCATCTTCAGGAACAGGTACACGTTCCCAACTGCCGTCAGAGATTTTATAGCGCCTTAAACCGCCGGCCCAACTGGTGATCCATACATACCCATTGCCGATGGAAGCATCGTAGGTAACATTATATTGCGGAACGGTGATAGGCAAGCCCTGTACAAAACCAATTCCACCCCAGGGAAATGTTTCCGCGTCAGCAAGATCAACAGGCTGATCATAATAAATCCACACCGGATTTTCAGTGGCTGAATTGGCCGTGTAAACGACGCCCTTGCCAATGGGAAAATCATTCTCACTACTGGCAAAGGCAACAAAAACTGTGTCACCTTTAACAGCTATGGCTGATACTCCACCGACTGGAAAATAACCACCAGTACTTGATCCATTGGTCAAATCAGTGCTGGTAAAAAAAGTTTCTATATTGAGCGAATCTTTCACCCTGGAAAGTCCCCGTCCGGTCCCTAACCATACCCAGCTTGTATCACCCTGTAAACGAATTTCTGAAATGACATTGCTCAACAACCCGGTTTGTGATGTATCCGACACTGATACTGTTTTACGACTGCTAAAATTATTAGGCAACCGGAACTTTGCAGCAGTTGTTTCCTGCGCAGCCAAATAAGTTATCAAAATAATTATGCTTATTAGTAATCGTCTCATCATTGCACAACCAGTTTTGTGATATAAGGTTCTGATAATATACCTGAGTAATCCCGGGCATAAAAATAGGAGGTATATGTGCCCAGGGGATTGCTGGAATCAATAATAATATAGCGAGAGTATTTTCCATCATTGGCTACTTCATCCCACAAATACATGGAAAAATCCTCGTTGCCATCATCATATAATGAAATCGGGCTGCCGCTGGAAAAAGTGCTATCTGGTTTTTGAAACATCAGATAACATGTTTGCACATCTTCATGGCCATCAGGGTCTGTCAAGGAAACAACAATGGTCCCCACAACTACACTATCTCCACTAGGACGACGCATGGTATCCGGCATACTAACAGAAAGTATTCTGGGCCCCTGATTGCCCATTTTGAAACTGGTCATTTGTTCTTTTATTACAGTTCCGAATTGAGCGAGGTATTTAATATAAACTTTTCCTGTGTCTGCGGGTTCTAAAACATATGTTACATAATTTGAATCATTGCTGACTTTGATTGAAAAGACATCATCATCCGAAATTATATCGCCTGTGATTCCTGCATCATTCAAGGCCAACGTATCTGCAGTTTGTGTAGTATCAAATCCAAAATACAGCGCTTGCACAGCCTGAAGTTTTTTGCTAAGAAAGGATGATTCGACCTGAACGCTGAAATAAAGATTATTCAAGCCTTGGTGGTAATTAAACTGCAGATCCTGCAGCAAGGCAATTTCTTCTTCATCGGTGGAATCGCCGCTGGGGCAACCCATTGTGAATAAAAGCAACCCCGCAAGCAGCCAAATGGTTTTACGCATAGAAAAAAAGTAAAACTGATTCATCATTCGATTCCATAGATATGATAGGTTAATAATATTCCTACCTGTTCCAGACTACCAGCTGAACATTTATCTGGGGTGTCTTCAAGTGTATGCCAATAGTTATCATACTCATGGGGATAGTCAAAATCAATAATATCAATGGCAGGTATGTTTGCATTTTCCCAAAGCGGCACATGATCATCGTAGATCGTATAACCCAGCGACTGGTCAAAAGCCGGTAAATTCAATTTATTGGCCAGTTTCCATATTTTGCGGACTAACTGTGGAGCTTGGCTGTAAGAAAAGCGTTCGATTGGAAAATGAAGGTGTTGATCTCCCACCATATCCAAAATGATTGCATGATCCGGTTTTGGAAATGGCAGGTTTTGGGCAAAATACTGGGAACCTTGTGCATAGGATCTGTTTTCACCGGCCATCCCAAGATCTTCACCATCGAAGAATATAATTATTACGCCTGTTTCTGATGGATTTGCTTTCAGGATGTGGGCGATTTCTAATAGTACAGCGACTCCACTGGCGCCATCATTCGCACCTATAAGTGGATTGTTTTGATCTTTTACTTCTAATTCTTTATCTGACCAGGGGCGTGTATCCCAGTGTGCACCCAATAAAATCTGTTTTTCAGCGTTTGGATTAAATCGAGCAATAATGTTTTGCAAATTATAACTACCGCCCCGATGCGGATCATTATAGGTTAAAGGTTGTGTCCATACGGTATCAGCGGTTGATTGCAATTCCTGTATTAAGTATTCAAGGCATTTCTTATATCCTGTTGAACCAGGATTTCGCGGGCCAAATGAACATTGTTTTTCCAAATGCAGAAACGCTCGCTCGCCAGAAAATTCCGGCACTGTATTTTCACAACCGACAGTAACCAGACAACTGAATAAAGCGCAAATTAATTTCATTTTCTTTTTCATTCTTTTAGCACAAACCAGTTATCATTAACCACTAATCGCAATATTTATATCAAACCCGAAATCACGGTCGATTTTCTTGCCAGTCGTTTTTGATTCTGATTCCCTGTATTCATAAATGATACCGCCACTGACTTGAGAACTGAATGAATAGGATATCCGTAATGCTGTTTTCCAGCCGGAGTTGAATGCAGTCTGACCAAATTCTGCACCACCATCTTTACTGCCCAATGACTCGCTTTCATTCATATCAAAATTAAGCGTGAAGTTTACGGTATTTTGGATATGCCAGTCGTCCATATAAGGCAATGGTATTGTAAAACCACCCCGATAGCTGTAATTGCTGCTAGCTGTCCATGTTTTTTCATTGCGCACGTTCAAACCATTGGATTCGTCCTGAACCGACTTGGACAAATTGTGGCGGATATTCATGGAAATACCTTTTTTCAAGTTTATGTTTAATCCTATGAGGGGTGCAAAACTGATGTTTTTCCTGGCCGAGCGCTGATAATCACCGTAATCGTTGATGAATTGATCGAGATCAAATAGCGGCATGGCCGGTCCATCAAAATTCTCAAATTGCCAAGACCGGGATTCTTTGCCATTCATGGAGTGTTCCATACTTGCGGAACGAGCGATTTTCTTAATAAAAGGCCATTTCTCAACCCCGGTCCAACGCAAACTCCAACCAAAGAAAGGAAATCCTGAATCCAGCTTTTCTCCCCAAAACAAATAATCGCGGGACATTGAGCGCTGCTCAACATTTGATGCGCCAATGGTGATGGAGATATTCTGGGAATAATTCATTGAAGTAGAAATATTGCGAGTAAGATTCAATCCTGAGCGTACAGAAAAATCGCGCTTATGATCCCAGGTTCCCAGATCAGATCCAATATTATTAGCATGATCCAATTCGTGCTCAGGCAGCCAGCCAAACTTATACCCGGTAGGTACAGTTCCTTGAACTCCCCGGCCTGTACGGTTGAGGTTTTCTGTATAGGAGAAACTGATGGGATTCACTTTTCTTATTATTCCATGCAAAGATGTCAGGAAAGCATTTTCCTTTTGTTCAGTTTTGGTTTCTTTGATCTCTTTCTCTTTAGCTTTACCCCGGCCCCTGCGCCTGTTGCTTTCAGTTCTCGAACTTGATTTTGAAGGTGGTTTATAAAATAACTCGAACATTTGAGATGGTAAAATATTGAAGCTCGATGAAAAACGTAATTGGGTTCCAATTGTAGCACCATCTATCGTACTGGCGCGGGGTTTATTCCAGCGGAAGGCGGCACTATGGTTAAAGTTTGGTTTGAGCCAAGTGAACAATTGTGGGTTAAAGGATGTCGTCAGATTTTCATTAATATTTTCCACAACACCGGGATCCATTTCTTTTATGGCTATCCAGGCATAGCCGCGAAAATCCTTGAGATCACTGGTGATTGTTCTGGAGTATTTTGTTTTCAGTTTATCCGTCAGACTGTAATCAAGTGAGAATTTCCGACTTAAGCCAAAGGAATATTTATCAGAACGGGGGCCGACACGTTTTGTCGTTTGCGACAAGGATTCATTAATATTTAAACTGGTGTTAAATGCAGAAGGTGTATAATAAACATTCATTTCACCCAGTTTTTCACCGAGCCAGGGAACATCTTTAAGCCATTTAAATGGTGTGATATAATTATCTCTGCTGAATGGATATGAATAGCTCACTTTTCCAGAATATTTTTCGTTCAAAACTTCTGAGTTTAGTGGGTCAGAAGATTTGGACTGAGAAGCTGTAAAACTGGGTTTAATCTTATCGAGTGTTGATTTTATAAATTTATTATCAGACTTACTGGACTTGGTCAAAGAAGTACTGAAAGATATTTCCTGTTTTCTGGTCATAATGGAATCAGGGACATTTTTCTGATTCACTTGGATATCTGAATCAGGGAAATATTTTGGCCTATTTTCCGAGTGTGAAAAGGTTGTGTTTAATGGAATATTCAACCCCCAGGACTTGGGCATTAATTTGTGTAACTGCACATTAGTGTTCACTCTGAAATTTTCTGAATTTGCATTACTGCCCAAGCGTTGCTGCAATACATGGAAATTGGCATCTTTTCTGCTGTAAGAAACAGTGGACGTCGCCAGATCCGCTAAATTGAATTTGGACTGCACTCGCATCGCAACACCGCGATCTTTCTTCACACCGCTTAAGCGCAGTTCATCCAGCCATACATCACCCGAAATAGGTTCGTTTGCCTGATTAGTAATTCCCACAGTAAAATATTGAATACTTGAGAGTGAGGGTTTTCCTTTAATATGAATCTTTTTACCCGTTTCAATTCCATCTTCATCTGTAAAAGTATAATAGCGGTCATTATCTATAATCTCGTATATATCTGTTTCTTCATATTTGCTCACAGATGACGAATCCTGAAGCTTTAATTTGGTCAGCCAATTCAGATCAATTTCAATGGAGTTCCTCCCTCGCGTTTCATCCCAGCCGCTGTAAACGGGTTGGATAAACTCATAATAATTATTGCCCTGTCCAAAACGTAGAAAAAATTCAACACTTGTTTCTTCTTTGCCAATCCATTGGTTTGGAGTTTCACCATAAACATACATTTTTAATTTATCATAGGTCAAATAATTCGCGCCGGATATTTTCATCAGACTCTTCATAGCAGCACCGCTATACCCTGCAGGCAGATCAGTGAATTTCATCACCAGCGATTGTTCTTTGGAACGTATATCATTTAGTCTGTCATATTCTCCTTTCACACCTTCGGGAGGGACATAATTGTCATTGTCTTCCGTATTGACGACAGCAATAGCAAAAACACTATCCGCATTTTCTTTCGTGAATGTATTGGATGAATCTGAAGCAATACCCAATTCCTGCCAGCCATTGCCCACCAGTTCAATCTTGGCAACATTGATATTGACATTTCCAGTATCGGATACGACCAAACGTAAATGGCGAATTTCTGTCCATTCCGGGCTCATGCTAGAATCCACCCTGCTGAAATGGTTCAAAGGTATACGGTATAATTTCCAGCCAGTATAATCACCATTGGATTTTTTTGTACGGCCGGCTAAATATGTAGTATCGGTAAGGAAAAATGATTTAGTAAAATATTTATTCACGATCATTAATTCAAAAGAACGATCCAAGCTTTCTGTATCAGGATATTTACCGGTATCCAGGGCATTTCCTTCAGTTCCATTAATTTTTGAAAAATCAGAACTGCCTTCTTTGTACGACCAGTTATCATTATTAGGATCATCCAGATTGCGATCTAAACCTGTATAAACAATATCAGCCCATAGTGGATCATCCACAACAGCCACATAAAATGTATCGATACAACCGCCCCAGCCATCTTCGTATTCGTCTATGCAGCCATCCAAACCGATATCTTCCTGATCTTGTAATAGCCCATCGCCATTCATACCGGCTACTTTTTCATCTTCAGTATCCAATTGACCATCCCCATCGCGGTCTTCACTGATCCTGCCTAAGTTAACGGTCAATTTCCCTTTTTCTCCGTATAACCAAATTTCAAAAAACTTGGTTTGGGTTTGGTCGTAATCACCTGAGTATAATGGTGTTGTTATGCCAGCCCATAAAGAATCCTGTATTATACCACTGTGTAAATCTCTGGGTCTATAATTTAATTTTAATATATCTGTGGTTTCATTCTGGGCGCGGATAGACGTTGATTGGTTGGGCCATATATCTTTTGTCCGGACTTGAACATAAGGATTATACCAACCCATTTTAGTTCGATTACGCTGTTTTAATTGTTCATCACCTAAAACCAATGGTGCGGATGATTCTTTCCAGTAACGCCGTTGAATCGGGATGGACGTCGTGCGTTTAGAGCCTTCAAAATCATCAATAAACGCTACACCGTTTGGGTCACCTGTTGCTGAATTATTGATGGGGTTTGGATTTGGTAATACCTGTGCTATTTCTCCTTCGATAGAAAATGCGGATACTTTTTCCGTTTCTATGATTGGCAGGCGATCCAATGCACGGGTTAAGCCATCAAACTCAAGTTGATATCGCCCATTCAAATCCCAGATAAAATTGCGCATGGGTTCATACCCCACTTCAATTTTTTCATTCATTATGGATTGGTTATAATACAATGCTGTAGCACCAATAAACGATTTTTCACCCAGATCCATTTGGGCTCGTGTTCCTATAATGGTTTTCTTATCAAAGGACACCAATTCATGTTTATCGTATAAAATCTTGAGGTTTGCATTGGGATCAGTACCACTGCCCATGATCAGAGTTCCGCTGAAATAATCAATTTGATAATCCTGCCCGCGTCTAAGTTCTACACCATCCAGGAATACCTGGTCACTGCCTTCTACAATCATGAATCCCAAATTAATAGTAGAGCTTTTGTTGGTGTATTCAACTTCAATTTCCCAATGTTTATCCTGGGTGATTTCACCTATAATAGTTGACGTATACATTTTTCCTACACCTAAAACACCATTTAGATCAGGATTGGCATTACCTCCTTCCAATGAATCATTTGTAAAAGGATGATAAATGGGAAAAAACAATTCACCTGTTGGCAGGCTGACAATGTTTGGATTAAACATATCAATGATATTATCACTTTTCAGTTCATTCGAGGCATCAACACTGTCCAGCCCAAACTGGGTAATATACTCAATTCCATTGGGGTCATAATATTTATCTGGTTGGAAGTCCGTATTAAAGATCTTAACACCAAACCCTTCCTGATTAATGTTAGTCGCACCCAAGTAATACACATTTTTAAACATAAGATCCCATAATTCATGCGATGGTGTCAGGTTTTGTGGTTTTATCATTTTTAACGCCAGGGTGGAATCACCTTCTATAACACCATGCCCAATAGCCAAAACAGTATCAATTACCGAATTACGATTATTGACATCGAGTTCCACAATAATGTAATGACATGCAAGTACATTATTAGCTGAACGATTTTTTAAGCGCAGAAAGCCCAAATCTCTACTGATGGAATAATCTGGTCCTTCTTCAAGCCGTTTAAAATTGACATTGTTGCGGTCATCATCAGATGGATTATCAATATCCACATAGGCTGACCCTGGTTCTGTTGTAGGATCTGTGGAATTGTCCATACGGTATAATTCAAAATTGCGTACCGCGTAGCGCCCTATGCGGTGAAGGCCGTCTACCAGTGGATAAAACGGCGGGATATATTGGATATTCTTGGATTGACCCATATACTCCGTCGGCTGATTTTGGGCGCCGTTGCGGTACAATTTGTTTATAAAGAAATATTGATATTTGATATACTCGTAATCCTTGATGCGCAGTGTTTGGGCTTCACTTGTTCCTTTGTATTCCTGCTGCTCTTTCTTGGTTTTCTCAATAGAAGCGATAGTTGTAATATTTATTGGGCCTAGTTTTGAAACGGCTTTCAAACCAAACAGGCCTTTATTCTGTCCTGAAAATGTCACAAATTGAGTCGCAGGTAAAGAAAGTGAAATATTTCCTGCATCGATCTTTTGGATAATATCATCTTCTGCACCTTCATAGGAAATACGGATATTATTTTCCCAGTCAAAATCCCGTTCAGAGTCATTATCCATGAGTACAGTTATGCGATCACCGATCTTTCCTTCTACATTTAAATTCTGTTTTTGATCAAATTCGAGATGGGTATTCTGGGATTCAGCCAAACTGGAGCGCACTAATTCCTGATCCTGGAAAACCATCTTTCCCGAAATATTGATATTTCCTCTAACACGCAATGAAGCTGTTCCCAAAGCAACCATATCCACCAGATCAAAGGTAATACCTTTACCTCCTCGCCGAGATTCTGCAACTATATCTTCACTCCCTAATGATACCTTATCCGTAAATATAATGCGACGCTTGACGTTGATCATATGAACAAAATACCAATCCACTGGTGCGGTGAATGGAATACGAAAAATTTCATCATCAATATATTCAGTTAATGTGATGTATTGCCAATCGCGATCAATATGAATTTCAATATCACGTTCTCCAAAATCAGCTTTTATCCAGCCCAGAGGGGTCAATATAGTGTCAGCAAGCAGGCTTAAAGGTTTTGGAATATCTGGAAATGCTGGCGTTACATAATCAGATGCGAGGATAAAGCTGTCATGCAATTCTTGGACAGACGAATCTGATTGACCATCTTGGGCAAAATTTGCCGAGATGGCCATACAAAGCACTAATATGACCGCATACCCTTTATACAAAAGGGACTCCTATGATAGTTATTTTCGGTGTTTTCAGCCCCGATTCACGGGGGTCAATCCGATAGCGGTAGGTCTATAAGTTATACTCCTGTTATTTCATCTACGCTCCAATGAGCGGATAAAAGTTTACTAAGTTTTTGTAACGCGTGTCCACGATGACTTATTTTATTCTTTTCCTCTGTAGAAAGTTCCGCAAATGTACATTTCATTTCTGGGATATAAAATACTGGATCATATCCAAATCCGCTTGTCCCTTTTGGTTCTTTTGTAATCATTCCCTCAATTTTTCCTGAGGTTGTAATTTCAACAGAACCATCTACAAAAGCAGTCACTGTACGAAAGCGAGCAGTTCTTTCATGTTCACGTATATGAGTCATCTCATTTAAAATTTTATTTATATTATCTTCATATGTAACATTTTCACCTGCATAGCGTGCAGAATACACTCCAGGCGCACCAGCAAGTGCATCCACTTCCAAACCGGTGTCATCCCCTATTGCAGGAAGTCCAGTGAGCTTATTTACGGTTCGCGCTTTAAGCAAAGCATTTTCTTCCAACGTTGCTCCTGTTTCAGGAATATCACCTATTTCAGGAAAATCATTCAGCGTTTTGATCTCAACATGAAGATCCTTTAAGGCCGCTTTCATTTCTTCCATTTTATGGAGGTTGTGCGATGCCAGTATAATTTTCATATGTATTGCAAAAAAAGCTTGGGAAAATAGATGTTCACATTTGAAGCAGCAAGGACTTTAAAATAGGTGAGTTTGCGTTTGCATGAAGGATATTATCGCCGCTAATTTTAGCGGCTTTTTTGCAGCAATTTTGTGGCTCGGTAGCTCAGTCGGTAGAGCAGTGGACTGAAAATCCATGTGTCGCTGGTTCGATTCCGGCCCGAGCCACTATGTTTTACTGTTACCATTCCCGCATTCTCCGTTAACTTTGCTCCAGAATATCAATTTGACTATGTCTGCAAGGAATAAAGAGTTTTTACGGAGAGCCATCCAGCTTTCCGAGGAAAAGATGATGGAAAACAATGGAGGACCTTTTGGTGCTGTTATTGTCAAGAACGACAAGATCATTGCTGAAGGATTTAATAAAGTAACTTCTTTTAATGATCCTACAGCCCACGCCGAGATCGTTGCTATTCGCAATGCCTGCAAAACCCTAGGTAATTTTCACCTCCAGGGTGCTGAGATCTATTGCAACTGTGAACCCTGTCCTATGTGCCTGGCAGCAATTTATTGGGCTCGTATAGAAAAAATATACTACGCCAATACCCGCGAGGATGCCCGGGAGATTGGTTTCGATGATAAATCTTTTTATGAAGAATTGACTAAAAACAGTAATCAAAGAAAGATTCCTGCAGTTCAAATACTTGCAGAGGAAGGTAAAGCTGCCTTTAAAGCATGGGCAGCTAAAGCTGATAAAACGCTATATTAGCAACGTATGTTGATATACTTGTATCTTAGTTAAAATGCTTGTTAATACCCATTTTATACTTAACGATCATGAGGTGATTACTGACGCTCATCCGGGATTACTCGTGCTGGATTTTATTCGTCAGAAAGAGAAGCTAATGGGGACCAAGGAAGGGTGCCGGGAGGGTGACTGTGGCGCATGTACAGTAATCATCGGTGAGCTTATAAATGAAAAGGTTTCATATAAACCTATTACATCTTGTCTTATGCCAATAGGTGAACTCCATGGTAAACACCTGGTTACAATTGAGGGTTTAAATCTTGACAAACTCTCCCCTGTTCAAGAAGCCATTGTTGAAGAAGGAGCCACCCAATGCGGTTTCTGCACTCCGGGGATTGTGGTTTCCCTGACTGCTGTTCTAATGGGGGAAGATTCTAGTATTTCACAGTATTCAGTCACGCGAGCTTTGAGCGGACATCTTTGTCGTTGTACTGGCTACCGATCCCTAAAGGCTTGTGAATCCCATCTCCAGGAATCAATCGGTAAAAAAATTGATTTTGATTCACTTATTGAAAAAGGCTTTCTTCCCAACTATTTCAAAAATATCTTTGATCGATTAAAGAAAATTCCACCCCTTATCTCGCCAGACGGGTTAGCGAAAGAATATTTTATAGCAGGAGGAACTGACATCTATATCCAGGAAGGTGAAAAACTACCCGAATCTTCTGTTAGCATCTTGAACCTCCATCCGGAAATGAAGGGGATTTCCAAAAATAATGGACATATTCATGTAGGCGCTTTAACAACATTCGAGGAATTTGCTTTTCATCCGTATATCAAAGAAATCATACCTCAAATTGATGATTATATGTTTCTGAACGCTTCCTGGCAGATACGGAATCGGGCAACCTTGGGTGGTAACATCATTAATGCTTCTCCAATTGGAGACATGACAATTCTTCTTTTGGCAATGGATGCACAATTGGTCCTTCAAAATGGATCAGGGAGCCGGAAAGTACCCCTCACTTCCTTTTATAATGGATATAAACAAATGGATAAAACGGATTCTGAAGTTCTAACAGAAATCCTGATTCCAAATTCTGCGACTGAATCAAAGATCCACTTTGAAAAGGTATCCAAACGGAAATGTCTCGACATTGCTTCTGTGAACATGGCGATGAGTGTAAAAGGACAGGACGGTTTTATTGAAGATATCAGCTTGGCTATTGGAGGTATAGCTCCTATTCCTTTATATATGAAAGAGTCATGTTCAATGTTAAAAGGACAAGCAGTATCTAAAAATTTAGTGGAAAAAGCGGCCACATTGATACAGCAAGAAATTTCACCTATTACAGATGTTCGCGGGAGCATGGAATACAAGCGCTTATTGGCCCATCAACTTGTTATTAAATCTTTCATCACTCTTTTCCCTGAAAGCCTTTCTGCAGAGGAATTTTATGAAAAACATTGATGCTGCTTTACATACACGCGGTGAGTCAGAATATGTAGATGATGTCCCACAGCCTGCTGACATGCTTTACGCAGCTATCTATGGCTCTCCTGTCGCTCATGGTAAAATCATGCAGTTTAATTTTACTGATGCCAAAAACATTCGGGGTGTTGTAGCAATACTTACAGCTCAAGATATTCCTGGAGAGAATCAGATTGGTCCCATTATCCAAGACGAACCCTTGTTGGCGGAGGAAAAAGTGCATTTTGCCGGGCAACCTTTAGCGGTTGTGATCGCCTCCAGTCCACAAGCTGCCAGAAAAGGAGTCAGATCCATTCACTCAGATATCGAAGAATTACCTGTAATCGTACATCCTAAAGTGGCCTATGAAAAAGGTGAGATTATTGGTACACCGCGTACATTGGCCATCGGTGATATAGATGCTTCCTGGGAAAAGTGCGATATAATCGTTGAAGGTACGTGCAATATTGGTGGGCAAGAACACGTCTATCTTGAGACTCAAAGAGCTCGAGCCATCCCCTTGGAAGGTGACGTCATTAGAATTCATGCTTCCACTCAAAGTCCTTATGCCAGCCAACGTGCAGCTGCCAAAATCCTAGGGGTCAATCATCATAAGATAGAAGTGGATGTCAAGCGAATAGGGGGTGGATTTGGGGGTAAAGAAGACCAGGCAACACCCATTGGATGTTTAGCCGCCTTAGGCGCATGGCATACAGGAAAACCAGTGGAACTTGTTTTAAACCGCTCAGAAGACATGAGGATGACCGGTAAACGCCATCCTTACATTTCAGATTTCAAGATTGGTGCAACGAATGATGGAAAGGTCATCGCTTATGAAGTAAACCATTATCAGAATTCAGGTGCAGCTGCTGATCTGTCTACTGCCGTTCTTGAAAGAACTCTATACCATAGTACTAACAGTTATTTTATTCCTAACGCACGAATAACTGGTGTTTGCTGTCGAACAAACCTTCCCCCCAACACTGCTTTTAGGGGATTTGGTGGTCCTCAAGGGATGTTTGTTATTGAGTCCGCATTGGAAAAAGTAGCAGAAGCACTGCAAAAACCTAAAGAGGAGATTCAACTGCAAAACCTACTTAAAAAAGGTGATTCCTTTCCCTTTGGACAGCTGTTTCAGAATGACCATATACAACGGTCTTGGAAAGATACTTTAGGCAATTACGATCTTAATGGAATCAGCAATCGTATTGAAAAGTTCAACAATAATCATTTTGACACCAAAAAAGGGTTAGCAGTCATGCCTGTATGTTTTGGCATCTCTTTTACAACAACCTTCATGAATCAAGCCAGCGCGCTGGTACATATTTACACAGACGGCAGTGTTAGTGTTACCACAGGGGGAATTGAGATGGGTCAAGGTTTGAACACGAATATACTCAAAATTGCTACAGAAACGTTGGGCATAGGGTCTGATAGAATTAAGATTGAAAGCACCAACACTACTCGTATTGCCAATATGTCGCCCAGCGCTGCCAGTTCCACTACCTTACTGAACGGGAATGCAACTGTATTGGCAATTAACCAGATCCTTTCAAGGATCAAAACATTTGCAGCAGAAGAATTGGATCTTACAGAAAAGGATAATATCACTATCTCTTCAGAAAAAATACTTTACAATGGTGAAGACGCTGGTATGACCTGGAATGAATTGGTTCAAAAAGCTTATCTTGCACGAATAGGTCTATCAGCTCATGCTTTTTTTGCCACACCTGACATTTGGTTCGATAAAAAGAAAGAACAAGGCGAACCCTTTGCTTACCACGTTGTAGGGGCAGCAATTATTGAAGTGACCTTGGATTGTTTGAGAGGTATCTATGATATTGATTCAGTAAAAATAGTACACGACCTGGGACGCCCCTTGAATAAAAGAGTGGACCTCGGCCAGATCGAAGGGGGACTTGCCCAAGGATTGGGATGGGTGACTATGGAGGATCTTCAATATGACGAAAAAGGTATATTACTCTCCAATGCTTTGGCGAGCTATAAAGTCCCTGATGTTTATTTTATGCCTGATGATATACAAGTAACGTTTTTAGAAGATGCTGACAGCGATCTAGGTCCCTACGGTTCAAAAGCTGTAGGCGAGCCGCCGCTTATGTATGGTATTGGAGCATTTTTCGCGTTAAGAAACGCAATGAAATCCTTTAGACCTGACTTAGAGTTTCCCCACACTTCTCCCCTAACCCCAGAACGAATTCTAATGTCTCTTTATCCAGAATTTCTCAATGAGATAAAAACATACGATTCTCAACCTATATCATTGGCTGAGGAAATTGTTTGAGTTGACTTCTTTTCCAGCAAACTCCTTTTGGGAAACCGCAGCTTCACTACTTGAGGAAAGACAAAAAGTTTTTCTCGCCTTGGTGGCAGAACACACTCAACACTCTCCAGGTACCACCGGTGCAAAATTGCTTGTAGCAAAAGAGTGTGATCCCTTGGGAACAATCGGCGGCGGCATTATGGAATACAACCTTATTAAACGAGCGGAAGGGATATTGGATCGGGATAGCTTCACTCCTGAGCTCCAAACACTCATCCATAGAAAATCCGGGCCTGGAGAAAAATCAGGAATGATCTGCGCTGGCCAGCAAACCAATCTCTATTATATGTGTGATCCAGAAAAAGATAGTGAAGATGTAAATAAAATTTCACGACTTTTAAGCGAAAATCGATCTGCTAAGTTGTCGATCGATCGATCTGGTATGGTTGTTCAAGAACAACCGCCAAATCTTAACCAGAATCAAATCAAATTATCTGTCAATGGCGAGAAATGGCTGTACGAAGAGCAACTTTTAAATTTCAATAGAATTGCTATTATCGGTGGTGGACATTGCTCTCTTGCATTATCTCGTTTGATGAAGCAAATTGGTTTTAATGTAAGTGTATTTGATACTCGTGAAAATGTATCCACTATCAAAGAAAACACGTATGCAAACACAGTCCAAATCGTTGATGATTTTTGCGGATCAGCAGCATTAATAGAATTCCCTGAATTGACGTTTGTTGTGGTTATGACCACAGATGTGGTTTCAGATGTCCGAGGTGTTTTGGGAGCAATTGATTTACCTTTTCCATTTATTGGCGTAATGGGTAGTCAATCAAAAATAGCTGAGATTAACAAACAACTCACGAAAGAAGGCATCACAAAAGATCAATTGAAACGCCTTACTGCGCCTGTGGGCATACCCATGGTTAGTAATACACCAGAAGAAATTGCCGTTAGCGTTGCAGCACAGATACTTCAGTATAAAAACTCAACCAGCTAAATAGATGTCACATTCTCCTGACCTAGCGATAACCAGCCAGAGAGTCATCACACCTGATGGAGAAAAAGCAGCTGCAGTTCTTATCAAAGATGAAAAAATATTGGATGTTCTGCCGATCGATGATATTCAGAATGATTGCCCGATTGAAGATATGGGTAATGATGTGGTTATGCCGGGGTTGGTGGATGTACATGTTCACATAAACGAACCGGGAAGAACCGATTGGGAAGGGTTCGAAACTGCAACCAAAGCTGCTTGCGCTGGAGGTATTACTACTCTTGTTGATATGCCACTAAACTGTAACCCTGTAACGACAAATATGGAGGCTTTCAATGCAAAAATAACATCGACTCAAAAAAAATTATGGGTCGATTGTGGGTTTTATGGCGGTCTGATTCCGGATAATCTGCATGAGATTGAGTCATTAGCTAAAGCAGGTGTTTTAGGATTCAAAGCGTTTATGAGTCATTCGGGTATCGATGAATTCCCAAAAGTATCAGAGCAAAATTTACGCGATGTATTATTCATCCTCGCCAAACATAATCTGCCACTTCTGGTTCATGCTGAACTTGAGGATGGCGATATTACAACAGATGATCTTATTACGTATGAAAGCTATATGGCTACCAGGCCAAAATCTTGGGAAAATAATGCAATCAAACTTTTGATTAGCTTATGTGCAGAGTTTCAAACACCCATACACATTGTTCACTTATCCTCATCAGAGATATTGAATGAAATTTCCTCAGCCAGGGAAAACGGATTGCCAATTACAGTGGAAACATGCCCCCACTATCTCCATTTTACTGCAGAAAAAATAGCAGATGGTGATACCAGATTTAAATGTGCCCCACCCATCAGAGATGCTAATAATAGAGAACAACTTTGGCGAGGCTTGAAATCTGGAATTATCGATTTTATTACATCTGACCATTCGCCTTGTCAACCTGAATTAAAAAAATTGTCTGAAGGAAGGTTTGATAAAGCCTGGGGTGGAATTTCTTCCATGCAGTTAACTTTGTCAATCATCTGGTCGGAATGTAAAAATGAAGGCTTATCATTGGCCCAATTAACAAACTGGTTGTGCGATGCTCCTGCTAAATTTATTGGAATGGACGATTGTAAAGGTCAAATTTCACCTGGCAAAGATGCTGACATCACTTGTTGGGATCCAGATGAATCTTTTTTAGTTGAGCCTGCAATGATACATTGCAAACACAAGTTGACGCCTTATAATGGTGAGCAATTATTTGGCGTTGTAAAAAAGACCTTTCTCAGGGGAAACAAAATCTTTGATAATAATCGTTTCACAAATGGTCCTCTCGGAAAACCACTTTATAGCAGTTATGACAAAAAAAACTAAACAAACACTTACAGACCTAGCATCAGAAGCAAATGGTAGCCGTGCCTTGTTAGCCAGCGACGAATTTTTCGCCCCAAAAGAAAACCTGCTAAAGGCGGGGCGCGGGGAATTCATTCCCAAAAAATATACCGATCATGGCAAATGGATGGATGGATGGGAAACTCGCAGAAAGAGATCTGAAGGACATGATTGGTGCATAATTCGGCTTGGAAAGCCTGGAATAATTAAAGAATTAGATATTGACACCAACCATTTTGTTGGTAATTATCCATCTTACGCCTCAGTGGATGCATGCCAGTTGCCATATTATTCATCATTCGAAGGATTAACAGATCTTGAACATGATTGGATTGAGATCCTTCCTAAATCAGAACTTTCAGGTGATTCACAAAATCTGTTTACTATAGAATTTGATAAACAGTTTACCCACCTCCGCCTCAATATATATCCAGATGGCGGAGTGGCTCGTTTAAAGGTCTATGGACATGAAGAACATCTTGATAGCAAAAAGGATTGGTTCGATGCGGCCGCTGCTGAAAATGGGGGACGGGCTCTCGCATGCAGCGATATGCATTTCGGTGAAATGCAAAACATTATCAAATCTGGAACAGCAATCGACATGAGTGACGGCTGGGAAACAAGACGAAGAAGAGGCCCCGGACATGATTGGGTTATCATTAAACTTGGTACTGCTAGTGAGATTGAACAAATTGTAGTGGATACACTGCACTTCAAAGGAAATTTTCCTGATTCATGTTCAATTGAAGGATGTTTTGAGCCCAATGCCAATAGTGAAACCATTCTCCTAGACAATGTTGCCTGGATGGAAATCCTGCCAAAAAACAAGCTTAAAAGTCACACAGAACATATTTTTAATATTGAACTGAAAAATTCAGGTCTATACACTCACTTACGATTAAATATTTTCCCCGATGGGGGTGTGAGCCGATTAAGAATTCTGGCCGCTCTATAACCTGATAATCATCAACCATTTCTGATTACAATTTAATATGACATTAAAAGAATTGAATAACTTACCCGAAAACGAAGTGTTGAAACAGTTTTCAATCTGCTGTGGAGCATCCAAATGGACGGAACAAATGATAAACAGTTGTCCTTTTCAAAATAAAAATGAACTATTAAAAATGGCAGAAGAAACCTGGTTTTCCCTATCCGGCCAAGACTGGCTCGAGGCATTTTCTCACCATCCAAAAATCGGTAATATCAGATCTCTGCAATCAAAATTCCAGAAAACCGCTAAATTGTCTGAATCTGAACAGAAAAGCATTAGCCATGTTTCAGAAGACATATTAAAAGAGATTGCAGAAGGAAATCAATTGTACGAAAAAAAATTCGGATATATTTTTATTGTTTGTGCAACAGGTAAAACAGCCGAAGAAATGTTAGCACTTTTAAATGAAAGACTGAAGAACGATCCAGAAGCTGAACTGTTGATCGCAGCCAAAGAACAAAATAAAATTACCAGACTACGGCTGGAAAAATTATTAGACCTATGAAATTATCATTAGATCCTACAACCATAGAATTGGTTTCTGCTCACCTTAAAACTGCCAATAGCCATTTCAATAGGTCTCACCCAGGCGAATCTACCGATAGACAGCCTGTCCATACAGTGTATGGGGGAGCACATATATTTCGAGCGGGGACATCAGAGAAAATGGCCGCTTCAGCCCTTAAACATTTGAAGGTATACGCTCCAAACTTTGTTGTATTCGCAAAAGTTCTTGAATTAAATGGCCATGAAAATCTACCGGAAAAAGATGAAGAAATTTCCACCCTTGCAGATCAATTAAATACTGATCCAGATGCTGTCCATGAAAAGAATAAGGCCGCATTTTTTGCTTATACTGTATATCAACGGGTATTGAATAAATTGAGACATGCACCTGTAGAGGATTTCCGAATCGATTTCGAAGATGGGTTTGGATATCGTCCCGATGAAGAGGAAGATCTATACGCCGTTGGGACCGCTGAAGAAGTAGCAAAAGGAATGGCAGAAAATTCACTCCCGCCATTTATCGGCATCCGAATTAAACCGCTCACAGAAGAACTTAAAACACGAGCAATCAGAACACTAGATTTGTTCATAACCACCCTTTTGAATAAAACAAAGGGTGAACTTCCCAAGAATTTTGTAGTCACCCTGCCAAAAATAACTGTTCCGGAACAGGTTAATGCTCTTGTTCAACTTTTTGATTCCTTGGAAGCAAAAACTGGCCTATCACCCGGATTTCTTAAAATGGAAATCATGATTGAAACACCGCAATCCATTTTGGACAGCAATGGCAATTCAGGCCTTCCTGCGCTGGTAAACGCAGCAGACGGCAGATGTGTTGCTGCTCATTTTGGTGTCTACGACTATACAGCTTACTCCAACATCACTGCAGCATATCAAAGTATGACGCATCCGGTTTGTGACTTTGCGCGACACATGATGCAGGTTGCCCTAGCAGGGTCAGGTATAAGACTCTCCGATGGGGCAACGAATATCATGCCCATCGGACCTCACCATCCACTTGATAAACAACCATTAACAGCTAGCCAAAAGGAAGAAAACCACAATGTCGTATATCGTGCTTGGAAACTAAACTACAACAACATTCGCCATTCCCTGAAACATGGGTATTACCAAGGATGGGACTTACACCCAGCACAGCTTCCAATCCGGTATGCTGCAGTTTATTCTTTTTTCTTGGAGGGTTTGCCGGCTGCATCACATAGACTAAAATCGTTTATGGAAAAGGCGGCCCAAGCCACTCTGGTAGGTGATGTATTTGATGACGCTGCCACTGGTCAGGCGCTACTGAATTATTTCCTCCGTGGAATTAGCTACGGTGCTATTACCGAAGAGGAGACAAAAGCAACTGGTCTTACTCTGGAAGAAATTCGATCACGATCCTTTACAAAGATTTTACAAGGGAGACAATTATGAACAGTCCAATCACTACACATGTACTCGATACTGCTCTTGGATGTCCGGCAATAGAGATCCATGCGGTACTGGAAGTGTTGAGCAAGTTAGAAACATGGGAAACCGTGGGAGAGGGCCACACCGATGCTGATGGCAGAATCAACAATTTGTTACCTGACAACAAACCAATTTCGCCTGGTACTTATCGACTGACATTTGATGTCTCTCCTTACTTTCAATCTCAAAATGTGGATAGTTTGTATTCCGCCATCCCGATTGTATTTACCATTAATAATCCGGAACAGCATTACCATGTTCCTCTATTACTAAATCCGTTTGGGTACTCAACCTACAAAGGCAGTTGATAGAAATGGAATGGTACCAAATTCACGCGTTACTGAACTTGCTCTTTCGCTGGTTTCATGTAATAGCTGGCATTGCTTGGATAGGGCAAACCTTTTTGTTTAACTGGATGGAAAAAACCTTACCCAAGGAAATTGATCCAAATGCCGACAATAATGTGTCCGGGCAGCTTTGGATGGTTCATGGCGGTGGCTTCTACTATGTTGAAAAACAGAAAATTCCAAAGCTCATGCCCCAGACACTTCACTGGTTCAAATGGGAATCTGCGCTCACTTGGATCAGCGGTATGTTTCTGCTTATCATTGTTTATTACATGGGCGGACTTATGTTAGAGGCAGGTACAGAAATGACTGATTCAACTGCGAATATAATCGGTTTAGGTACTTTGTTATTTAGTTACGCCGTCTATTATTTACTTTGGTCATCTCCACTGGGGAAAAATGAAATAGTAGGTTCAACTATATCTTTTCTTTTGACCATAGCACTTTTTATCGGACTAGATCAGATATTCAGCTCAAGAGCTGCCATGATGCATATTGGCGCTGCATTTGGCACGATCATGACCGCCAATGTCTGGATGATTATTCTTCCTGCTCAGCGTCAAATGATTGCTGCAACTGAAAAGGGTGAAAGACCTGATATGTCCCTGGCTGGAAAAGCCAGGCGCTGCTCCAAACATAATACCTATATGTCAATTCCTGTCATTTTCATCATGATCAGTAATCACTTTCCTGTCACAACTTACGGGAATAGCCATAACTGGCTTGTATTAGGTATTTTCATTCTACTTGGCTGGTTGGCAGCGAAGTGGATGCGAGGTTAAGCAATCTCATTTTATTCTTCCCTAAACCTGGGCTTTATTTTTTTTGAATCATTAAAATCATATTGGTTCAATTTGTACTGTATATTCTAGTTATTATAATATTTCACCCATTATAAGTGAAGGAGAGATCACGCATATACCGATGATGTTGACTAAATAATCTCATCAATTTTTTTAAACAAAGAACCCTGCCTTGAGTGAGGTTTTTTGTTTATTGACATACCCTTTGTCTCTCACCTATCTTCAAACCCTCTTTTATGCCAACAGGAAAACAACTTTCATTAAAACGCGATCTCGGACCCATTTCGGGTTATGCTACAATTATTGGTATATTAGTCGGCGCAGGTATTTTTCGCGTTACAGGTGAGGCTGGGGCTGTTGCAGGCTCAGCTGTTCCTTTAGCCTATCTGCTCTTTGCGCCGATTGTTTTATCCACTGCAATAGCATATAGTGTATTTATGTCTACACCTTTGGGCATGCGCCCTGGAGGAGCTTATATACATATTTCCCGCACGTTCGGTAATTACTATTTAGGTTTTATAACCATGTGGATGAAGCTGGTTGCTTTTGTCGGTGCTATTTCATTCATGTCCACAAGTTTTGGGGAATACATGACTTTCTTTTTTCCAAATCATGATCCGCGTATGTGGGGTACCATAGTACTATTGTTTTTTTATGGTGTCAATATTATTGGTATCCGTTATTATGGCCAGTTTCAAACCGCCATGCTCATCGTTCTTATAATAAGTATCCTGATTCTCGTTATTCCTGGTATTCCCGCAATTGACTATTCCTATTATGATCCCATATTGCCAAAAGGTTACAATGGATTACTTGCTGCCATGCCCATGCTATTTTTCAGTTATGCCGGATTTGAAACATTAGCGCAGGTGGCAGGGGAAACAAAAGATCCTACACGAACACTCCCCATGATTTTTATAAAAGGTGTTTTAGCATCTGTATTTATTTTCTTTACCATGTCTTTTGTGGCATTCGGCGTGCTTCCAGCTGATGTACTGGCATCATCCAATTCTGCCATGGCCGATGTGGCGGCGCAATATCTGCCACCTTGGGGATCATCCATTGTTGCGATTGGTGCCATGAGCGCTTTTTTAACCAGCATTAATGGCTCAATACTTGTTCCCTCGCGCATGTTATTTGTTTTCAGCGAAGACAGGCTAATGCCCAGATCATTAGCATCAGTTCATCCCCAATGGCGTACCCCCTATATCAGTCTTATAATCAGTGCAATTATTTGTACCGCTCTTATATGGAGCCAATCTGCAAGATATCTGATGAATGCGGGACTTATAGGTATATTTATAATTTATTGTTTCCAAGGCATTGCTTTAATGGCTTTACCCATTGTGAATAAGCGCCTTTATAAATCTGCACAATTTCAACTGCCAAAATGGCTATTATATCTTGTAGGAAGTATATCAGCTTTTTCCATGGCATACTTTTTAATTATAACTATTATGGATGTTTTTACATTTACAATCGTTGGATTGATTATCGGTACAATTTTATATATTTTGGGAAGATATCAAGGTAAAAAAGAAGGATTTAATTATCATGCACGCATGGAACAAGATTACCATTTATTAGATAAATAGAAGATATTCATGGCCTACATAGATACTATAGATATTGAAGAATCAGAAGGAATCGTTAAACAAGAATATGAAAAAGGTATTCGCCGCAGCGGACGGGTATTCAATATTTTGAAGATCATGAGCCGTAGTCCGGCAGCTCTTAAAGAAGCCATGCGCATGTATTTAGCTATCATGTATGGGCAATCGGAATTATCTCGTGCCCAGCGAGAAATGCTGGCCACGGTTGTTTCCAGAATTAATCACTGTTATTACTGAATAGAAGCCCATGGGGATGATTTCCGGGATGAAGTCCAAAATGAAGAATTAGCAAACCATTTGAAATACGATTGGAAAACAACTGATCTTTCACAAGAAGATAAAGCCCTTTGTTCATGGGCTGAAAAACTGACCCTCACTCCAGGAGAAATGGACGAATCAGATGTACGTAAACTTGAAGCAACAGGATTTTCTCAAAATGCCATCAGTGATGCAGCACAAGTGATTGGTTATTTTAATTATATAAATCGAATTGCAGATGGACTGGGTGTGGATCTTGAACCAGAAATGGAAAAACAGACTTAAAATTTACTAATAGATATTTTTTTCCAGTAATAATAGGCTGGGATTCCCAGCAATGTGAGTCCAATACCAATGAAAGATTGTGTTGGTGACTCAAAAAAAGTATTGACCATTATAGCGGATGATAAAATTATAAAGAATGCTGGGACATACGGATAGCCCCATACCTTATAAGGCCGATCAAGATCTGGTTGTTTTTTTCTCAAAACAAATACAGTGGACGCTGCAGCTATCCACATCATAAAATTTACAAATACCACCAGCGTGATCAATTCTTCAAACGTTCCAGATAGGGCTAAAATACCGGACCAAACACCTTGAATGATAATGGCATTTCCCGGAGTATGATTTTTTGGATGGACTTTGGCTGCACTGGGGAAAAATAAGTTATCTTTTGCCATGGCATAGGTCACTCTAGGACCAACCAGTATATTCCCGTTCAAAGCCCCAAACATTGATACGATCATAACAATGGTAAATAATCCTGCAATACCTTGACCATATAAGGCTCTGGCAGTCGCTTCACCTACTTTTATTTCACCTGCCAGTGCATTCATTGGTAATGCTTTTAAGTAAGTAATATTTATTAAGAGATATAAAACCAGGATTACCAGCGTACCAACTAAAAGAGCTAAAGGAAGATTCTTTTTCGGGTTCTTGATTTCTCCTGCTGTAAATGTAACATATTCCCATCCCCCAACTGTCCAGTTAACTGCTACAAGAGCGACTCCAATTCCAGTGATGATAGAACCAAAACCCATACCAGTTGGATTGAATGAAAAATTAATTTGATTACCGGTTGATATAAAAATTCCCGCTAAGGCAAAAAGTAAAATGCTTCCGATTTTTAATACTGTAAAAATATTTTGCACCCACTTGCCAAAAACGACACCTAAATAATTAATAACGGATAAAACCAAAATTAGAAAAAGAGCAAATATCTGTCCACCAGATATTGAAAAACTACCAATTCCTATTATACTATTATGAGTTGAGAGGCTGGGATAGAATGAGCCTAAATGTTCAGCAACAGCAACAGCAATTGCGGCATTGGTTCCTGTCAAGTAAGCACTAAATGCAACCCAGCCAAAAAGAAAAGCAGGCAAAGGCCCATAGGCCTCCCGTAAATATACATACTGCCCTCCGGCTTTTGGCATTGCAGCACCTAATTCTGCAAAGGTAAGGGCACCTGCTATCATTTGCATACCCCCTAAAATCCATACAATTAAGATCAATGAAGCTGAAGGCAGTACATCAGCCATGAGTCCAGTGGTCATAAAAATACCCGAACCAATAACAATGCCAATCACCATCATTGAACTGTCAAACAATCCAAGTTGGCGCTTAAGTTTTACGGGCTGGTCTTTTTCATTCATTTAAAAATAAGGATGGAAATTTAATCTTCAGGAGAATGGTGAAAATACTTTATATTATCTTGCTATTGCACATCGAACTCCAGCAGATTTTCTTGATAGGAATACATACCCTTTGGATCAGCCAGAATCAAAAACATGGATAGAACTTGTAAATAAATGCAAAAAGTCATTAAATGAAACAGGTGCATGCATACTTAAGAATTTTGTTCACCAATCCATCCTCGACAGGATGGTGTTGGAAACCGAACGTATTGTAGATAAATCTCATTTTTGTAAGGACAACCATAATGTTTTCTTTGAAAAGGATGATACTTCTTTACCTGTCGACCATCCATTACGGATGAGAGAAGATACATCTCTCAATTCGATTCCTTATGATCTCATGAATCCTGCAGATGCACTACACCAATTATACAATTGGTATCCTCTCATAAATTTCTTATCTGCAGTTTTGGGACACACGCTTTATCGTATGGCTGACCCTATGGCAGCGCTCACATTGAATGTAATGAATGAGCATCAAAATCATGGCTGGCACTACGATGAATCCCAAGTAACCATTACTCTGTTAATACAAAAACCTGAAGCTGGCGGAGTATTTGAATGCGTTCCTGATCTGCGAAAATTCGATACAGATGATTATTCAAAACTGGGAGCTATACTGAATGGCTCTGATGAAGGGTTAGTACCTTTGAATGTTGAACCTGGAGATTTACTTATTTTTGCAGGATTTTATTCACTGCACCGTGTTACACCGGTTGTGGGTGAAACAACTCGTTATGTAGGCACATTGTGTTATAAGGACAGGCCAAATGTGTTGAACAGTCCTGAAGTACAAAAATTATTTTATGGGAGAGTGAATCAAGGTTGATTACAGATTCCCAAATTAAAGAATACTCCGAAAAAGGAGCCATTTTACTCAAAAAGGCATTTAACATTGAATGGCTTTCACTTTTGGCTGAAGGGATAGAGAAGAATCGAAAAGAGCCAGGACCTTATGCATGTCAGTATACACCAGCAGATGATGAAGGCGATTTTTATGATGATTATTTTAACTGGGTTCGCTTTGATGAGTATAAAGATTTTTTATTTAATTCACCTGCTGCAGAAATTGCTGGGCGCCTAACTCAATCAACTGAAATGCGTATTTTTCATGAACATGTTCTTGTAAAAGAACCTAGAACTTCAGAACCCACACCTTGGCATCACGACCAGCCATATTATTGCGTGGACGGTGAACAGGTTTGCAGCATTTGGCTGCCTTTGGATCCTGTACCTAAAGAATCTGGATTGGAGTTTGTCTCTGGGTCACACTTGCTTGGAAAAATGTTTATGCCCATTAAATTTTTAACAAAAAGTGATTATGATTATACACCGGGAAGCTATGAACCCATTCCTGATATTGAATCGGAGAGAAATAAATATGAGCTCCTGTCCTGGGATATGGAACCTGGAGATTGCATCGTTTTCCATTTTAAGACACTTCATTCAGGGCGGGGTAACCCAAATGATAGTTTACGTAGAAGAGCATTTTCATCCCGTTGGATTGGCGATGACGCAGTTTTTGCAGAAAGGCCTGGTGAAACTTCACCGCCTTTTCCCGAATTAAGTTCATTCAAGCAGAATGATCCTTTACACCATTCAATATTTCCTGTTTGTTGGAAAAAACAGTTAAACCTATAACGTTTTGAACTCTTTACATAAGTAGTAAATTGAGTTTAGAGTAAATGAGTAAGCAAGATAACATAAAAGTTGCCAAAAACGTCCTCAAGGTCGAGGGGGAAGCTGTATTAAGTCTTATAGAACGGATCAATGAGAATTTCGATGAAGGAATAAATGCGATTCGAAATTGTGGTGGCAGAGTCATTGTAACTGGAATGGGGAAATCCGGATTAATATCTCAAAAAATTGCTGCAACACTATCCAGTACAGGAACTCCTTCATTATTTATGCATCCAGGTGAAGCAAGCCATGGTGATCTGGGCATGGTCACAAAAGGAGATATTATTCTTGCCATTAGTAATAGTGGCGAAACATATGAATTGATACAGATCATTCCTGCATTTAAACGCATGGGGATCAAGATCATTGCCATGGTTGGTAGACAAAATTCAACATTAACTGAATTGGCTGATATTTATATTGATACATCTGTTGAACAGGAAGCGGATACTTTGGAATTGGCGCCAACAGCAAGTACCACAGCCACCCTGGCGATGGGTGATGCCCTTGCAGTGGCACTATTGGAAAACCGTGGATTCAAAGCTGAAGATTTTGCTCTATTACATCCAGGTGGGACTTTAGGGAAACGTTTGCTCCTTACAGTTAGTGAAATCATGCATACTGGTAATGAAATACCTCTAGTAAAAGATTCTACTCCAATGAGTGAAACATTACTTATCATGACGGAAAAAGGACTTGGAATGACAGGAGTAACAGATGATAATGCAAATTTAACAGGTATCATTACTGATGGTGATATTAGAAGAGGATTAGAGAGCTCTGGGAATAAAATATTTGACAATACAGCTGGATCTTTTCAAACAAGAGATTTTAAATGGATTGAGGAGACAACATTAGCGATAAATGCTTTGGAAGTGATGGAAGATCATAATATTACCAGTTTATTCGTATTTTCTGGTAAAATGAAGGACGCCCCCGACGGTATTATCCACATCCATGATATTCTTAAAACTGGCATTTTATAAGGAAATGTGATGGAAATCATATCTATAAAAAAGGTTATTGTTTTTATGCCAATACAACCCTATTATCTTACTAACTGATAGCCTTAATAACCTTTCTGGTTCAGTTAAGATAATCTTAATAAAGGAGGTTTCGTTATGAAACACATAGTCAAATTACTGATGGTTACCTTTCTGCTTTCATCAGTCGGTTTTGTATACGCCCAAGGGCCGGTAGATAAAACCAAAGATGAGACTGTAAAAGTAAAATCAACAGTTGACAAATCAACAAAGGGATCGAAAGCTGGTCGTCTCGGAGATGATACAGATGCACCAATTAAAGATGCTGGCGATGAAACTGCTGTTGAAGGTAAAAAGTCCTTTTTTGGCAGACTTTTTGGCAGCAAATCAGCTCCTGAAGGTCACTCAAGCAAAGCAACAGCTTCCTCACGTGGTGGTTCTGCTAAAGGTGCTGCTCCGGCCGCATCAATGTCAGATAAACCTACCTCATCTGGCGGAGATAAAAAACCTGCACCTTCAGGTGAGAAAGATGATGAAGGCCAAGGTGGAGAAGATAAAGAAGAAGGTAGAGATGGTGGCCGTTAAATAATTAATTAAAATAATTAATTATCTAAAACAGGGCAGTTCTTCTGCCCTGTTTTTTTTTATGATCATTTTTAATTCAACTGTAATTAGAATTAATTTCTTTGAACATTCATCGGGGAAAAATGAAGCACTTTACTATTATAATAATAATGTTATCCATCGCGATTGCAGAACCAATGTCGTTTAAACTTTCAGGTTCTTATTATGGCCGCCGGGGAAATCTGGATTACCACTATTTAAATGGTTCTTTTTCACTATCCAAATACGGCCATGTACAATTAGGCGGATTATCCCTTCCTGACACAGAATTTCTATTTGCTGCAGATCGGGCTAAATCCACCTATGACGATGAACCGTACGAAGATGATGGCGGTGCAATTCTATTAGTAGACCTTTTTGCCAATCAGAAGTTTTCACCCTTTATTTTTGCTGAATGGGAATTTGATTCACTCTATGCACTTGACAGCAGGATCAATATTGGCGCGGGAGGGAAATATCGTTTTGGCCCTTATTTTTCTGTGAGTTATGCTGCCCTTTATGAACAGGAAAAATATACTGATGACGCTACAGCTACTATACTATATCGTCATTCTTTCAGACCAAAATACAAACGTAATTTTGAATCATTAGGACTATTTATAGATTGGCAAATTTTCTATAAACCCAAATTTGATGATTCTAATGAATATTTATTAAATAATGTTGTTATACTTTCTTTCCAAACTTTTCACGAAGCTTTAACATTAGATATCAGTTATAATTATAAATTCAATTCAAGATACAAATTGGAAAATGTTATAAAAAGCTACGAATATTCCATTGATGATTCTCTTGGATACTATTTTGTTGATGATTATTTGTATTTTTATGACACTGATGAAATTCCCTTTGATTATACCACAGATTCAGATGGTTATGTTATGATACCTAGCGAATTTTATAAACCTGAAGATTACACAGTGTCTATCGGCCTATCTTTCTCATTTTAACGTATATAAAAAGGTAAAATAAAAATGTTAAAACACTATGCCATATTTTTAACTCTTATAGTATCACTTTACAGTCAGGTAATGCGGACCCACGATCATCCTGGTTTAGGTGATTATGATATTCCATTTTTCGCAAATGGTACTTATAACGAAAATATCCAATCTCCCTCTGAATTTTTAGGATTCGTTTTAGGTTCAAAACCTGTCCGACACTGGGAAGCAAAAACATATTTTGAATATCTTGATGCTACAGTTGAGAATGCATCATTGTATAGTTATGGTCAAACTTATGAAGGTCGTGAACTACTTTATCTAATCATTACCAGTAAAGAAAATCATAGCAACCTTGATCAAATAAGAGAAAATATCAGCAAACTGGCTGATCCGCGTACTTTGGATCGTAGTAGTAAAGCAGAAAGTCTGATAGCAAATTCTCCTGCAATTGCTTGGATGGCTTATGCTATTCACGGAGATGAAATATCCAGTGCAGACGCTGCTTTGCAAGTTGCCTATCAACTCGCTGCTGGAATAGATGAACAATCTCAAGCAATACGTGACAATGTGATAGTTGGTATTGATCCCATGGAAAATCCAGATGGCCGGGAACGGATCCTAGCTCAATTGCAACAATGGCGGGGTGTTATACCCAATTCTGATCTGCAAAGCTTAAATCATCAAGGGATGTGGCCCTGGGGACGTACAAATCATTACTTATTTGATTTAAACCGGGACTGGTTTGCAACTGTTCATCCGGAAACAAGAGGGAAAGTCCAGGCAATTTTAGACTGGAAACCACAATTTCTTGTAGACTCTCATGAAATGGGAGCCTACGACACCTATTTATTTAATCCCCCTCGTGAACCGTTTAACCCTTATTATCATTCAGTAATACATAAATGGTGGCAGCGTTTTGCTGAAGATCAGGCCGATGCCTTTGATCAATATGGCTGGAGTTATTACACCCGTGATTGGAATGAAGAAATCTATCCCGGTTATGGCAGTTCCTGGGGGATTTATGCAGGTGTTGTTGGTATTTTATACGAACAATCCAGGACGTCTGGACAACGTGTAAAAAGACCCGATGGGTCAGAAACAACTTTCAGAGAAGCTGTTCACCACCAGTTTATCAGTTCCATGGCAAACTTGTCAACAGTGGCCAGCCATCGTGAAGAACTGCTTACAGATTATTATGAAATACGCAAAAACAGTGTTGAAAGCAATCCCAATGAAGCGTTCGTGTTTCCGCTTAATAATAACTTGGATCGGCTCGACGCATTCGCAGAAACTCTGCAGAGACAAACTATTGAAGTTCATTTAACTGCCAAAGATTTGCGCCTTTCATCGGCAAAATCTCATGAAAACAAAAAATTAAAGAATATTATCGTAGAAGGCGGCGCACTAGTGGTAAAAGTGAATCAACCTTTGAAAGCCCTCATTCAGAATATTCTGCAATTTGATATTCGTCTCGATACCAAATCTATGGAAAAAGAACGTCAGAAATTATTGAAAAATGAGAGCTCCACGTTGTATGATGTCACTGCCTGGTCACTACCATTGGCGTTTGGCCTTGAGGGTTATTATACAACAACCTTGCCTCGTATAAGTATGAATCCATACTCAAAATTATCAGGGAGTGGTCAGTTGTTAAATACTGATGCGGATTATGGATTTGTATTAGATGGGGCAGAAGATGGGATATATATTGCGATTTCAAGATTAATGGATAAGGATATACAAATTTATGCTATTGAAGAAACAGTTCAAATCGAAGGAAATAGTTTTCCTCCAGGAAGTATTCTAATACGCAAACAGTCCAATCCTGATTTAGATCATGACATACTCAGATCTGTCGCTGCAGAAAGTGGAATAAATATTGTCGGTATTGGGACAGCACTCGCCGAGAATGGCCCAGATTTAGGTGGTAGTAAAATCAATTTACTGCAAGAATCACGTATTGCCTTAATAGGTGGACCGTTAACAAGTGCCTATAGTTTTGGGACTACCTGGCATTTACTGGACTCCCGGTTGAAAACGCGAGTTACGCTTTTGAATTTCATGAATGTGCGTAATACTGATTTAAGAAAGTATAATGTATTGGTTATGCCATCAACTAGGGGTGGTTCAATTAAACAAGTCCTCGGCGAAAACGGATTAAAGAAACTGAAAAGTTGGGTTGATGATGGTGGTACGCTCATTGCCCTTGCTGGCTCAGCCAATTCTCTGGCCGATTCCTCATCAGGGTTAAGCGTTGTTCGTAAAAAAAGAAATATTCTTAAAGAATTAGACAGTTATAATTACAATCTCAGTCAGTACCAAGCAGCATCAGAAATCAGCGTAGATAGTTTGGAGTTGTGGGAAGGAAAAGAAACAGCTGATGACAAAGCAGAAGAGGCGCAGGAAAAATCCAATTTGAAAGAATTAAAAGACCGCGATGAGTTGGGCCGAAAATTAAGCCCTCAAGGCGCAATCCTGCGAGTAAATCTAGACCAGGAACACTGGCTTAATTTTGGCTGTGGAGAAATGGTGCCTGTGCTGTTCAATACATCCACAGTGTTGATGACTAAAGACCCAGCTGCAACCCCCGCTCGATTAGCGCCTCCAGAGGATTTGCGCTTGGGCGGCTTATTATGGCCTGAAGCTAAAGTCAGAATCGCCAATGGTTCATGGGCCACCAGGGAAAGATTGGGCAATGGTCAAGTAATCCTCTTTGCAACGCAACCCAATTTTAGAGGGTTTTTCAGAGGCTCTGAACGGTTACTGTTGAATGCGCTGTTCTATGGCCCTGGATTAGGTGCTAACGCTTCGGTTGACTGGTAGTAGATCCTGCAAATACCTCTTCAGGTCAAATAAATCATTAAATACAGTAGCACCAGTTGCTTGTAAACGGCTGTAACTGGTGTGCCCTTGAGCAATTAATACACACATTACTCCCATTGCATTTGCGACTTCACGGTCATGTATCGTATCTCCAACCAACAAAAGTTCGTCAGTATCATACTCCATCTCACTCACCAAATTCTTCCCAATTTCAATTTTACCTGAAGCATAATGATTATCAATACCCAAAACGTTTAAAAAGTATTTTTCTAAACGATGATGAATGATCCAATCGCTCACAAATTCTTGTTTCCCGGCAGAAAGAATTGATTGTGTTAAACCAACTGATTTTAAAAATTCCAGTAATTGTACAACACCTGGCTGTAATTCAGGTTCATGAAAGCGAGCATTATAATTAGCAATAAATTCTGATCCGGAAATGGTGAATGGCTCTTTTTCAAAATCAAATCCCAGTTTCTTGTAATAATTTTCCACGGGAAAACAAAAAATATCCAGATATTTTTCTTCATCAATTAATGGCAAATTTCTCTTTAAAAGTGATTTATTTATGGATTCAACACACAACCAGCGGTCGTCTAGAAGTGTACCGTTCCAATCCCAAATGATGTGTTTCAACTTCATGAGCGTTGTCAAACATCGGGCAGATTAATGAAAAAAACGATAACTTTTCCTCCCATGGAATTAAGTAAAATTGCAAATAAGCTAAAAAAAAGATTACAACAAAATCTACCTGGTAAAGAAATTCAGAGGCGTATGCTAGTCAAAATGAATGAACCTTTTAATTTTAAAAATACTGAAAAAGATGCTATCCAATCAGCTGTTTTAATACTGTTATTCGAAGAAAATGGAGATATTTGTTTTACGTTGACAAAACGGACACAGAAAGTGGAGCACCATCGGGGGCAGATTTCATTGCCTGGGGGCGCAAAGGAATCTGATGAAAGTTTATCTTCCACAGCCATCCGTGAAACACAAGAAGAAATAGGTATCCATGCGGATGATGTAGACCTCATTGGAGCTCTTTCTCCTTTATTTGTCCCAGTAACAGGATTTATTATTAAACCCTTCGTTGGCATTATTAATGCAAATTTTGATCCACAACCGGCTCCGGAAGAAGTTGAAACTGTTTTTTCAGTTCCTGTTAATGAATTATTAAATGATGATAATGAACTTCAAGAAAAGAAAAATCTCCGTGGTTACTACGTAAATATACCCTATTTTTTATTATCAGGACATAAAGTCTGGGGTGCGACAGCAATGATTTTATCAGAATTTAAAACAGTATTAAAAGAGGTAATGGATGCATAAGATAGGCATTGATCTTGGTGGAACTAAAATTGAAGGGATTGTACTAGATAAAAATAACAATATAATCGAGCGAAAAAGGATCCCGACAAATCGAGAAGATGGCTATGAGGCTATTATTAACAGAATATCCGAATTAGGTCATGAATTATTAGAAAAATCTATTAGTGTTAAACAAATTAGTATATGTACTCCGGGTGCTCTAGATCCCACTGTAGGGGTTATGAAAAACAGCAACACACTTTGTCTTATTGGTGAACCCCTGCAAAAAGATTTGGAAAAAGCATTTGAACTACCTGTTTTTATGGAAAACGACGCAAACTGCTTTGCCCTTGCTGAGTCGATTTTGGGAGCAGCTAAAGGTTATGGTGTGGTATTCGGTGTCATAATGGGCACAGGTGTGGGAGGTGGAATTATCATCAATGGCAAAATTCATCGGGGTCCAAATTATATTGCTGGTGAATGGGGTCACCATGTCCTGTATCCCGATGGTCGTGACTGTTACTGTGGAAATAAAGGTTGCACAGAGGCATACATCAGCGGCTCAGCCCTGGAAAAAGAATGGGAGGAATTGACTGGGCAAAAACATATGGTTACTGATATTATTGAAAAAGGGTTTTACAAAGATCACCCTGAATGGAAAGAAAGATTTATTCTCAACTTTGGACGTGCTTTAAGTCATGTAATCGACATAATCGATCCAAATTGCATTGTGCTGGGCGGCGGTCTTTCAAAAGTTGATATACTTTATACTGAAGGCAAAGATGCTGTTTATGCTGAAGTATTCAGCAAACAAGTTGTAACACCTATTTTGAAAAATAAACTTGGTGATTCGGCGGGCGTATTTGGGGCAGCACTCTTGGGTAATAATCAATGAAGTTTGGACATTGGTTAAATTCATTAATATGGATTGACCCTGTGGTTATTTTATTTTTCTTTGCAATTTGCGGCTGGTTAGCCCATCTAACCATGAAGGGCTTTAGAAAGCTTGTTAAAAAAACTCAAACGAGTCCCTATGCGGAGGAATTTCGCACCAGTCCATTTGTTTTTATTGTGATCGCTATTCCTTATACAATAATTCTTTACAGGCTTATTGGAATTTATTTAACTGAACTTCTAAAATCTACTTTTTAGATTTTTTGCGCATGGCAGCCATGGCTTTCCAAGCCATTTTTGGTACCTTTTCCAAATCATTGAACTGCCCGGCCCCCTGCAACCACTCACCGCCATCAATGGTAACCACTTCCCCGTTTATATAGCCCGCTTCATCACTAATCAGATAAGACGCAAGATTTGCTAATTCAATACGTTCACCAAACCGTTTTAATGGAATTCTATTCTTCATCTTCTTTTCAATTCCTAATCCAGGAGGCGCCAATCGACTCCACGCTCCTTCTGTGGGAAAAGGTCCGGGGGCTATTGCATTTGTTCGAATTCCATATTTTGCCCATTCTACAGCCAATGACCGGGTAATTGCCAGAACACCCGCTTTAGCTGCTGCAGATGGTACCACATAACCTGATCCTGTCCATGCATACGTGGTAACAATGTTGAGTATGGTTCCGCCACCATCAGCAATCATTTCTTTACCTACAGCGTGTGTGCAATTGAAGGTGCCGTTTAAAACTATGTCCACGACTACCTTGAAACCATTTGTGGATAAATTTTCCGTAGGACTGATAAAATTTCCTGCTGCATTATTAAGCAAAACATCAATTTTTCCAAATTGCTTTTTAGCAGCATCAACCAATTCCTGAACACTGGTAGAGTCCCGAACATCGCATGATAGGCCTAAAACGTCCGCCCCCGTTTTACGTAATTCTTCAGCCGCGTCTTGGATGACCTGCTCCCTCCTGCTGGCAATAACAAGATTGGCCCCCAGTTCACCAAATCGAGTTGCCATGGCTTTTCCTAATCCAGTTCCACCGCCGGTGACAATGATGGTTTTTCCTTTTAATAAATCTTCTCTAAACATTTCTTTTCTCTATTGTTGAATAAAGTTAGTGATTAATTCATTAACAGATTCTGGTTGTTCTAACATAACCAGGTGTGATGTTTTTTCTACAATTTATATTTCTGCATTGGGTATTTATTTTATATAAACTTATTATAACTGATTTTATCACTATAGATAGGCTTGTATTGCTGGAAGTCATCTGACTATATTTTATTCATTATATGTATTTAGAAAATAGAGTAAACCACACCCATTAACAACCAGTGCCTAAAGCCAAACTTAAAACAAAACTGTTCATCCTGGATACAAATGTAATTCTCCACGATTCGGAGTGTTTGTACAATTTTCAGGATAATAATATCGTTATTCCTGTTTCCGCTTTAGCTGATTTGGCAAGTAATTTATTATGAGTTTTTTATCTAATTTTTCAAATAGTCTCAAAACTAGTTGAACGAATAGTGAATTTCTTATCTAAAATTTTCGATATAAAAAAAGGTGAAGGAAAACCTTTTCTCATTCTATTTATTCATCATTTTTCTGTTACTGCCATGAGCATCACTGCCGGTTCAGCCCGTGATGCTTTTTTTCTAAGCAAGTTTGAAAAAACATACCTACCTCTGATGTTTGTGGCCATTGCCATAGTCATGGCGGGTGTTATACCTCTTTATACTAAACTCACTCGAGGTCGTGATCTAACTACGATTATTATTTTTTCAGCTGCTATTTTTGGCAGCAGTTTGATCCCACTTACTTTCATGGTTCAGGGGTTAGTCATCCCAATAATTTATATTTGGGTTGAGATAATGATCGTTCTGTCCATCATACAATTCTGGATTCTCATGAGTGAAGTATTCGACCCCAGGCAAGCCAAACGACTTTTTGGAATTATCAGCGGGAGTGGTGCTATCGCATGTATGGTCGTAGGATTTAGTATTCGTCCATTTGTACAAACTTTTGGATCAGATAAACTGCTTTTTGCTACTGTCTTTTTCCTCGGAATTACTGTATTAACATCATTATTTATTAGACCACATCGAATGGAATTGGAAAGCGGTCCAGTAAAATCTGCTTCAGCAAAAAAAGGGAAAAGCAAATTCGATAGCTATTTGATTGCAATAACAATTGTGATCTGTTCCATGGCTTTTGTGTCAAAATTTGTGGATTATCAATTTAAGATCATGGCATCTATTGCCTATCCGACCCAAGATGAGTTGGTCAACTTTTTTGGATTATTTTATGCAATAACAGGTGCAGCTGGGTTTATAGTTCAATTCTTCTTAACTGGGCGGATCCTTGCTCGGTTTGGTGTGTTGGTTGGTCTTATCATCCTACCAATAGGTCTTTTTGCTGGATCTATAGGTTTCATTATGGTGCCTCTTTTAGCTACGATCTTCATTCCTAAGTTTGCTGACCAAGTTTTCAAATTCACCATCAATAATGCTACTGTCCAGTTATTATGGCTACCTGTTCCCCCAAAAGCAAGAAGTGAGAAAAAGCCAGTTATTGATGGAACAATAAAAGCCTTTATGGAGGGGTTCGCTGGTATATCCATTTTTCTAGCTGCAAAGTGGCTACCACTTCAATATTTAAGCATTGCTGTCCTACTGGTTGCTGGGCTATGGGTCTTCTACACATTTAAAACAAAGACAGGTTATGTAAAAGCTCTTCAAAAAGCGATCGAAAAACGGCAATTAAATTTTGAAGATCTTGAAGTAGATGTAGCTGATAGCGCCATGGTGGCGACAATTGAAAAAACGCTTCGGGATGAAGATGAGATCAAACAGCTCTTCGCGTTGGAATTGATCGAAAATATTCCACTAACACCATGGGCCAAAACATTAAATGATTTATTTCACGGTGATAATATTGAAGTCAGTAGAACCGTTTTGAAAATATCAGCTGAAAATTCTAATGTTATATCTGATAATGAATTATTGTCTTTGCTAAAAAATAGTGACCTGGCAGATATTGCCATAAATGTAGCTGGGATACGCAAACTGAAAGATGCTTTACCTATAGTGGAATCATATTTAACGAATCCAGATTCTGAACTCCAAATTACCGCAGCCGCAGCACTGCAGCTCATGGAATCGGATAAAACAGAAGCTGCTCGGCTTTTGATAAAGGATAAAATGAGCAGTGACGATCCGAAGATCCAAGCCATGGCTATACGGCATCTGACAAACCAGAAAGAAATCCTTACAAATAGTTTACTAATAAACTTCCTTGAAGATTCTTCGGAGATAACAAGTAATGCTTGCTTGGATGTGGCTGTTAAACGAAAAAATTCTGAATTGATTCCCGCAATCATTACCAACTTGGCCTATCCTAAAACATTGCCTACTGCACGATATACATTACAGCAGTTCTCTGAAGATGCAGTAATAGAGGAGTTTTTAATAGCACTCGAAAATAAAGAAATTGGTCAAAACCTGTTAAGAGGTATTGTTGTTACGTTGCGGGCTTTTAGAACTAATGAAACCGTTGATGCTCTTATTGGTCTGATCGAAAGAAAAGAAAAACGTGTATTCGGTGAAATAATAAATACTTTGTTAAACATGGCCCGGCAAGAACCATTATCTAAAGACCAAAGCGCTAAATTAAAGAATGAGGTTAATAGAATTTCAAATCATGCTTATCGATTGATCGATTTTTTACACAGTGTAGAAAGTGTCGATAATGAACATGTGCTCAATGAAGTGATCAAACATGAATTATCAAAACAAGTACCGTTCTTATTAAAACTTGGTATTATTGATATACCAACCACACCAGTAGAATCCTATTTACAGACCATTAAAAAACAAGACCGGCGGCAGATGCCTTTCGTTTTGGAAGTATTGGATAATATTTTTGAACAGGAAGAAAAAGAATTGATCACACCATTAGTAGAAGGACTTACTACAAATGAGCTGACTAATATTGGTAAAAAACATTTTGATGAAATACCTATCGGCTTGGAAAAACACTTGGTTATAATGATTTCTGGTGATAATGAATGGGCTGCAGCCGTGGCAACAGATTTTACTTTAAAACATCAACTCATTTCTGTGCTGAAAAACATTGACTGGGAGAATATTACTGGATCATTAGCTTTGAAAGAAATCATCACCAATAATGATGCTGTTGATGGGCTGGATGAACAATTACAAAAATTCAAACTGAACAAAGAGGAGTTAACCATGTATTCCACATTGGAAAAAACAATCCTGTTAAAAACCGTAAACCTGTTTCAAACAATACCCACGGAAGAGCTTTCTAAAGTGGCACAGATCACTGATGAGGAACAGTTCAATGCCAATGTTCCTTTGTTTGTGGAAGGAGATTATGGCGATTCACTTTATATCATTCTGGATGGGGATGTAAAGATTCACAAAGGTGATCGACACATTGCATCACTGGGGAAAGGTGCCTGTTTGGGAGAAATGGCCTTGTTAGATCAAGAACCCAGATCTGCCGATGCAACAATGGAAACAGACGCTACGTTGCTAAAAATCACTCAGGAAGATTTTTATGAGATTATGAGCAGCAATATAGAAATTATGCAGGGTATTGTGAAATTATTGACCGGCCGTCTGCGAGACGCAATTAATTAGGAGCAACGAGATCCTTTACTTTTTCATCCAGTTTTTCTTCAAAAGTTTTCTCAATTTTATCTTTACCAGTGTCTAAAATTTGACTGCTTGTTTCTTTTAATTTTTCAGGGATTTTTTCTAATTCTTCTTTTATTTCATAAGGACTTTTATCAAGCCAAAAAATCATATATGCAATGTAAATAACTAAAATTGCAGCTACTACTAATACCAATTTCATTAACTTTCTTATAAAACCAATGATAATGACAAGTGCTAATATAACTGCCACAGCCAGGTAAACAGGATTGTCAACAAAAGCTTGAATGATGGTTTCCATTATTCAGATTTCTGGTGTTTGAGTTTGTTGCGGTTTATGTGACCAGTTTCTTTTTCCAGTGCTGATATCAATTCCATAATATACGGTTCATCAGGCATCTCCAGGGTCATGGTTTCAGTTCTAGCTGCTGAGGTTGTAATATTTTTTTCAGCATCAAACTCAAGTGTTACAATACCAACATAATATCCCTCTTTTCCTGCCTGGACGATCAAGCAATCATTGACTACATCACCTGTATCCATCTTTGTCTGTGAATGGCTGCCAACAATGACATCTATACCGAAAATTGATTCCGCTAGAGTAGCATCTTTGTCATGGCCTTGATGTGTCAAAGCAATAACAATATCCAAAGTATCTGAATAATCATAAACGAATGAACGAATCGTTTCTTCAGGGTTCTCAAGTTCAATGCGATCTATTATTTCCTTCGGATAAAAACGAAAAACACTTGGATGGATCGTACCAATGACCCCAACTGTGTATCCACCCCTTTCAAAAATAATATGATCACTTAACCCTAATTTATCAAAATTATTTAGATTTGCTGCTAATGTTGGATAATCCAATTTTTTTGTGTAACGACCCAAGTTTTCTCTGGATAATTCCTGATCACCGGCAAGGACAGCATCATATGGCAATGAAGCATAAGCATCAATAATAAGGCTATCCAGAAACGGACGTTTGGTAACCGGAAAGAAATCTCCTGCATCCAATACAACAGTATTAGGGTGCTCACTGATGAAATTTTTAATAAATGCAGACCGTTTTTCGACGGCCCCAAAAGGATGGTCTGGACAATAACAATTTTCCAGAGCGCCGTTGGTATTGTTGGTATGAAGTAAATAAAGAGTATTGTCTTCTGCTATTATACAGGAGATAATCAGGGGCAGGGATATAAAAATTCTCCTCATGACATTAGCTCAAATTGCCGTAAAAGCATGAAGGATTCAAGAGAATTTTTCCTAAACTCAATCATGCTGAAATCAGCTATTACAGCTGTCATCATTGCCGTTTTTCTGTTCTTCACCAGTGCTTATATCGCACTAAAAATGGGTGCTTTGCCCTGGCCAATTATTTTTTCTATCATTGTATCAGCAGGGCTCTTAAGACTTGTTAATGACTTGTCTCCAAACAAGGTCAATATTGCCCAAGCCGGTGGATCAATTGGTGGGCTTATGGCAGCGGCTGTAGTGTTTACATTACCTGGGCTCATTCTGGAAAATCCAACCCTTTTTCCGCATGGCTGGCTGGCGTTGATTTGTCTCTGTGGTGCGATTCTTGGAATTGGCTTATCAATTCCATTACGGAAAGAATACGTCATAAAACGTAATTTACCTTATCCGGCTGGGCGGGCGGGCGGCGAAGTGATCAAAACTGGATTCAATCAGAGTCATCGTTTTGACCTTATGATTATCTTTGGACTCCTTGCTGCTATTTTTACCTTAGGCAGAGATGCCTTAAGTTGGAATTATATCAACCTTGGCGCTGTTGGATCGCAGTCCATCTTGATCCTGATCATGCCCATGGTCATTGCTACAGGAATTATTCTTGGTTCTGCTAACAGCTTTTCCTGGGGAGCTGGAGGAATTCTATCTGTTATTGCTGCTGTGGTTTTAATAACTATGCTCGATGGAACGGATGTAACGCTAAAAATTCAGAATTTTGGAATGGGATTAGTCATCGGTTCAGGGATTGGATATATCCTCATGCATGCCGGTTCACCCCTGCCGACAAAATCCATCATTTTAAAACAACAGCCGTGGGTGTGGGGTATAACGTTAATCAGCGGTCTATTGCTGTTCTTTATGGGTATTCCTCTTTTCGCAGTGGCACTATGTTTAATACTGACATTTATTACGGTAAACCTTGCCAGCCGTATGACAGGCTTGACCAATATTGATCCCCTCGAACAATTTGGATTATTATCCACGTTATTGATTACATTTTTCTTTGGCTTGGCTAATCTTGAAATTTCCTTGGAACACCGCTATATCATCACGTTTTTCATCGCCACCGCCACAGCGATTGCCGGTGATATTGGTCATGATTATAAATCAGCTCAAATCGTCGGTACGGATCATAAACAAATAGTCATTGTCGATATCATAGCCGCAGTTGCGGTAGCACTTATGATACCGGCACTGTTTAGTGTAATTCAGAGCCCTGTTATTGCTGAAAAATTATTCACACATGAATTTCCCGCACCACAGGCGCAAATTGTCGCAGCGAATTTGCAAGGCCTACCCCATCCGCGAGTTTTTATGAGCGGATTGATTTTGGCTATAATCATTGAGGCATTTCGATCCCGAGGCAAATTTTTTTCCATTCATTTAATGCCATTGGGGATCGGTTTATTTTTAGGGTTCAACTTAGCTATCCTCATTGCCATTGGCGGTTTCATTGCTTTGAGAGTATCCAAAAATGGCCCGGAGCAAGTGTTAACTGCCATTGTGATTTCAGCTGCGGTCTTAGGCGGTGAGGGAACAATTGGCTTTTTGCAATCCACAGTACAAGTTTTTTTTCCAGCAAAAGAAACAGTAATTTTAGGTTTAACAGCATTGCTACTCATCGCCCTCTTGGCTCGTAGCATACGCGGTCATTTTCAAAAACCATGAGAATTTTACTTCTAATTACATCTATCATTTTGGCTCAATCAAAGTATCCTGCTGATTCAGTTCTCACTTCACCTAATGCAACTATTATAGAAAAAGCAGCCATTTTACCCATTGCCGGCTGGCAACGATTATCCCATAATACACGTTTACTGGATTGCCAGTTTTACCCCAGCTGCAGTCAGTATGGTGCCATCGCCATCAAAGAAAATGGTATTTTAAAAGGTATTCCCATGACCGCCGACCGTATCGTCCGCTGCAATCCATCTGCATTTTTCAACCATTTACACATGCGTGGTGGATTCCATGATGCTGACGGACGACTGATCGATCATCCAACTTCTCATTTAATAGCTTCCAAAAAGAAATCTCCTATTGTAGCGGGAATTCTTTCTGCGATTGTTCCCGGGGCCGGGCGCGTATATGCTGGCAGGTGGTTTGACGGATTTATGGGTTTTGTCATGGTATATTTCACAGCGTCTTCTGCAATAGACGCTTCTAAACGAGATAATTATTTTGGGGAAAGTTTTGCTTATTCAATGGCGGTTATTTTTTATACTGGAGAAATTTACGGTGCCTATAGATCAGCGAAATATTACCAACCCCAATAGTTGATAGACGTAGAATTAAAAGTGTATTTTTTCCCGCTTAATTAACGCCACCGTAGCTCAGTTGGTAGAGCAGCTCATTCGTAATGAGCGGGTCGGGGGTTCAAGTCCTCTCGGTGGCTCTATTCTACTTCTAATAATTCTACTTCAAAAATGAGCGTAGAATTTGGTGGAATCACTCCCATACCCTGATTCCCATACCCCATTTCCGGTGCGATAATCAGCTTGCGCTTTTCACCTACTTTCATACCAATCAATCCTTGATCCCAACCTTCGATCACTTGTTTTACACCTAAAGTAAAACGATAAGGATCTTTTCCCGGTTTAAGTGAAGAATCAAATACAGTACCATTTTCCAGAGTGCCCGTATAATGCACAGTAACAATGCTGTATTGTTCTGCAACAGTACCAGCGCCTTCTTTTAGCGTTTCCATGATTAATCCATTATCCATGATTATCCTTTCGTTTTGGCAGCCAGTTATAATCATTAGGCAAAGAACTAAAAGTATTAAAAGTCGTTGTGTCGATATAAGCATATTTTCAGCGTAATTTCCGCAGGAGTTTACAGCGTACCATGACAAAAACTGCAACCTTGTTTTCTTCATTACACTTACCACCACTAGCTGATCGTATCCGTCCTGCTTCATTAGATGAATTCATCGGCCAAAATCATTTGGTAGATGATGACCGCATTATCTCTAAAACATTACAGCAAAAAAAACCCTTTTCCATGATTTTCTGGGGGCCTCCTGGTTCGGGTAAAACAACCTTAGCACGCATCATTGCTAAATCAGTAGAAACAGATTTTCATGAACTGTCTGCCGTCTCCAGCGGTGTGAAGGATCTGCGCAATATCATTGCCACAAGCAAAAGCAACCAGGATGCTGGTCGCTCAACCATCCTCTTCATTGATGAGATCCACCGCTTTAGCAAATCCCAGCAGGATGCCCTGCTCCATGCTGTAGAAGAAGGTGTATTAACTCTTATTGGTGCTACAACAGAAAATCCTTCATTTGAAGTGATCAGCCCTCTCCTTTCCCGCTGCAGAACATTAACACTCAAACCATTGTCAGCAAACCATTTAAAGCGTGTGTTGGATCGGGCGTTAGAACTGGACATCATTTTATCCAAAAGTGGTGTTACAATTGATAATAAAATCCGGGAAAAACTTATTCATTCTGCTGGTGGTGATGCCCGCAAAATGCTTAATACACTGGAAATAGCTCTAAACCTTATAAATGAAAAAGGCATCATCACTGATGCGATTCTGCAGGAGGCTCTGCAGAGCAAAACACAGCTCTACGACAAAACAGGTGATTACCATTACGACACCATCAGTGCATTCATCAAGTCTGTCCGAGGGAGTGACCCAGATGCGGCAGTTTACTGGCTGGCTGTCATGCTGGAAGGCGGAGAAAAACCCGAATTTGTTGCCCGGCGTCTCGTGATCTTGGCCTCTGAAGATATCGGTAATGCCGATCCACAAGGTTTGACCATTGCTACAACCGGTTTCCAGGCCGTCCATATGATCGGCATGCCGGAAGCAGCCATCATTCTTGCGCAAGTAACCACTTATCTGGCCAGCGCGCCCAAGTCCAACGCTTCTTACTTGGCGGTAAATAAAGCCATGGGCAAAGTGCGAACGGATGGAACTCCAGGCGTACCATTGCATTTACGAAATGCACCCACAGGACTCATGAAAGACTTGGATTATGGCAAAGATTACAACTATCCCCACAATGCCCCGGAACATTTTATAGATGAAAATTATTTCCCGGAAGGTGTTAAGGAAACTTTCTATGCACCGACTCATTTAGGCTATGAAGAATTTATCGCAAAACGTTTGAAACAATGCTGGCCAGACCGCTACAAAGATTAGTTCTTATTCTCCCCCTTTTACTTTTTTCTCAAGATAAACGCTTGCGCTTGAAACAAGCCGATCTTCTCGAAAACAAAAATATAAACGGTAAATCCACACAATTTTTAACAGGTAATGTTGTGTTCACGAAAGGCAAAATGACCATCCGCTGTGATCGTGCTCAATACCACGAAAAGACCAGCCAAGGTTTATTAACCGGAAATGTGATAATGGATAAAGAAGGCCAGAACCTCACTGCTGATTCAGTCCACTTTGATTCACCCAATGACAAATTCACCTGTTACAATTCAGTCCACATCTGGGATAAAGACTATGATTTAAGTGCGGACACGGTAATCTATTATTCTGAACTGGACAGCGGAAGTGCCAGCGGTAACTCTAAAATGATTCAGCAAAATCAAACCATTACCGCCCACCATTTGCGTTATGCCAAGCAAGAAGGAGAAGATGCCGTTTCCTATACAGCTGAACAAGATGTGAAAATTGTAGAAAATGGACGTGTTGCCACCTGCGGATTAGCCATTTACGATGTACGCAATAATAGAACCTGGCTCCGTATCAAGCCCAAACTCGAAGAAGAAGGACGCATCCTGGAAGGCAGTGAAATCCAGATGTACTATGAAAATGATGCTCTTGATTATGTATTTATCCCCTCCAAAGCACATGCGATCAATACAGCGTCCGGTTTTCGAGAAACAGAATTAAAAGAGCTCGATTCGACCATTGTAAAACGAACATCTGCTTCATTTATTGATGATATGACCGGTTCCACTTTAAAGGGATATTTCGTGAACGGTAGTTTGGATTCTCTGCGCTTGGAAGGCATGGCAACAACGCTTTACCATATATTTGAAGATTCTGTGTATCAAGGTAATAATCTAGCATCCGGTGATACAATTGTCATGTCATTCCGAGGTACCGATAGCACTGAAGTTCAGTTAAAGAACATTTATATTTCTGGAGGATCCCGAGGTGTATTTACTCCGGATACGTCTAACAAAGATGTGGACGCGCCCATAACCTATACATCCGATGAAATTATTTATGATTTGCAAACGAAAAAAACGGACCTCACCGGTGAAGCCAATATCAAATACACCGATGTGGACCTGACTTCAGGATTCATCAACGTAGATTGGAACAACAATTTGCTCAGGGCTTTTCCAACCAATCCGTCAGATACAACTTCAAAGTTTCAAAAACCCAAAATCATTGAAAGGGGGCGGGACCCTATGGTAGGGGATACGCTGATTTACAACCTTAAATCTCGCAAAGGGCGTGTTAAACAGGGGCGTTCCAAAGCAGATGATGGTTATTATGCAGGCAATGAAATCCGTAATAATGATCAAAAAGTATATTATATCGAAAATAGTTCCTATACCACCTGTGACCTGGAAACACCCCATTTTCATTTTGAAAGCACCAACATGAAGATTATTAACCAGGACAAGGTTATCGCCCGGCCCATTGTACTCTATATCAGCAGAATTCCTATTTTTGGATTACCCTTTGGCATCTTTCCCCACAAGAGCGGTGGCCGCCACTCCGGCTGGATCATGCCTGGTTACGGCGAAAATAGTCTCAGAGGTCAATATATTAACAATTTTGGATATTTCTGGGCTCCCAGTGATTTTTGGGGGACAAAGTTCACCATGAGCTTTGGAGATCGTCAGGGCTTTGTTTTCAATTTGGACAATCGTTATGCAGTACGATATAAATTTAATGGTTCACTTAATCTGCAGAGCAGACAGTTATTATCTGCAACGGATAATATCACGGAGATTGGTACAGAACGCAATTCAAGTTACCGAGTACGCTGGCAGCACACCCAAAAATTGCGTCACAACCAGAACCTGAATGTGAGCGCCAATTATTCAAGTAGCGGTGAATTCAGCCGGAAATATACATCAGATCCGCAAGCACGTATGAGCCAGCAGCAAACAATCTCCAATGCCACCTATTCCAAGCGTTGGCCATCCATCCAGGCATCCATGAACATGAATATTTCCTCAACGACAAACCTGATGGCCGATGACAGGATCGATTCATCATCCGTTTTTTATACAGCACCATCAAAAGCCGGATTACAAACTAATATCACTACTGCAACGCTACCTTCCATGAGTTTTAATCTAGGCCAGCGTAACTTTTTCCCCAATAAAGGCGGCGAGCAACGCTGGTTAAACAATATAACCTGGCGCTATAATACATCACTCGTGAACAAAGAACGCTTTTATTATGAATCTGATGAGGCCATAATCGATGATACCACCAGTTATTATATGTGGAATGCTGAAAAACAGAATTTCAGGGATAATGTTATGCGGCATTCATTATCCATCAGCTCACCCACAAAAATATTTCGTTATATAACATTTAACCCCAGTATCAATATGAAATCTGATTGGGTGAATAAAACATATTCTGTTGCTAGTTTAGACAGCACTACCAATACAATACAATCAGTTGAATCACTAGGATTTGCCACACGGACCACAGGAAGTTTTGGTGCTTCAATCAATACACAGGTTTACGGACTTTTTCCGTTCAACATTGGCAAATTGATTGCTATTCGCCATGTAGTATCACCTTCAATTGGCTATTCATTCAAACCTGATTTCTCTCAACCTGTTTTTGGTTCCGACTTGGGTTATTTCGAAACAATATCGGATACATCAGGAAATAAACTTTACCACGACCGCTTCAGCGGTACCATGGCCGGCGGCACACCGCGGAATGAATCCCAAGCAATGACCTTTAGCGTAAACAATAATTTCCAGGCAAAAGTTAGCCAAGGGGATAAAGAAAAAATAATTAATCTATTCTCTTGGCGCATGAATACCAGTTATAATATGGTTGCAGAACAATTCAAATTTAGCAATCTGTCATCTTCTCTTCGTTCTAAAATCGGTCCATCGAATGTTGACTTGCGCATGACCCATGATTTTTATGAATATGATGAAGGTCTGAACCAGCGAGTGAATAAGATCAGACAATCTGAAAAAGGAATTCCTTTACCGCGCTTAACACGGATGAGCTTGTCTACCGGTTTTCAGCTTTCCGGTCAACGGATGGGCATAAAAAATGCAGCTGCAGATACATCTAATACGACTGCTCTGCAAGACAGCGTTGCTGTTGTGTCTCCATTGTCAAAAAATAGCGGCGGTTCGAAAGGTAAACTCTGGAGTACACGTTTTAGTGTAGGCTATTCATTGCAGCAAAGTAACCCGGCATTGAAGAAAGAAACATTCTGGCTCAATACAAATTCCAGCTTACATATTACCAAAAACTGGCGTGTGAGTTATTCTGCCCGTTTTGATCTTATGCAAAATGAACTTATCAGTCATCGCTTTTCCATTTATCGAGACCTTCATTGTTGGGAATTGGCTATAGACTGGACGCCAAGCGGGTATGCTTCCGGATTTTATTTAAGAATCAATGTCAAGTCACCCACATTGCGGGATTTAAAAATAGAGCAGCGTGGTGGATACAACCGCATCGTGCCTTTTTAATTCCTTTTTCATTCTCTAACTAAAACATCGCAAATTCAACAATGGTAAAAACAGATTTTAAATACTGTCCCCAGTGCAAAACCGAATACGAGCACAAAATTAAGATCTGCGCTGATTGCAACGTTACCCTTGTGGATGAAAAATCACAAGATATGCCCCTGGAAAAAATTGAATGGGTTGAAGTAGGTCAATTCCCTGGAAAAATCTTTGGTGAAATGTCCGGTGAAATTTTGAGGAATAATAATATACCTTTTTTTCTGAAATCCGATTTTTTTTCATCCGCATTCAATATTACACTAGTGAATGTACCCGGCGCTGTAGTAAAGCTATATGTTCCTGAAAATGATAAAGAAAATGCAGAAAACTTAGTAAGGAATATGACTCTTTAACCCATGACCCATCGCACGATCAAAGGCACTCACGATATTCTTCCGGAAGATAGCGTTCGCTGGCAGGAACTGGAACGTGTTATTCATGACGTTGCTGCCAGTTACGGCTACAGTGAGATTCGTACACCTATTTTTGAAAATACAAATTTGTTTTCCAGGAGTATAGGTGAAGACACCGATATTGTTTCCAAGGAAATGTATTCCTGGAAAGACCGCTCTGGTGGTTCCCTAACCTTACGTCCAGAATTGACTGCTCCTGTGGCCCGCGCCTACATCCAGCATAATCTGGGGAGCAAGTCACCGCTGCAGCGTATGTACTACATTGGTCCCCTTTTCCGCAGGGAACGACCTCAAAAAGGCCGGCAAAGACAATTCCACCAGTTTGGTATCGAAGCCTTCGGATCAGGTTTTCCCGAACAAGATGCAGAAATTATAGCGGTTGGCAATACAATTTTTTCCGAATTAGGATTAAAAGATATTTCTTTAAAACTGAATAGCCTTGGTTCAAGTACATGCCGTAATAAATATACAAAAGCGCTCAAAGATTATTTAACTCCACACAAGGACAGTTTATCAGCAACCAGCCAAAAACGGTTGGAATCAAACCCTTTAAGAATTCTGGAAACAAAAAATCCTGAAGAGCAGAAGCTCATAGCTGATGCACCTTCTATTACTGATTTTTGGACAGCAGATGACAAGGAACATTTTAGTACAGTACAGAATCTGTTAAACGGATTGAATATTCTTTACGAACTGGATCATCAAATGGTTCGCGGCCTGGATTATTATACACGGACGACCTTTGAATTTATTTCCGGTAATCTGGGAGCACAGGATGCCATTTGCGGGGGGGGCCGCTATGATGGTCTAGTTGAAACATTGGGCGGAAAACCAACTCCTGCCATTGGCTTTGCCGCCGGCATGGAGCGCATACTATTGTCCATGGATATTGGTAGAGATGACGCAAAAGAAAATACAGTTTATATGATCAACCTTGTTGAATCTGCAAGCGGCCAGGCGTTGTTTATCGCAAATGAATTGCGAGAGTTAGGATGTTACGTTATTATGGATACATTGCGGCGCAGTTTAAAAGCTCAATTACGCGATGCCAATAGGATCGGTGCAGTTAAAGCTGTGATTATGGGCGAAGAAGAATTGAAAAATAAGACCGTTCAAATAAAGGATCTTTCCTCGGGAGAACAGGAAGAAATAGTCATGAATGATCTTGTGAAACATTTCACCGTTTGACTTTTCTATAATTTATTTTACATTATAATACGCGCGTGAAAGAAGTTTAAAATCTCAAAAAAATATGAACAAACCACTTATAATAGTTGAGTCACCGGCCAAAGCCCGGACAATTGAAAAATACCTCAGTAATGAGTATGATGTTTTTGCTTGTGTCGGCCACATAAAAGATCTGCCCCGCAAAGAATTGGCTGTTGATGTAGAAAAAGATTTCGCAGCCAAATTTGTTGTTATAGAGGGCAAAGAAGATATTGTAAAGAAGATCAAGGAGAAATCTGCTAAAGCGTCTGAAGTGATCCTGGCCACTGACCCTGACCGTGAAGGTGAAGCTATCGCCGCACACATAGCAGAAGAAATTGTGAATGATTCCGTTTCCAGAGTGCAGTTTACCGAAATCACCAAAGAAGGTATCATCGAAGGCATGCAACAACGCCATGATGTTGACTTAGATCTTGTTAATGCCCAATATACTCGCCGTATTATTGACCGCTTGGTTGGTTATAAACTGTCTCGCTTATTATGGAATACACTGCAAAAAACAATGAGTTTTGTGAAAGAATCTCTATCTGCCGGCCGCGTACAATCTGCGGCGTTGAAAATGATCGTTGATCGTGAACGGTTGCGAGCAATATTTAAATCAGCTACTTATTATGATCTCGAAGCTGAATTGGAAACTGATGTTTTAGAGGGTTTTAGTGCTGAGCTGATCACAATAGATGGGAAACGATTGGCTACAGGTAAAGATTTCGACAGCAATACAGGTAAATTAATAAAAGATAATGTATTACTGTTATCTTCTTCCCAAGCAACAGCACTTGTACAGGAATTACAAAACGGACCTTGGGTTGTAAGCAGTGTTGAAGAAAAACCACAAACGTCCAATCCTTATGCACCTTTTATAACCAGCACCATGCAGCAGGAAGCTTCACGGAAGCTGCATTTTTCTGCACGAAAGACCATGCGCACTGCGCAACGCCTGTATGAAGCAGGTTTTATAACGTACATGCGTACTGACTCCATTCAGCTTTCCCAAGAAGCATTAACAGGCGCGAGAAAAGTTATTAAAGACCGTTATGGAGATGAATTTCTTCCAGATAAGCCAGTCATATATAAAAGCAAAGTCAAGAATGCACAGGAAGCACATGAAGCTATACGTCCTGCGGGGGTTGTATACGCTGATGTTAAAACAGTCAGCGCAAAGGTGGGCAGTGATGAGGGAAAACTGTATGATTTGATTTGGAAGCGGACGGTGGGCAGCCAAATGAAACCGGCAAAATTGAAACGTACAATTGTAAATATTGAGAATCAAAATACAGTATTCCGCGCTCGCGGCCGTGTCATCCTTTTTCCAGGTTATATGCGTGTTTATGTTGAAGGCAGTGATGATCCGGACGGCAAGTTAGCTGACCGCGAAAAATTCCTGCCAGAAATGAAAAAAGACCAACGATTGGTATGTAAAAATCTCACTCCGGAAGAACATATTACCAAGCCACCGGCACGGTTCACGGAAGCGTCTGTTATAAAAGAGATGGAAAAACAAGGAATTGGAAGGCCATCTACCTGGGCCAATATTATTGGACGTATTCAGAAAAAAGATTATGTTCGCAATCAAAAGGGTTCTCTCGTACCTACATTTTTAGCTGTAGCAGTTACACAATTACTGGAAAATCACTTTTCTTCCATTGTCGATTCACAATTCACTTCAAAAATGGAAGATGAGTTAGATTCTATTTCTCGTGGTGAATCAGAACCTCATCCTTTTATGCATGGCTTCTATTTCGGCAGTGATGACACGCCCGGTTTGCACCAAATGCTGGAGGATGAAATTGATATCCGTAAAGCGTGTACTATATTAATCACCAATGGCAGTGTGGAAGAAATTGTTATCCGTATTGGAAATTATGGTCCCTATTTGCAACAAGGTGATGGGCGTAGAAATATTCCTGGAGAATTTTCTCTGGGTGATATTTCAGTTGAAAAAGCCATGGAAATACTGGCGAACGATTCCTCCCAGACACAACTCCTTGGTGTGGATGATGTATCAGGACAATCAATTTATTTGAAGGAAGGGCCCTACGGTCCCTACGTTCAGTTGGGTGATAGCAAAACACGGAAATCACTCCCCAAAGGAACAGAAAAAGAAAACGTGGATCTTGATCTCGCCATACAATTGCTTTCCTTGCCGCGATTGCTGGGCATGCATCCCGACACTGGTGATGAGATTCGTGCTGATTTTGGACGTTACGGCCCTTATTTAAAAGTTGGTGAAAAGAACGTTAAACTGCCTCATCCTCACGATCCGCTAAAAGTGATACTGGAAACAGCTGTTGATATTATTAATAATCGAAATAAGCCCAGCAGTGCATTAAAGACGCTTGGTAATCATCCAGAGACTGGTGAAGCAATCGTTGTTAAAGATGGTCGTTATGGACCTTATGTTTCTGATGGAAAAGTAAATGCGAGCTTGCCCAAGGATATTTCGCCAGATGAAATTGATCTTGAGACTGCAGTCAACTTAATAAACGATCGTCGGACTAAAGGGCCGACGAAACGCAGGAGGCGAAAAAAGAAATGAAGAAATTTACAATCTGTTTAATAATTTCAGTTCTTATTGCTGTGCCAGCCAATGAAGAATTAATCACTGATATAGAACAAAGCCTTATGGCGCCCTGCTGCTGGAGCGGCACAGTTGATGATCATGGCCATACGCAAATGGAAGGCGAGATTCGAACAATGGTGGAAACTGGGCAAACACGTCAACAGGTTTTGGATCATTTTGTTCGAACGTATGGTGAAAGAATACTGGCAATACCAGTGGCTCAAGGATTTAATATCATGGCTTGGGTCGCTCCGGTAATTATTGCCATTGCAGCATTAACAGTATTAGGCTTATATCTTCGTACACCACAGAAAATCGATGAAAAGTCAGCAAATCACGAGTCAGGTACTTTAATCCCATTCAATGACCAGATTGAAAAAGAACTGAAAGAAATGGATTAATGGCAGAAAAGTCCCACGCCCTAGATAAAATTGTATCACTGTGTAAGCGGCGCGGATTCATTTTTCAAAGTTCCGAAATATATGGCGGCTTCGGCGCTGTGTATGATTACGGCCCTCTCGGTATTGCATTAAAAAATGCCATTTCACAACTGTGGTGGCGTTCCATGACCCAGCTCCATGAGAATATAGTTGGCTTAGACAGTGCTATTTTCATGCATCCAAAGATCTGGGAGGCGTCCGGCCATGTGGCCGAATTTCATGATCCGTTGGTGGATTGCAAACAATGCAAGGCACGCTATAAAGCTGATGAATTAACAGATAAAGATCCTAAATCTGTCGATTGGTCTACTATGCAATGCCCGAAATGCGGAACCACTGGAAAAATGACAGATCCCCGACAATTCAATCTCATGTTCAAAACACAAATCGGGCCCGTGGAAGATGAAGGCTCTATAGCCTACTTACGACCTGAAACAGCCCAGGGCATTTATGTGAATTATTTACTGGTTCAGGGTTCGCAGCGCTTGAAGGTACCTTTTGGTATTGCCCAGATTGGTAAAGCCTTCCGTAATGAGATCGTGGCCAGAAATTTTATTTTCCGTACCCGTGAATTTGAACAGCTGGAAATGCAGTATTTTGTAAAGCCTAGTATGGATGATGATGAAATGAAGACCTGGAAAGAAGAGCGCTTTAATTTTTATATAGATGATTTGGGAATCAATAAGGATAAACTTCGTTTTCATCAGCATGGCGATGGTGAATTAGCCCACTATGCTAAAGAAGCCTGGGATATTGAATATGAATTTCCTTTCGGCTGGTCAGAAATTGAAGGTGTTCACAATCGTACCGATTTTGACTTACAACGCCACCAGGAATTTTCCGGAAAAAACATGCAGTATTCCGATCAAGTGGCCAATGAAAAGTATTTCCCCTATATCATTGAAACGTCAGCCGGACTTAACCGTATGATGCTTACCGTACTGGCTGATGCCTACTGGGAAGACACCGAAAACAACCGTACTGTATTGAAACTGCACCCACGTTTAGCACCTATCAAAGCTGTTATTTGTCCCTTGGTCAAAAAAGACGGTTTACCTGAATTAGCTAGAAAAATCGCTGCTGATTTAAAAAACCACTACAAAGTCTTGTACGACCAGCAAGGGTCCATTGGCAAACGGTATTATCGCCAGGACGAAGCCGGAACACCTTTTGGAATCACGGTAGATTATCAATCTCTCGAGGATCAAACAGTAACTCTCCGCCATCGGGACAGCCAGAAACAAGACCGTGTTTTAATTGCTGCTCTCGTAGACAAAATCGGTGTTGAAATCCAAAATTGGTCTTAAATCCCGCCTGTTTTATAATATAATTAAAAACTTAAAAATCTTGTTAAATCACCAAAAAGGGCTATAAGTTTGCGGGAATTTGCCCAAGCGGGTAGAAGAAAAACGTATGTCTAAACACATAATAAACAACTAATCAAGGAGAAAATGATGAAGAAAATCATTTTTATGCTTACCCTTGGGATGTTTTCTGGCCTCATGGCCCAGGGCTCCATCTACGGTACGGTAACGGACCAGGATGGAAATACATTGCCTGGCGCTAATGTAGCCGTTGAAGGAACATCCTTAGGCGCAGCAACCGATGGAAACGGTGCGTATTCGATCTCTGGTGTTCCTGCCGGATCATATACGGTAACCGCTTCATACATCGGTTATGAATCCTCAAGTCAAAGTGTTTCTGTAGGTGCAGGTGCAGTCCAGGCTGACTTATCGCTGACAATGAGCGCATTGGCTGGTAGAGCAGTGTCTGTAATCGGGTCTCGTTTTGCTCACACGGCAGAAGACCAAGCTGTACCTGTAGACGTCTTTACAGCCCAGGAAATCCGCCGTGCCGGTTTTACAGAAACCGCACAAATCCTGCAATCTTTAGCACCATCATTTAACATGCCCAGAACATCTATAGCAGATGGTTCTGATACAGTACGGCCCATGACTTTAAGAGGATTAGGTTCCGGTCAGGTGTTGGTGCTGGTTAACGGCAAACGCCGCCATACCACCGCCCTGGTGCACGTGAATAATAGCCCTAGCCGTGGTGATACAGGTGTTGACCTGAATGCAATTCCGGCAGCTGCCATTGAACGCATTGAAGTTCTGCGTGATGGAGCAGCCGCCCAATACGGTTCTGATGCTATTGCCGGAGTCATTAACATTGTGTTGAAATCAGGCAACAGCGGTGGATCATTCAATGTATACACCGGACACAATGAACACGTCATTGAAGCAATTCCAACAGGCTACGACATGTATGGAATAAAATATGGGGATGAAACAGTACCTTATACATGGAACCCCACAACAGAAGTGAATTATATGCGGATGATGGGCAATCCTATGGCTATAGTAACCTCAAGCGAGGATTATACCATCAATGATGGCGCAGTAACACAATATCAGCTGACTCGCGGTTTTTCAATCGGCAATGGCGGTTCGCTGCTCATTGCTGCTGAATATCGCGACCGCGGACTGTCCAACCGTGTCGGGTTCGAGGGTGAACAGTATTTTGAGCCCAACTCTGATTACTGGAGTGATGATGAAGCTGAATCACAGCGGTTGCAAGCCGGTTCAAACTGGTTCGTAGACCCATTCCGTATGAGATGGGGTGACCAAGCACAGAGCAATATGGGTTTTATGTTCAATGCTGATCTGCCGGCTGGTGACAAACGGTACTATGCTTTTGGCGGATACACATCCCGTAATGGCGATACCGGTTGTTTCACGCGTCAGCCAGATCAACGTAATAAAGTTTGGCTAAGTTCTAACCCCACAGGCTTTGTACCGCACATCCAGCCAGCTGTAGCTGATTATTCAGCATCCATGGGTGTTGAAGGTGTATTCGGCAGCTGGAGTTACGACATTAGTAACACCTATGGAATGAATGATTATCATTTCTATATGATGAGTACGAATGCTTCATACGGCCCTGAGCAGCTGCGTTCCTATGACATTGGTGGTTTTAAGTTCGATCAGAATTCTACCAATGTAGATGCTACAACAAAAATGGGCAACATTAATGTTGCTGCTGGTTTAGAACTACGTTCTGAAAGTTTCCGTATTTATGCCGGCGAAACTGCTTCTTTTGCCAATGGGCAAGCTGGAACCAGCATTGTTGGTTGGGATTCTGCAGAAGAAGATTCCTTAGGCAATGTGACTTACACTGGCCTAAACAGCAGCACAGCCGGAAGCGGCTGCCAGTGCTTTAGCGGTTTTAAACCGTCAAATGAACTGGCCACCAAGAATGCCAACCGCAGTGTTATGGCCTTCTATGGTGATGCTGAAATGGATATTGGTATTAATCACCGTCTAGGCGGTGCTGTGCGCATGGAAATGTATGATGATACTCAGTTGGATGGTTCATCCAATAGTTACAGCAACTTGAGTTTCAAAGGAACCGTTCGTTCAGAACCAATGAGCGGTGTGGTTGTGCGTGGTGCATTCAGCACCGGTTTCCGTGCTCCTGCATTAGCCCAAGCTTATCAAGCTAAGATTGCTACCAACTTCCTTCCTGACCCTATCACAGGTGAAACGGTTGCTTTTGAAGTGGGCACTTTCCCGGTTAGCCATGGTTTTCCCCAAGCATTGGGCGCTGAAGCGCTTACACCCGAAACATCTACAAACATCAGTGCTGGAACATCGCTAAACTTCGGTGGTATCAGAGTTTCTGCTGACTATTACAGCGTAGATATCATAGATCGTATTGTTTTGACTGGTAACTTCACAGGCAGTAGCGATGCAGAGGGCAATCCATTTGGATATGCTGTGCAATCATTGTTGGATGCTGCCAATGAAAACGCTTCAGGCGGCCGTTTCTTCATGAATGGTGTTGATACAAAAACATCTGGTATTGATCTGACCGCTGCTTATGGTATGGATCTCGGTAGTTTAGGTGCTATTGACCTCTCTTTAGGTTATAACAGCACTGAAACAACAATCGAAGATATTCATCTACCCGATGGTCTTTCTTCTTCACCTGAACCCAGTGTGATAAGTGATGAAGACTTTGTAACAAAGGCAAAAACCACCATGTTTGACGAAAGAGAAATGCGCACCATGACCGCTGCCCAACCCAAAACTAATATGGTACTAGGTGTAAGCTGGAGCGGCTATTCTCTACCGGTTCTTGATGTACCTGTTGGTGTTAACTTTAAAATGCATACGTTTGGTGAATACCATAGCCGCTACGCTGTCAGTACTGATCCGGGTTATTTCACAGCATTTGAATATGATGATGGATTTGCACAGGTTTATCCTGCAGTTACAACCATGGATCTTGAATTAACGGCTGATTTAGGCGCCATGTCAATCGCCTTCGGTACGAAGAACATGGGTGACGTTTTGCCTGAAAAGAATCTGCTTACAAGCAGAAACAATGATGGTGCATTTGTTTATCCATCCACTTCACCTAATGGTATGAATGGTAAATTCGTTTACACGAAATTATCCATTAATTTCTAAACCTTATTCATGAAATAAAAAAGGGCGGCACAATCCGCCCTTTTTTATTTACCAATAAAATCAAAAGCCGTTAATTTTAATAGTCTCTAATGAACCATCAACTGCATCCTCATCTTAATAAACTAAAGAGGTCAGCAACTCTTTTCATTAATGAACGCAGTGCTGAACTTATTGCACAAGGGGAAAAATTGTCCCGCTTTGGTTTTGGTCAATCACCATTCCCAATACCTGACTTGATTGTATCGGAATTAAAAAATCACGCCCACAGCAAAGAATATTTACCAGTTGAAGGACTAGTTGATCTTAGACAAGCAGTCGCCGACTATCATAAAAAGATTGATGATATCGATATTGACTACAGTTCCGTATTAATTGGACCAGGTTCAAAAGAATTGATATTCACACTTCAATTGACTTTAGCGGGTCCAACACTAATCCCTACGCCTTGCTGGGTTTCATATGGTCCCCAAACTCATATTACCAAACGGAAATTACATTATATCCATACTAGGTATAAAAATAACTGGCGATTACAGCCTGGCCAATTACAAGATATAGTACAAAAAGTAAAAAGCCCTAGTTTACTAATCCTGAATTACCCAGGTAACCCTGAAGGTGGAACCTACACCAGCAATGAGCTGGAAGAGTTAGCTTCAGTTTGTAAAAAAAATGATGTAATTGTTTTATCCGATGAAATTTATGGCCGACTTCATTACAAGGGTGAACACATATCGATAGCCAGATTCTATCCTGAAGGTACGATCATCAGTTCTGGGTTATCAAAATGGTGTGCTGCTGGAGGTTGGAGGTTGGGACACTTCGCTTTCCCAAAAAAACTGAGAAATGTGCAAGAGACAATGGCTTCTATTGCCAGTGAGACTTATTCATGTGTCACCACCCCCGTTCAGTATGCCGCTGTTAAAGCTTATCAAGATCATACTAATGTGGAGGAGTACTTATTTCACTGTCGTAGGATACTTGAGACAATCGGTTATTATTGTGCAACAACACTGGCTACAGCTAAAGTAAAAATCCAACCCCCTATCGGAGCATTTTATATGTTTCCAGATTTTGGACCATTCAAGGCCTTATTGAAAAGAAAAAACATTCATGATTCTGACTCTTTATGTGAAAAACTTCTACAAGATTCTGGGGTCGTACTGTTGCCCGGTTCAGTTTTTGGGCGACCTAAAAACGAACTTAATGCTAGATTGGCTTATGTAAATTTTGATGGGGCCCTAGCTTTGCAGAACAGTAGGAGTTTATCTAAAGAATGTAAATTGACAATAGACCACCTGGGAGATATTGTAGCCGAAGTCAAACAGGGTATTAACCATATTATTACTTGGTTAGAAAGGTGACCAAAACGTGACCAAATCGGTAACGATTGAGTACTTTCCAGTGCATTAAACTGCACTGGAATTTGCTCATAATATTTAAGTTTATCATCGGTAAATGACAGTATATTAGCACTTACCGGCTTTTTAAAATGGCGGGAACGCCTGGGAATCGAACCCAGCTCCCGATTCAGCACCGGGACAACGGTTTTGAAGACCGCGGCGGGCACCAGCCGCGCAATCATTCCCCATAATACTGTGGCCTATTCAGGTCGATTTAACACCCGATATTCGAGGCCATACTTATCCTTGACCCGTTCACCTTCGATTTCCGCTTCCTCCATACTATAGAAACGAACTACACGCACCGCATGCAAACGTCTACCTGCAGATGGAACTTCAACGATCTCCACATTGAACCCACCCTGCAGCAGTAAATTCTTAATCCGCAGCGCGTTCTGATATTTGCTGAATGCGCCCACCTGTGCTACGAAATCCTTGGTCTTACTGGGACCCGGTTTTGGTATAGTTGGGTTTGGCTTTGGGCCAGGCCAGGTTAGTTTTCTATTATTTAACTTTGCGGAAACTTTTTCCTTGTCCAGTTTTACTAATTTCGCATCCGGCGGTGGGTCCACCAAGGTTGCCATTCCATAGTGGTCATATTCGAGTGTCGGATGCAAGGATCGTATCTGGCGCACATAATATGCCGCACTATCTCTTTGCCCGGTGGCTGTATAACTATTGACCATGAGATCGGTAGCTCGCTGGACGTGTTCCGTTGTTGTATATACCAGCGGAACGAGACGAAACTGTTTACTTGCCTGAGTATATAGACCACGTGAAAAAAGATATTCACCGATTTTCATGGCTACATCATCCGCATAAACATGATTGGGGTGGCTTTTGAGCAGATTTCGATAAATAACCAACGCTGCTTCCCCATCCAGTGTAACCAGAGCTTTTACATATTGCACTCCGGTATCATCTTTATATAAAGCCTCCAATTCTGGTAACGCAGACCGTACATCCTCAATCCTGCCTTCATTTATGAGTCTCAGGTAACGTTCAATGTCCTGGGCCCATAGTACAGCACAATGTAGACAGAGCAACAAGGATAAGGGTTTTAGGATTTGCTTCACTGGTTTGAGTCCGTAGCCATGATCTCAATCATTTCGTCTATTTGTTGGGCCAGCTGGGGCGGTGGAACTGCTTGCAGGGACAATTTCAGTTTCATAAGCCGTAGTTTTACAGAATCCTCATGGCGATTTAAGGCATCTTCTACCAGTTCAAGTGCTTGTTGGCGTTCGCCCTTCTCTTCCAAGACATTGGCGATCTTTGCCAGAGCATCTAAGTTCTCAGGATTTTTGTCCAGGGCCCGCTGGTAGAATTTCTCTACTTCACTAAAGCGCCCCAGATCAAATAGTGCCGCTTCTATCTTGGAGTAAACGGATGAACCATTTTTCGTGTCCAGAAGCGCGTATTGTTCCCAGTGATCAATGGCTTTTACAAGATCACGATTTTCGGAGAACAGGTTACCCAAGTACAGATGGGGTAAACCAAAATTTGGTGCCATTGCAACCGCTTTCTGAAAACAACCCTCCGCACCGACACGATCATCGCTTTCAAATTTTTCCATACCTTCATAAACCTTGAACCGTGCCAGTCGGGTAATATCTGCTTCATTTTTCACCTTTTCCAGCGCTTTGACCAATTGCGCTGCTCGACCCCAATCCTGATTCTGTTCCGCAAGGTCGAGCAGAAATTCTGTGGCCCAGACATCCTTTTTATCAATATTAAGGATCATTTCCGCTTCTTTCCGGGCCTGGACTGGTTCATTCACGCTCATGTAATCCTGGGCCAGTGATTTATGGATGTTCATACGCAGGTTCTCACTAAGGCCGGGGCGTACCGTAAGCGACTGGTGCACCTTTATAGCTTGCTGGGGGTTCCCCTCCTCCCGCAATATATCTCCCAGTTGGAGATAGGCATCCAAATGATCAGTATCCTGTCTGACCACATCACGTAGTAAACGCATTGCTCCATCAGAATCACCCCGCACCATGGCATTCAGTGCATCTGCATAAAGGGAATCGGTATTTTTTCTAGGTTTTGGACGCCTAGTGAAATAGGCAAAGGCACCGCCAGCCGCAGCGATAGCCAGCACTGTTAAAACAATTATCAGGTTCAAGATTAATCTTCTCCGACATCGTTGTCATAAATACCTTCATCAATTGCTACATTACGCAGATCATTGAGTTCATCTGACAAGCGTCGATTCTTGACCTTCAATGCACGTACCTCTGATTTGCTTGAAATAATGGAAGTAACAGCAACCCCGTAGCCTATGAGGATGCCTACCGCCAAGGCACCCAGCATCACAAAGGCAATCTTCACCAGATCATAACGCGCAAACACTAGATCGATAGTTACTTCTTCTGTATTCTTCAGTAAAAATATCAGAATAAGAACCAGTAGCAACAGTCCGCTGAAAATTTTGAATAATTTCATTAGGCAGCTTCTTTTAACTTAACTAACTGACCTAGCAAACTAATGCCTTTTGCATCAGTAATCAATACTGGTACTACATGTTTTATATGCGTACCCCCTTTTTCAAATATGACCCATTTATTCGAATCTGTGCGGCCTGCCCAGTGAGTAGTTGACCGTTTGCTTACCTTTTCCACCAGCACCTTCTCAACCCGGCCAACGATGGCTTTATTACGACTGAGAGTATGAAATTTCTGTAGCTTGATTACTTCCTCTAATCTTTTTTGTTTTTCAGTTTCCGGTACCTGGTCTGAATATTCGGCCGCTTTCGTGCCCGCCCGTGGTGAGTATTTGAAAGTGAACGCAGAATCAAATTTGACGGCATTCATTACTTCCAGCGTTTCCTGAAACTCAGCCTCTGTTTCACCAGGGAAACCAACAATAATATCCGTGCTGAGACCACAATTTGGTAGAAATTTATGAATCCACTGGGCACGCTGAATGAAATGTTCCTTAGTATACGTCCTGTTCATACGCTTGAGGATTCGATTGGCACCGGCCTGTAGTGGAAAATGCACCGAATTACAAATATTTTCATGATCGGCCATTACGTGCAGGAGTGCATCCGTCATATCCTGCGGATGGGGCGACGTATAGCGTAAACGCTGCACACCAGGTATTTCAGCGACTTCCTTCAACAGGTGCTGGAATTTCTGATCATCATGCTGATAGGAATTCACATTTTGGCCCAATAATGTAATTTCTACAAAACCATCAGCTATTGCTTTGTGTACTTCATTAACAATACTGGTGATACTGCGGCTTCTTTCCCTGCCTCTGGTGAATGGGACAATGCAGAACGTACAAAATTTGTCGCAACCACGCATAATGGATACCCAGGCATTGATACCCTCCTGTCGACTCGGGAAAAGGTTATCATAAACCTCAAAACGGGATAACTTCGTATCAACCAGGCTGTTTGTATTTTCAATATCCCGGTCGAGCAATTCCGGTAGTTTTCTGTAAGAATCCGGTCCCAGGATAATGTCTACGTATGGTTTGGATTCCAGAATTTCATCTTTCAGGTGCTGGGCCATACACCCCAGAACACCAATGATGACCTCCGGTCTATTTTGTTTGATCCGCGAATATACTCCCAGTCGGGAATGTACCTTTTCTTCCGCATGTTCCCGGATTGCGCAGGTATTCACAAAAATTGCGTCTGCGTTATCCATGGATTTACTGACAACATAGCCTTGCTTGTGCAACATCCCGGCGATCAACTCCGAATCGGCCACATTCATCTGGCAACCAAAGGTCTCCAGGTAATAAGATTTACCCATTGCCTGTATCCTTAAAAATGAAACTCCGGGGTATGTGAACTAAATACTGGATATTATTTGATATACCCACTGAAAAAATAATCCAATGGGTTTTGGGGGACACCATTCCGGTGAATTTCATAATGCAAATGGGGTCCCGCTGAACGACCGGTATTTCCCGTTTGACCGATCAGATCACCCCGCTTTACTTTTTGTCCCCACTTTACATGAAATTTTGACAGGTGCGCAAATATCGACCGATAGCCATAGCCGTGGCCAATTTTAATGACCTTACCAAAACCACTCTGCCGCGCTGCATATTTGACCACACCATCTGCTGGTGCATACACTTTTGAACCGGATGATACTGTAATATCCTGCCCATAATGAAAACGCGGTTTTTGGGTGAATGGATCATTGCGATAACCGAAACCAGAGTTCAAATACCCACCCTGAACCGGCCGAATCGATGGCATAGACTTCACGCGGTCTGATTCCTTGATAACTTTATTATATATATCCGAGTAACTAGCCAACTCCAGTTTTACCTTCCGGGTCAGCATATCCACATTCATTTCCAGTTCCAGAAGCTTGCTTTCCGCATTGGGCGAAACATTATCCAATTTTACGGGTTTTGCGACCTCCATGCCTCCAATACCCAACTTGCGAACATCCTTATCGATCTGTGGCAAATTTGCATAGGTGCGGAGTGCGCGGTCCTTTTCCTCAATGTCAACCACATGTGTGGATAACAGATCCATTTGCCGCTGCAAGTCAGTCAGCGTTAGGGACAGTTGATTATAATTACGCTTCAGACTCTTCAATTTCGCCTGATATAAAACTTTGGTCAGATAGTCTGTTGTAAAAAATAAACCACTACCAACGATGGCAATACACAGGCCGACAATGGCCAGCAATTGCCGTTTTGAGAAATCCCACTGCCCTACACCCTCATCATGATGGGAGATGAAGATGTAGCGGTGGTCCTCATCCACTCTTTTCTTACGTCTTTTAAGCATTGCTTAGGACATTCATAGGATTGTGCTGAGCAATTTTACATCGATCCAAACCATTTTTACAAAGTTTTTTCAATTCTTCTAAGAATGATCTTTTACAATAGTGTTTAGCCGATATAAATCTTAAGTAATTGTGAGCGTGTGACGTGGCGTAAGCGCTGCAGGGCGAGGTCCTTGATCTGACGAATACGCTCGCCCGTAAGTTCCAGTTCATTGGCGATTTCCTGCAAATTTTTCTGTTCGCTGCCCCCAATACCAAAATAATGTGTAATAACTATTTTTTCCCGTTCGTCCAGTGTGTGCACCACGGTCAAGATTTCCTTTTCCAGGCTCTTCTTCATCAGCGTTGCTTCTGGTCGGGGATCGTTTGAAGCCATAAGTTGTAACAACGCAGTTTCTGAATCTCCGATAGGCTCATCAAGGGACACCGGTTCACTGAAAACCCTGATCAGGTCATCCACCCACTCCGGTGATGTCTGCGTTATTTCGGCAAGTTCTTCCGCCGTTGGCTCTCTTTCAATATTCTGCTCCAATTCCAGAGATTGACGATACAATTTCCCCATCGAATCACGTACGTGAGCAGGCAATCTAATTACACGTCCAGTTTTTTGAATTGCTTGACGGATACTCTGGGTAATCCACCATACAGCATATGAAATAAACCGGAAGCCACGTGTTTCATCGAAACGATCAACAGCCTTGATCAACCCCAGATTGCCTTCATTGATCAGGTCCTCGAAAGGGAGGCCCTGCCCTTGGAATTTTTTCGCTACGGCAACGACGAAGCGCAAATTGTGCGTTACCAGTTTATTAAAGGCCTTTAATTCGCCTTTCTTGGCCTGCTGGGCCAGTGCTATTTCTTCTTTTGAATCAAGGGGTTCGAGGTCTTTAATCTCCCCGAGGTATAATACAAGGGAACGTTTGTTACCTATTTCAGGACGGTTCGCCAAGCAGGTATCTATTCTTCTTTTGGATCTCCTTCAGATGCCTCCCCAGGAGCAGTCTCTACTGTCGTTTCAAAATCGGTTTGATTCTCATCTGTATGCAGGTTTGCTTCCGCTTCACTAACGGCAGCGCTCACATCTGTATCCGTCAGGTTGTATTCATCTTTAATGCGCTGGATGGCTACCCCCTTGGTATTAATTTCTGCTTGAATCTTGTCAATTTTTTCAACGAGGTTGAAAAATTCCTGATTACCAGAAAAATTCACCATATTATCATCTTTGGCATGTCTGGTCACCATACGCCCCATGTCTTCGTAATTTTTCGATAGTTCCCGCTGTAATTGGTGTTCCTCAATTTTGATCTTACTTATTTTGGTGAGTTCCTCTGTTTTTGCAACTGCTATCTTGCTGACCTCTTCCGCTTTCTCTACAGCAGCGGTACTCCAATCTTTCATATTTTTTTTCAGATCATTCCAAAGTTTGGTCATAATACCTGTTCCCCTTTGATTGAAATTACTAGTCGCTGGTTATGATTCATAATTAATTGCTTTTATCCAGAAACAAATTTGCCGCGAAAAAGATCCCCGCACCAATGACCAGTGCGGATAGTTCTATGCCCATATTGCGCATGCGTATACCTGTTGTGAGACCAGAAATGATCACGACCATCCCAAATACCTGTAGTCCTCTAAGAAAAGCGTACCGCATAATGGTCTCTAATGTTATTGGATTGCACTAACTTTCTCCAGTTCCAATCATAGGCTCTCCGTAGAATATTTAGAGGGGCTTTGCTGGCGTGGAATCGTTCGACCCAATAGTGCACACTGGCTGGAGATAATTGCTCATAAAGGGCGCGGTTAGCAAAAGATATTTTCCGTTTTAAGTTCAATTCACGGAGGAGGATGCGGGCAAGAGAATATTCACCACACAGTTTATGAACGGCAGCTAAGCCGGAATACATCGCCATGCGCATACCAAAACCAAATAAATAATCTTGATAGCCACCGGCCTCCCCGATCATTACGGTCCGTGACCGCTGCCAGAACCGCGACAGGTGGAAACTGCCACGACTCGCAAATCGTTTCTCAATGGTAAAGTCGAGTCCAACATCCTGGAAATAATCAATACTGGCCAGCAGTAGATCAGCTTTACTGCTATCCTTCTTGTATGCCGTAGCAATAGTACCACAACCACCGTTGATTATGAGGTACGCATATCCGCTGGGAGCGAAAGCCTTGCCAAGCAGTAAATGGACCTGATCTGGCTGGTCCGTTCTGATGGCAGCTCCTCGGATAAATGCTGCTGCCCGTCCCATGCCCGCTGCGTAAATATCGGCATCTTCCCGGGCCAGCGCTTTCCCAAAATTGAACTGCACTTATTTGCACGGCATATGTTGGCCATATAATTGTCAATAGAGGTGTTTGCTGTCCCTCGGGAAACAATATAGAAAAATGGTTCTGGAGATGTGACCCTTACCTGATCTAGACCACGCAAGTGAACGTTGAAGTCGAATATTGGTGTTGCCGGCAGTGCGTTAAAATCAACGCCGCATTTGCTGAAAAATTCCGGTACTGTATGAGCAAAGATCCAGTTTTCAAGGCCTTCGAAATCCCCATCTCTTGCACCGCCGATACGATCATGCTTTTCATGGATAATGACCGTTTTACCGCGCGTTGATAGGTTGATTGCTGCAGTCATACCAGCGATGCCTGATCCAGCAATATGAATGGGGTTTTGCCCCTTAATTCTCATGGTTTAAGTGGTATTAATGGTGCGCCTAACAATGTAGTTGTTGTAATGAAATAATTTCAGGGATTTCCATAAGTAAGTCCAGTACATCAGCGGGTGCTTGTGTATCCAGCCGAATTGCGGCAAATGCTTCATCCTGATGTTCATCATTACTTAACAGGTAGGCCCCAATATTGATCTTGTGCTTGCCGAGCAACGTACCGACTTTTCCTATTACACCGGGCACATCCTCATTTTTGACAAACAACATGTTGCCCGTAGGGTTCAGGTCCATTTCATAGCCTAGAATGTTGACCAAGCGCAATTGATTCCCATCAAACACACTTCCGGTAATGGAGTTTTCCTGGTTTTTCGTTGTGACCTTGGTTTGGACCACGTTCGTATAGGCACCTTCTTCATTGGTGGCACCGTATTCAATAACAATACCCCGTTCCTTGGCCAGGAATTCCGCATTGATGAAATTAACTCGATCAGGTATACGATCAGTCAATAGTCCTTTTATAAAGGCCAAAATCAATGGTTTGAAATCATCAAAAGAGCCCTGGATTTCCATATGAACTTTTTCAATGGCACCCTGGGCCAATTGCCCCTGGATAATACCCATTTTTTCCGTTAAGTCTAAATGGGCCTGAAGCTGTTTTAACATCGTCATATCACTGATCGGTATGTTGAGCGCGCTGGAAAGCTTATTATTCACCAGATAATCACGGACCATTTCGCAGATGGTGACGGATACACCTTCCTTTGCTTCTTTCGTCGACGCACCAAGGTGAGGGGTGAGCAAAACATTCTCAAGGTTGACCAGGGGATGATCCTTGTTAATAGGCTCATCCACAAATACGTCCACCGCCGCTCCGGCTATGACACCATCTTGGATGGCGGTGGCCAGATCGTTCTCATTAATGATACCTCCCCGGGCCACATTAATGATCCGGGCCGTAGGTTTCATCTTCTGCAAGCGTTCCAGATCGAACAGGTTGCGGGTTGAATCCAGCATGGGTACATGCAGGGTAATAAAATCCGATTCTCTGGTTAATGTATCAAGATCCGTAAGGGTAATTTCATCAGCACTGAAGAGATTTTCAGTGATGTAGGGATCGTAGCCCAGAATGCGCATGCCAAATGACAAACAGCGGCTCATTACTTCGCGGCCAATCTTTCCCAACCCAACGATACCAATTATTTTATTTCTAAGTTCCGTACCTACAAGAGTATGGCGATTCCATTCTCCAATATTTAATCCCTGGTGACCGATGGAAATATTGCGCGCTAAAGCAAGCATTATACCGACTGTATGTTCTGCAGCTGAAACTGTATTGACATCGGGCGTATTCATTACAACGATACCTTTTTGAGTTGCCGCTGGAATATCAATATTGTCAACACCAACGCCGGCCCGGCCGATGACATGCAGTTTACCTGCTGCTTCAATCAGGTCTTGATCAATAGTTGTGCCACTGCGGATGATCCAACCATCAACGTTGGGTACAATCTTCAACAGGGCAGCTTTATCCGCTTCAGGTTCATACACAATATCCAGACCAGCATCCTTCAGGACAGCAATACCGGAATCGGCAACGGGATCAGAAACAAGAACTCTCAGCATGATTTACCCCTGACTTTCACGAATGAGATTCAGAGCAGATCCAGCCCTGAACCAGGCAATATGTACTTCATTATACGTATGATTACATTCAACAATATCAACACTTCCATCGTTATGTATAATTTTTATCTTTATTATTTTTCCGATTTGAAATTCAGCGAGATCCATAAATGCAAAAGTATCATCTTCCAAAATCTTGTCATAATCTAATTTATTTACAAAAGTCAACGCCAGCATGCCTTGTTTTTTCAGGTTGGTCTCGTGAATTCTGGCAAACGATTTAGCGAGAATGGCCCGGACACCCAGATGTCGGGGTTCCATGGCGGCATGTTCACGGGAAGAACCTTCCCCATAATTTTCATCACCCACTACAATCGTCGGGATTCCATTCTTTTTATAATTCCGCTGGACTTCTGGTACGGGACCATATTCTTCCGTGAGCTGATTTTTGACTGCATTGGTCTCACCATTGAAAAAATTCACTGCACCGGTAAGCATATTATCGGAAATATTATCCAGATGGCCACGGAACCGCAGCCATGTACCCGCCATGGAAATATGATCTGTAGTGCATTTACCCTGTGCTTTTATGAGCAACTTTAAGCCCGTTAAATTCTCGCCCGTCCACGGTTTAAAAGGAGTGAGTAGTTGTAGTCGTTCAGAATCGGGGTTTACGATCACTTCCGTAGTACTGCCATCTTCAGCTGCGGCCTGATAGCCCAATTCCTCTACCGCAAATCCGTTCTGCGGCAGATCCACTCCAACCGGCGGATCCAGTTTTACTTCCTCTGCCACAGCGTTCACCAGCGTATCTTCCAAGGGGTTGAAAGTCAGATCACCGGCAATAGCAAGCGCTGTGACCAATTCTGGTGAGCCCACAAACGCATGGGTATTGGGATTACCGTCATTTCGCTTGGCAAAATTGCGGTTAAAGGACGTTACGATGGTATTCTTGCGCTGGGGGTCATCACTGTGCCGAGCCCACTGACCAATACACGGTCCACAGGCATTAGCCAGGACTACACCACCAATTTTCTCAAACACATCCAAATAGCCATCCCTTTCCACGGTGTAGCGTACCTGTTCACTTCCCGGTGTTATGGTAAAGTCACTTTTGACCTTGAGCTGTTTATCAACAGCCTGTTTGGCAATGGATGCAGACCTCGAAATATCCTCATAGGAAGAATTGGTGCAGGAACCGATGAGACTAACTTCGATCTTGGTGGGCCAGCCGTTAGTTTCAGCTGCCGCTGCCATCTGCGAAACCGGAGTAGCTCGATCAGGTGTAAAAGGTCCGTTTAGATGTGGTTCCAGTTCTGACAAATTGATTTCTACTATCTGGTCAAAGTAAACATCAGGATTTGCATGCACGTCCGGATCTGCCCGTAAATAGTCAGCAATCACACTGGCCCGGTCTGCTAACACAGTCCGCCCGGTAGCGTTTAGGTATTTGACCATGTTTTCATCGAAGCCAAAAAGCGATGCCGTGGCACCTATTTCAGCACCCATATTGCAAATTGTACCCTTACCTGTGCAGGATAGTTTTTCGGCGCCAGGACCAAAATACTCCAAAATGGCACCCGTACCGCCTTCTACAGTAAGAATTCCGGCCACTTTCAGGATAACATCTTTAGCAGATGCCCAACCATTTAATTCCCCTGTAAGCTTGACGCCGATCAGCCTGGGGAACAATAATTCCCAGGGCATATCGGCCATGACATCTACTGCATCCGCTCCGCCAACACCAATGGCAACCATCCCCAGTCCACCGGCATTTACGGTGTGACTATCCGTACCAATCATCATACCCCCGGGGAAAGCGTAATTTTCAAGAATGACCTGGTGAATGATACCGGCGCCCGGTTTCCAGAACCCGATCCCATATTTATTCGAAATGGATTCTAAAAAATCATACACCTCCCCATTGATATCCTTGGCAACAGATAAATCTGTACTAGCGTTTACCTTGGCCTGGATCAGGTGATCGCAATGAACAGTGGTGGGTACCGCCACCTTATCCTTGCCGGCCATCATAAATTGCAACAAGGCCATCTGTGCCGTAGCATCCTGCATTGCGACCCGGTCCGGAGAAAATTCTACATATGATTCCCCGCGTCTGAATTCTTCGTTAATCTGGGGATCATAGCTGTGACTGTACAACACCTTTTCCGCCACGGTCAAGTGACGTTGCAAAACTTTTTTTGCTGCATCAACACGATCGGTCAACTGGCTGTACACCAATTCGATCATGTGCAAATCAAACATCTAATTCATTCTCCCGCTAGAATTATATGGAACTGAAATAATTAATATTCGTAATAAATCCCGCATAAAACATACATCATTAAATCGTCATAATTTAAACTCAATACCAACCATTGGTTCTAAATTCACCCAGCAATGCTGCCGCTATTTAAACGAATTTTACCAATCCTGTTTATAGCAAGTGCCCAGGCTGGTATTGATTATACCATTACGGAATCAACCGCACAGCAGCTCATCCTGCGCATTGATATAGTTCCCGGATCAGAAGATGATCTCAAACCGATTCATCTGCTGATTGGTACACCGACAGCAGATTACCCTGACCTGGACATCCGATCTGAGAACAAACGAAATTTGCCCCGGAATTGGACAGTGCCAGGAGGTGACGGTATACGCTGGATTCAAAGCCAGCGGCTGCAAAATCTACATGTGGCGACACTGGAAATTGACCCTACTGCAGATGAGAACTACTTTTTTGAGCAGATCTTGATCATCTGTCGCTTCACCAATGCACCTGCACAGCAAGTTGTACCAAACAATAGGCAGGCCAGATTACTGAAGCACCGTGTGGTGAATTGGCCCATCGCAAAGCACTGGCTGCAGCCCAGCCATCGTCAAAAACTTCAGCGTTCCAGTTTGCCGGCTGGTCAGTGGCTGCGCTTCACTGTCAGCAGTGACGGAATCACTGCCCTCCCGGCCAGCGCTATTACAGCCAGTGGCGCCAACCTGACTGAGCGAAACCCCCGCAGCTTCATGGTATTCACGGGCTCCAATATGGGTCGCGATCGCAGCAGTGAGATTACCGGATCCATATCCTATCAGTCAATCCCCGATAATCTGGTCGAAATTGCCGTTCAGTTTGAGGGTGAAAGTGACGAGGTACTTGATAATGAAGATCAACTCATTTTCTACGGTCGCGGGTCCAGCGGCATTGACCATAACGGCTTGGATATCAGTAATCATCAAAATCTTTATTTCACAGAGAATACCTACTGGCTATTGATCCCGGATGACAATACACTGCAAGGGAAACGCGTTACCTCCATTGAACCGGTAACGAGCACCGCAATAACGATGGATTATGGTATATCTCCCTTCTACGTCGAAACCGATCTGATCAATCCATTCGCTGGTGGCATGGCCTGGGCAGGAGCTGCGATCATGAATGGCAGTTCCCACACAGCTGTAACAACTATGGATTCCCCCAACCCGTTGGTGGATGTGCATGTAACCATAGGTTTTCTGGGTAACTCCTCATCAATCGACGCCCAGGCGAATCCAGCGCATTTGCTGAAAATTTACCATGACTCGAGAGACGCCCTGCAAACAACTAATTCGTGGACAGGATTAACCAAAAGTGAAGTAACCTTCAGCTTTTCCGGCAACCGCTTGAATAATGGGATTAATATTTTCATTATCGATAATGAATCAACCAACAGTTATTCCCAGCCACATTTTGATTATCTCACCGGCAATTACGGCCGTAACCTGGATGATCAAGGACTGCCCTACGAATTTTTCGCACCAATTCACAGCAATGCCACCACATTTCGCATCACAGCAGAATCTGAAATTACGATCTGGGACATTACCAATATTGCTGTACCGAGAGCAGTGACCCTTAGCAATGATAATTCCGGTTACCGTTTCGATGTGGATCTGCCGCAAGATACACTGGCCCGCTATTGTGCATTTACGGTGTCTCAACTAGACATGATCAGCACGGTGACTTTAATAGAAAACCAATCTTTTTCAGAACTACGAAACAGTGCATCTGGTGTGGATCATCTGGTGATCGGACCCCCGGATTTTTCTACGGTAACTGCGCTGCTTGTAACCCATCGGGTCAGCTCGCGTTATATCGATTTAGACCAGATTTATGATGAATTCTCCGGTGGTAACGCAGACCCTGTTGCCATCCGGTATTTTATTCAGTGGACCCAGGAAAACTGGTCCGAACCGAAACCATACAGCGTCCTGCTCATGGGGGATGCAGACTATGATTACCGCAATATAACCCAGCAATCGAGTATCCAAGTGCCTACGATAGAAATAGGTAATGGCTTTAATCATCGTGCGGCTGATGACCGTTTGGCAGCATTTAATGGGTTAATACCTGATATAGCAATAGGTCGTTATCCTGCGAAATCGGTGGCGGATGTTGCTGCCTTCGTGGATAAGATCATCCAGTATGAAACAGATCCTGATTATGGTCTATGGCGACAGCGCGTTACACTGGCGGCAGACGACGCGGCACGGCCCGAGCCGGTTCATGGGTCAATTGCTACCGGAAAAAGTCATACCCAAAATTCAGAAATCATAGCCGGCTTTATAGCTCCCAGTATCGAAATTCGAAAATTATATATGATGGAATTCCCAGAAGTCAGTAATGCCTCTTTATATGGCGTTGTTAAGCCGGATGCCACACGTGCACTGCTGGACATCCTCACGGAAGGTACAGCAATCATCAACTATATTGGCCATGGCTCGGCACACCAATGGGCCCAGGAACGGCTGTTATACCAGGATGACGATCTGAACAGTATTCAGACGGGAAATAAGCTACCGCTTTGGATCGCAGGTACCTGTTCCTGGGGCCACTTCGATGAAATTGAAACAGAGGCGTTTTCTGAAGAAGTTATTCGTATGGCAAATAATGGCGCCAGTGCTGTTATATCCACCAGCAGGCTTATAACTGTAAGTAGTAATGCCTATTTCACCCGCGAAATTTTCAAGTCAATTTTTCCTGATGGTGCCGTCACAACTGAACCTGTCGGTGTAATCATGCAGGCGGTAAAAGACGGTTCACCCAGCGGAGAGCTTTTTCACTTGTTTGGTGATCCCGGTATGCCCCTTGCCCTGCCGCACCAGACAGTATCCCTCACCAACATAAGTCCCGATACACTACGCACCCTGGATACCGCAAGAGTCAGCGGCACACAAAATATCATTAGCGGCGGATCGGGCCTGGGTTTCATTGCGCTCCGTGATGCGGAACGTCCGGTGACGCGAGAATATATTATTAATTCAACTGAGCAAGTATTAAGCTATACCTTGCCCGGCGGAACATTGTTCAAAGGTCAATTTTCATTCAGCGGCAGTGCTTTCAGTACGCTGCTGCGGGTACCCAAGGATATATCTTATTCCGATGCTACGGGAACAATAAATGTCTATATGGTCTTCGAAGGTAATCCGGCTCAGGAAGCGTTGGGCACATTGGATAATATAGCCCTGACCGGCGGTGACCCTGTTCCGGATATTGTAGGGCCAATTATTTCCTTTGAAAACGAAACCGGACGGCAGATTCGCAGCGGTGATCATCTTTCCGCAAATGAAACATTATACCTGCGACTATCTGATCCACTGGGAATAAATCTCACCGGTGAAGTAGGACACGAAATACTGATCACTGATCTTGTCGCCGCTGTAGAAAGTGATATTACCCATTTATTCCTCTATGATGAGAATAGCATAACCACTGGTAAAATTGCCCTTGCCGATCTTGCAAATAATGAAGAGGTAGAAATGCATGTAAAAGTCTGGGATAATGCCAATAATCCTGCAGAACTAACAATCAAACTGTACATTACGGATGATCAAGGCCTGCGATTATTCAATGTGTTTAATTTTCCGAATCCATTTGTATCGGAAACCCAATTCAGTTTCGAAATTAGTTTAACCGCAGAAATATCAGTTAACATCTACACTCTCGGTGGCAGGAGGATCCGCCGGATCGGTCCACAATCAGTAAACGCCGGGTACAATTTCATCAACTGGGATGGGCGGGACGAAAAGGGGGATATCCTGGCCAATGGTGTGTATCTTTATCGGGTCAAGGCAACCAACGGTAATGAAAGTGTTTCCACCATTGGCAAAATTGCCAAATATCAGTAACATTCAATAATGCTATCATTTAGACAAGTAATACTAGCTTCGGAATCACCTCGCCGCCAAGCGCTGCTGCATCAAATTGGCTTGGATTTTGCTGTAATAATCAGCGGTATAGATGAGGATATCTCTATTGATCTGCCGCCGGATCAACTGGTCGAGCACTTTGCCCGCGAAAAAGCACATGCTGTTGCCGTGGACTATCCAGATCAACTGGTCATTGGAGCCGATACGATTGTTGTGCTTGATGGTCGAATACTCGGAAAACCAAAAGATCATGAAGACAGCTTCAATATGCTGTCTACCCTCTCAGGCAACACCCATCAGGTAATCACCGGCGTAGCACTACAATTGCGGGATAAGAATCTTGATGAAACTTTCCATGAGGTAACAAACGTAACATTTAATACATTAAGTGATAGCGATATAAACTATTATATAAATACTTACAATCCTTTTGATAAAGCAGGAAGCTACGGTATCCAAGATTGGTTTGCCGTATTTGTTAAACATATCGACGGTTGCTTTTATAATGTCATGGGCCTGCCCCTGGCCAATTTTTGGGAGCACATTAACAAGTTTGGATAAATTAGTTTTTCAAAATGATATCGGCGGTTAATTTTAGCTGGTAAATTTCGATCCTATGAGCGACTTACATAAAAAACTCAAAGCGCTGCGGCGTGAACAAAAGATTGACTTGGCGGAAATCGAAAAGAGGACCAAAATTAATTTAGAGTTCTTGAAAGCAATTGAAAGCGGCAAATTTGAAGTGCTGCCCAGTACGTATATCCGTTTATTCCTCAAAGCCTACTGTGTTGAAATAGGGGCTGACCCAGTGGATGCGCTGAGTCAAATGAACATATTACTTGGCGATGAAGAACCAGAAGCCCTCCCCATGGCAGCAGAAGAAATACCGGTAGAAGGCACCGAAACAATAGCAATGGATCATCCTCCCCATAAGATGCGTACCGATTGGGTGAAGGGTGCCACCATGATCGTTCTGTTAATTTTCAGCATTTACATCGTCAAACAGATCGTGTCAGAGCAGCCGCCCCAGGTTTCCGGTAATAATGCCGTTGCAAAGTCGACCGTAGAGCCGATCACTGATTTTGAATTGATCAATGATTACGTCCTCGATAAAACAAATACTGGTTCGCTGGAGGTGGTCCCACCGTACCAGGCCAAAATTGTTTCCCGAAAAGCGCAAGTCTGGTTCCGTACAGAAACAGATTCAGCTTTACCGATCGAGAATATATTGCATAACGGCCAACAGGATAACTTTCGTTTTGTGGAAAGGTTTGATATCCTGATCAATCCAACATCCAATGTAGACCTTTACTGGAGCGGTCAACTGGTTCCTTACCTGGAATCCACTCCGCACCCAGCAAAAATCACCCTCGACGGCAGTGCGAAAACGGTAACCGTACAGCACTACGCGCCCCAGAACTAAAATAATCCACACAATTACCCACTAGTTCATTCTCCAGGGTTTCTCGTTAATACCCTGCCAATTCCACAAGCTTCAATTGGAAAAATATATTGACAGAAAACCTCATTATGGATAGATTGTGGGTAGTTGTGGGTAATAATCCCTTTTACTTAGAGCATATTGACTACAAATTTAAACACATTTACCGGGGAATTTTCCTATACGGTTGACAATAAGGGCCGTGTCAATATCCCTGCAAAATTTCGCAAGGCATTGTCGGCGGACAATGAAGACACGTTCGTCATTACCCGGGGTATGGATCCCTGTGTGTGGGTGTATCCGATTGTTGTCTGGCAAAACATTGAGAACGATTTGAAGAATCTATCCTCCCTGTCAGCAATCAACAGAACATTTGTACGGAATACAGTACGCTATGCCACACCAATTTCATATGATGGACAGGGGCGTATTCAGTTGACGACCAACCTCATCAATTATGCCGGACTGGATAAGACAACCCTGATTATTGGTATGGTCAACAAAATTGAAATTTGGAACCCGGAGCGATTAAAAGAAATCGATAAGAAAAACATGAAAATTGATTCCACTGCCTA
>SCKQ01000077.1 GCA_004124535.1 Fidelibacterota bacterium
CCTGCATAAATTGAATTAAATGGGAAAATATATACCGCTAATAATATGGGAACAATTTTCTTTAACATCATTATCTCCTTTGAATTTACCGTCCCAAATCTAACACCACTCCTGTAAACAAAAAACCCCGCTACTGCGGGGCTTGATGTTTATTTCAACAGCACCATCTTCTTAGTCTGCATGTATTCCCCAGCCTGTATCTGGTACAGATAAATACCAGCACTCACTGGTTTACCATAATCATTAGTAGCATCCCATATGATTGATCGGTAACCAGCATCTTGGGTTTGGTTAATTAAGGTTTTTACTTGCCTGCCCAATATATCGTAAATGGTAATGTTTACGAAGTCGTTATGCGACAGTTCGAAACTTATTGTTGTTTTTGGATTGAAGGGATTCGGATAGTTTTCGTGGAGAGAAAATTCGATTGGAACACCTTCAGATACCGTTGATAAACCAGTATAGTCTAGTGTTGTAATGTCAACATTTGGAGTGCCAAAATCGTGTAAAATATTCAATATTTCATAATACCCGTCATTATCTATATCTATTGGATGATTAAAAATGCCGGTATAATAGTCAGGGGAACTGGTGAAATCCACATCGTAGCGAATGAATCTATTTCCACTATCGTTCAAGAATAATGCATAAGAAATAATCCATTCTTGCTCGTTTGAATTATTCCAGCCATCTCTTGGTAAGATATCATCAAACCCATCATTATTGAGATCTATTACAGTTATTCCAGTACCACCACTCCTAGGATAATCAAACCATTCAATTGGCAAGAATTCTTCCGTTATATCCGTACCATCATCATCAAAAATTCGTATATAGTTTTCCTGAACTGTATTTGTTTCATGCCACCATTCTGTTACATACTCCATTTCTCCATCATGGTCTATATCGGAAACCCAATAACCATTCTCTACTATAAATCCACCTCTTTTCTCACAATCCAAACCTATACTATCTATGACACCATTTATTCCGAAAGACTGATTTATATCAATTACTAATACTTCATACTGCCTTTCCATTATGTAGCGATCATTATCAACTAAAGATGGATCAACAAAAACGGAATCTAAAGTATCCCACACTACTTCATTATAATGTGCTAGGTAAACAGTGTCATTTTTTACAGAAAAAAGACGGAGTTCTGTTTTTATCCATCCACTAATCGAAGGAGCTGCTGGTAAAGGCCATTCAAAAACAGGTTCTTGAGTAATATTATCTTCAGTATCGATTTCAAAAGAGAGAAAGAGCCGGTCATAAGCTCCATGCACATCGCGTATTCTTTGATATGAATCTGGGTTGTCGGAAATAAGCATTTCCAATTCGCCATCCAAATCCCAATCAAACATTCTAGCTTCACCGTGACCCCAATATTCTGTTATTCCATTAAGTATATAGGTTGTTGTATCTAATATGACTCTATTGAGACCTTGTCCTGTATTAATGAAAAGTTTATCGGTATTATTTTGTACTCCTAAATAATATGGAGGTTGTTGACCTTCTGGACCATGATAATTTACAGTTATAATTAATATATCTAAAAGATCATCGCCATTTATATCTCCCACTGTATGCTGAATATTTGCAATATGACCTAATGGATTCATTAGGTAATTAGGATCTTCAACAAATTGTAGTTCACCGTTAGTATCTTGTCTTTTGAAAAGAGCTACATAAGTAGTGATTGTATCGTTACTTGCAATATTAATTACTAAATCATTCAATCCATCATCATTCCAGTCTGAAAAATTAAAATATTGATCCATCTTAAGCTGTAAACCGTTTAATGCCACAGTATCCAAAGTGCTTTGACTAAATACGAGGACATCCTCATCCACATTTATGACGGGAATTTCATTACTTTGAGAATAAACCAGTGTGACGGATACTATTAACGAAAGCAGTATTATTGATTTTTTCATAATCTCATTCCTATAAAATCACAAAGCAGAGTAAATGTACGCTGCGCCAGTATATATACCAAAAAATAGCGTTACAATGTGTGCGCCACTTTTATTAATAGGGGTACCCGGTCTTTTCCGGTTTTGCGGGTTGGCAATTCGGTTGAGTTTTTCGATTTGGTTTACAAAGGGGAGGGGAGAACGGTTACCGTTTAAACGGTTACCGGATTGATATATTAAGTCAATTTATGTATAATTATAATCAGTCTAGAAACAAGTAACCCTCTTCGGTAAAAGAGGGTTTATTGACTGTGGGCCCTCAGGGATTCGAACCCCGGACCAACGGATTATGAGTCCGCTGCTCTAACCACTGAGCTAAGGGCCCAATAATGGGCGTGGAAAATAATAAGAGCCTCTCGGTATACCAAGTTATTGAGAGGCTCTGCTCATTAATCACGTTTTAAAATTACTCCCAAAATTACACTTATCTGAAATATCTGTGAAATCTTATTAGTACGTAGAAATGTTATTGTGTGGACACTTTAGTGTGGACACTTGGTGACCCCCACTACAATGCCATAAAATTTTCTTTAAGGGTATGGAACGTCACAGATGACGTTGGAAAACGTCAATAGCGGATGTGCCAGACGCACGAGAACACTGCCTTAATCACCCCCATACCCTCATATTGGTAGTACAAAGATTCATTACGTCAATTAACGTCATTACAAGTTTTCGCTATTCGATTCATCCTAAAAAAGGCTAAGCGGATTTTTCAACCTAATTCGCACCCACCAACAAACCATTGGGACGGGTAGGGGTCGGAAAGAAAGAGGCGCACACATTGTTACGCTATTTTTTGATATTGAGGCTGGCGGAGGGTACATTTACGCTACTTTATAATAATAGCTGACCTAAGGAGGGTGCTATGAAGAAGATATTAAGTATTTTTGCTATCTACGGAATTCTTTCCAATGTTAATGCACAAGGATGGTCAGAATCCTTTAATGTGGATGCGACGCCTTCAGCTGCTTTCATATTGACCAGTGACATGACTTGGGCATGGTGGGGCTGGGAGTCTGCTGAAGTTACAGATGGAAATTTGACATTAGTTGGGGGGACTTCACCCTTTAATCCTGCTATTAATAGTTGCTGGATACAAATCGATCAAAGTATTGATCCCAATGCAGTAATAACCCCCGATTCTGTAACCATATATTTGAAAGTTAAATTTACCACAACTGGTACCCCTACGAATGGAGATCAATTACATGTAGCAGTAGCATTAGATCCTACATATCAATCCAACCAGAATGCATATGCGGTTGCATCCACGCCTGTTGGTTTTATTGGTGATTGGTACTTTCAAGACACTGGCCCAACTCTTGCTCCAGCTCCTGCTGTTGGATATGATTCATGGTTTTGGGGAAAAATAGTCGTAAACGGTGATACAGTATCCGTCTGGGCGTTTGCCGATGGCGAAGCCCCAACAGATACGGCAAACTATACTTTCACACCAGATGGTGTTGCTTTAGGTACTGCTGCTCCTACTTTTTTCATCATTGGATTAACCGATGATGATTCATCAGCCGTACTCATTAATGAAGTCTGGTATAACGAGACACCCACAGGAATGGGTATTTCCGATGATGCCCCTATTGTATCCAGTTATGAACTGAGTCAGAATTACCCTAATCCTTTCAACCCCACAACCCATATTCGTTTCAATATTCCAGAAACAGGTCTGGTTAATATCACCATCTATGACATGCTTGGTAGGCAGATAAAGTCTCTAATTAACCAAACCCTAGATGCTGGTTACATATCAATTATTTGGGATGCTACCAATGACTACGGTAAGCCGGTCAGTGCTGGTATTTATTTATACCAGATACAGGCTGGTGAATACATTAGCACTAAGAAGATGGTGCTGTTGAAATAAATTCTTTAATTAGGTTAACATCAAGCCCCGCCCATTAGCGGGGGGTTTTTTTGTGGGATGATGGGTAGATTTTGGTGAGAACATAGATATGAAAAAGTACTTATTATTTATCGTGTTGTGTTTGCTGGTTAATATGGCAAACGGTGGTATAGTCCCAGATGGAATGAAGTTTGCAGGACAGCTTGAAATGCGGAATAGCTGCATATCCCTTGAGCAGCGGGAAATCCTATTTGAACAAATCCGGAGTTACAAAAATAGTCGAACGACAGCAGACTCGGTTTTTTTGGAAGATCCCATGGGGAATGGCGGGATGTTCGGTCCGCAAAACCTGATTCTTAACTATGTGGATGAAGACAGCGCTTTCAATTCCGTCCTTGATTATTACTGTTCTTTTGCCACTTACGACGGTCACAAGGGGACGGATATTATTATTCCTACCTTCTGGCACATGGACGAGATGACCACCCCGGTTCTTGCGGCAGCGAATGGAAATGTGGTTTATACCCACGACGGGGAATTTGACAGGCAACTGGATTTGGACTCCACAGCAGTGGCGAACCTGGTAACGGTGGAATACGACGCTGGGATTTATGGTCTCTATGGCCATTTGAAGAAAAACAGTATCCGGGTTGAAGAAGGGCAATTTGTTTTGATGGGCGACACACTTGGATATGTGGGCAGTTCCGGATTTTCCACTTGGCCACACCTCCACTACGAATTATTAGACTCCGATATGAACATGATTGATCCCTGGCATGGAGAATGTAATCCAGAAGCAAGTCAATGGAATAACCAGTATCCTTTTCTCGATGAACATCCTACCGAGGTCAAGAATTTCATTTCGTCATCCTACCCCATCACATCGTTGGCGGATTTGAGAACGGCAATATCAGAAAACGCACCCTTTCGGAAACATGTTAATCCGGGAGAAACTTGGTGGTCCTACCTGCTGGTGATGAGCCTCCATAAGACGGATACTCTGAAATGGATGTTTTATAAAAATGGAACTTATGATTATCAAATTTCTTTAGTTCCGGGAGATAGCACCAACTACTGGCCAGAGTGGCTGGAAATATACCCCAGGAGTGACTGGGTTCAGGAGGCGTCTTTTCCGTCGGGAGATGACTGCCTTGGCGACTGGACAGAAAAATTCTACATCAATAGTGAGCTCATTGATTCACTGGCGTATGTCTGCGATAATATCCCCAACGAATCCCCCAACGTCCATCCTGTTATTTTTCAAGTGATGGCTGATGGAACCATCACTGCTGCGATTAATAGTGACGATGACGATGGGACCATCATCTGGAATAGTGCTAACATTCCACCTCAGCACGGCACTTTTAAAACGTTTGGTGGATATCAGAGGAATTTCATTTATACACCTGATCCCGGGTTTAGCGGGCTGGATTCGGTCCAAATTATGGCAAAGGATGACAAAGGAGCCACCGAAATAGGCGTCCATTATTTTGATGTTCAGTATGTAAGTTTGGCAAATACAACAATTCCAAATCAGTTTGAACTCTATCAAAACTATCCCAATCCATTCAACCCAGTCACAACACTCCAGTACGCCTTGCCGGGAGATGCACTGGTTAATATCAATATCTATGATATGATGGGCAGAATAGTCAAAACTATGGTAAACACAGAGCAGAACGCTGGTTTCAAATCAGTGCAATGGGACGCTACTAATGATTATGGTAAACCAGTGAGTGCTGGTATTTACCTATATCAGATACAAGCTGGTGAATACAATAGCACTAAGAAGATGGTGCTGTTGAAGTAGACATCAACCCGCCCAGTAGTTGGGTTTTTTGTTTATAGACATCCTGATTGACTTTACCGCTATCTCTCCTTAGTTTGGCTCCAGAGAGGTAGTTTCCCCATTATGTTTCCACATCAGTTTTCTCAACCACTTTCCCAATCCCAACCTTGAAACTGACAGGGGGACGGTCGGGATGAAAGTATGATATGCCTCTGGCTCAAATAAAAGAGTTCAAAATGAAACGCCTAATATCAATAATACTTATTTTTGCACATACTTCAATCTTATTTGCAGATACACTTACATTTAAGAGTGGTGAAAAAATTGAAGGAAAGTTGGTGAAATTTGAATAACTATTATGAAAAACAAGACCCAATTCTGTAACTGATTGATAATGAATAATAGTCACTACATGCATGGTTCAATAAAATTATTCGCTTAAAT
>SCKQ01000036.1 GCA_004124535.1 Fidelibacterota bacterium
TGTTAGTACTGTACCGGTTCCTTCCGCCATTTTCCAATAACTCACCAATCCTGTTTCATCACCATTCAGGGTCCAGGATCGAAAGCCGGAAATTTGTGCCTGGCTGCGGGCGTAATTCCAGACCCGCACTTCACTGACCTGACCATGGAAATAATTAAATGAGGCATCATTCTTGAACTTGCCAATGAAAAATTGTGTTAGTGAGACATGAGCATAGTCAACGTTCCCGGTTTGATTTAGATTTAGTGAATCTACGGCTATACCATTTTTATAAATCTTAATCACTTGTCCATCGTAGGTACCTGCCAGATGGGTCCAAACTCCGTTCTGAATACTCGTAGCCGGGTTCGATTCCCAGGCATTTTCTGTCATATTTTCCGTGACCAGGAAAAATCGCCATAAACCATTATAATACACGAAGCCATAGCCCGATTCATTTCCACCCACAGCTTCACCATAGGCCACCACACCATCATACGTATCCGCCGACTGTACTTTTGTCCAGACCTCAAGCGTTAATGCATTTAATTGCAGGCCATTGGTACCGTGGCTGGTAACGTTGCTTGACTGGTCATTATAAAAGCGGCTCCAGCCATCCAATACATTAAAACCTGAAATTGCTGTGTCCGGCGGCAGTGTAAGAGTAACATTTAAAGATATATTGGTACTGTTCCATATCTGGTCAATTACATTTCCGCCAACGGGTGTGATACCATTTGTTTCATAGTCACCTGGCCCGAAGCGATCAATAATCACTTTTGAGTTATTTGTAGTTTGCGTTACTGTCTGACCAGGAATGGTATCTGTACTCATAAAATCTATGGAAAATAATACTGGTCCTTCTGGGTCGGCATCGCTGATGATTTTTGTAGCGGTATAATTTGTTCCACTGCCGGTAGTTGTTACAAATTCACCATTCATGATCACTGTTGGTGTATCAATCAAAGCCGTATTGGACTCCATCGATATAGTGACTACATCATCATTGATAGCTCCGCCAGGATTCTCTGCCGGCCCAGCTATACTTAATGTATTAAAAATTGGCGCACCGTATACTTTTACATTATCAACATACCAATAGTTTATATTGTAAGAATAAGTCCCTGCTGCTCGAAAACGAATTTGCAGTGTATCAAGGTCTCGTAAGCCGGTTAGGAAAAAACTATTGTTACCCCAGGGTATATCCACTGCACCCAATTCTGCATCGGCTAGAAACGTTAGGGCATTTTCCCACCCTGAGCCAGTACAATATTCAATATAGAGGTATTCATTTGTATTTGTTCCTGACCACGCATCAAAATGCATATCAAACGAAATCTTTAGATCGGAAAAACCGGTAATGCTGATCAGCGGTGAATACGTTGATGTTGAATAATTTCGTGTACGAGAGAAAGCGAAATATGCAATTGGCTCAGCCGACCAGTTGGGCGCTGAGTTATGGGGAATCCAAACATTTACACTATTATTACTCGGCGGTTCTAGCATAAACGAATCAGGGGGAGTTAAAAACGATACATATTCATCATCGCCGGTACAAGGGGAATCTACACAGTCATAATCATCGGTTGTACTGGTGAAACTACTCCATTGGGCCGATACCCAGGTATTAAATTCCTGATCAGGTCCATCCTGATTTGAAAATGTTTCTATGAAGGGCAGTGACTCATAAGTAGTTGTACCAGTTACTACTACGAAATCTCCGCCATGGGAATCGGTTACCTGGCCTAATCCAAAGGAACTGAATAACAGGAAAAGAAAAATAGCAGCAATATTTCTCAATGAACTCATTGTATGGTCACAGTAGCGTTTCGGACTCCACGAATAGATATACTTTCATCCAAAGGTGTGACCAATTCGCATTGTGTAGTGTCGTATTCCACTATTGTTTCGCCAGTGTTCAAGGCTGTAAAGTAGATCTCGGCGATATGCCCCGTTTCCGTAACATAAGATAGAGCGCCTTCAGCACCCAGATACCAAACAAATATATCGAACTCTCCAAAAACTGCGGTATAGGTAAATAATGGTGTATTGGTCCCGTCATTTGTGAATAAAACACCCGGGAGAATTGTATCCAGCTGTAAAAGCTCTGCATCATAAGTAACATGCGTATGCACCCCAGCGAGGGTTGTATCATGTTCAACGATATAAGACCCAATCGTTACCGAATCACCATTCGCTACCGTCTGGGTCAATGGATGCATCGTCAATGCCGGCGGAAATACACCGGCAATTGAATCAGCAATAACGTCTATCGGATTATCGAGTGTTATCTCATAGGTTTGGCAGGAAAACCAAATCCAGCTCAGGCTGACAGTTATGGCCGCCAAGCGATACGCCTTCATAATGTCCTCCTTCCTATGTTTTCTCTTGAAATTTTTGTGAATTTATGTCAGAGTTAATTAAAAAGAAAAATAGTTACTTTTTCATGTGATATACCGCACAGGTTAATAATTGTAAACGCAGGGTAATGGTAACGAAAAGAGAAGGAAAAAATAATTTGTTTTTTGTACAGTCAGTTTTTGTGCTTTTTTTGGGTACTTCAAAGTGCTGATAGAAATGATAACAACGGGTTGAAATGCACCAAAAGCACAGGCTAACTACTGTGAATATGGTTCCGGGCCATGAATATATTTTTGTGGTCTGGGACCAGCAAGAAAGGCGTGCATGGCATTAATGGCCCACACCGTACCAATCATATAGCCTGTGCTGACCATTGTATCATTGAAACTCTTGTGCGCATTATAATAATTTATAGTTTCCTGGCGAAGTTCTAACACTTTATCTGGATCCGTTTCTGCATTATACAATTTGGTTGTTTTATTCAGGTTATCTACCGCAAGAGCGTACTGGGAAAAATTGAACAATAGCAAACCAAAAAGAAGTCCCTCGATTGATGGAAATGCATATCCCATAGCCCTCTTGTTCGAGTAGAACTGCCCCCAGCCAGGGGCCACTGTCGAACGCCAGAGCGCACCAAAAGGTGTCTTTTCTTCCTTGATATCACTGGGAAGCTTGGGAAATAGATTGCGGCGTTTCTGCATCAACGCAAAGGGTGGATCGGCACCGATTATGGCCCAAGAGGCGATATTGGACTCTGCGGCCAGCGCATTTAACACATCCAGTATATTTATTTCAATTGTACTGACCGTACCCCCGGACTTTACAGAAAGTATTTCACCGGTCAGAACAGAGCCAAATTCACCGACTTCTGTGCCGCCATACATCACGTAGTCCGCACCCAGTTCCTGGCCGATGCCGATTATAATATCCCGATCAGGTAAATCTCGTTCAGGATCCTCAAGATCCACGTATTGACTAACTACTTCCAGCGCTTCCCGCGGGTTAATAATCTGCATCTGGGCAGTTTCCGCAAGCTGAAGAGACATTGTGGTGAACAATTCTCCATATTGCTCAACAGAAGCGCTATCCATTGTGAGATCTATAAAGGCGATCTTGCCTGTATAATCAGCACCCCGATTCACGCCGATTAGGCCCAAGCAAAGAATAATGATTTTACATCTGAAAATCAATTTCCACCCGGTTCTGGCTGATATCGCGTATATATAAATTCTGCATTCCGATCAGCAACTATGATCTGGTCATCGAATAATTCATCCAAGTAATACACCCGCAATCGATGGGACCCAGCTTCCAGGTTTAGTTTGATCTTTTCATCGCGCCAGGTATGTTCCCCATTCAATTCAAAAGTAAGCCCCTTTTCCTTGGCTCGAAATTTTATCGTGTACATGGGGTTCATTATAAAATCTGCAATAAGTCGTTTCGCGTCCTGGACTGCTATTTCATGTATAGCGGGAGCATAGCCTTTTGCCTCTAGCCTAATCTCATGGACCCCCGGCTTCACTGAATATCCCTTAACAGGAGCAGAACCGATTTCCTTGCCATCCAGAATAATGGTAGCACCCTTGGGCAACACTTTCACATCCAGCGTTACCTGGGCGATTACTGAGACAACAAATAATTGCAAAATCAGGAATTGCTTCATTGCTTGGCTAACTCCAGATCATCCTGAGGACTCATAAAATAATTCCCAGCGTAGATCACGTCCTGTTCTCGAACCCAACCGGATATCATTTCTGCATTTTCATCTGACCAGAATATTTCTACCAGACCATACAGTCTATTCCCTGCCACCTGTGTGACGGCAACAATATCATTCTTTGCAAGCAGGAATGGAGTAAAAGAACCATTGGATGAGGCTATCCGGAAATGGGTAAGATTATTTATTACAATATATAGATTACCTTGTTCAACAAACTCTTTACTGGGACCTAGTGGAAAATCCATTTCTAGATTGAATTTTCCATTGAATTGTGCATCCTTTTTTACTACCGGAAATAAAGATCCAACACCAGCCGAGACAACAATATCATTCCGATAGCCATATTCGTTTGGCAGTTCAAACCGATAATCACCATCCAGTCGGGATTTCGTATAGAAAGTTCTGCCGGTGGAATCTGCAGCAACCAGCTGGATGCCGCCCAGCATGCGGTCATCGTAACGACGAAATACTAATCCCTCAACGATCGCTGGTGTCTTGATAATTTTACTGACTGGCAAGGTAATATCACCATAGCGAACGCCAGTGAATTTTATTTTTATCTCCGGCATATCCCGACCCTGTGGCGAAATAACAAAAATGGTCCCATTTTTATCAGTAGAGAGCGTATTCTGAGGCAGATAAACCTCAATCTTCTCCTCGGGCATGTACGTAGCAGCAAAAAGTGCGTCCACTTCATTATCCTTATCGTAAATGTATACCTGATATGCTTCCGGCAGAGTATTCACAACTTGAAGGGGGGCATATATATGTATATCCCGATATTCATACCTGAGGGATATTAAAGGGGGACGCTGGGTATAAATTGGATCTGAATACTTTGGCGCGAACATATAGCCGCAACCGGACAGGACGAACATCGCTGAAAAAACTAGAAAACTAGTATGTGGAATCCGCATGTTTTTCATACCTGCTATCACAAATATGTATTACAATTTATCACATTGTGGATATATTATTCAAGATTATAGTATATTATAACGTGCGGCCGTGGGGACATTTACTGTATGTCCCATTATCTTCTTTTTTAATCGCCACCATGGTAATGATTGCTGTGCAGGCCAGTCTTTTCTTTTTCTGGGACCCTTCTGCATAAGCATCAATGATGACCTGAAATGATGAGGTGCCTGCTTTAGATACATGGCCTTCGAAATTCACCCATTCTCCCGGATAGACTGGTTCTTTGAATTCAACTTTATCAATGGCCCGGGTGAGGGCACCATTTACCCCTGTTCCTTTTAAAAATCGGTAAGCAACTTTGGCTGCAGCCAGATCCATCCAGGAAATCATTTGACCGCCAAATAACGTGCCTACGTTATTGGCATCATCCGGCATAACTAATTGACTATACTTGGCTTTATACTTCAAGTTTTACTTTATATTATTTATATTAAATCTTATCATATAAAAGTATAGCCTCGCTAATAAACCCTCGAGAAAATCTTTTTCTCTGAAGAGCACGCCACACCAGCGAGGCTATGTTCTATATTATCTATTTTTTTTACTTCTAGGCAACATTTATTTCAAATCAATTAAAGTGTGCCGAATAATACTTTTACAGTCCCTTGGCTGCAAGGCGCTTACCTTCCTCTATATCAACTTTGTTTAAGAAAAAGGCACCCAAAATAAATAACAACAAAATTGATAGGATACTTAACCGTGCACTACCAGTCACTAATGCGATCGTGCCCATAAGTGCCGGCCCAATGATTGCCGCAAACTTGCCTAACATATTATAAAAACCAAAAAACTCTGCAGACTTATCTGGTGGAATAATTCGTGTATATAGACTGCGGCTTAAGGCCTGAATACCTCCCATAAAAAGTCCAATTAATATTGCCAGAACATAAAAATGCCATGCTTCGGTCATGAAATAACCAAGTAACGTAATAAAGGAGTAGGCTATAATGCCCACCATAATCGCCGTTTTGGTACCAATCTTAGAAGCCAACCAGCCATAAATCAAAGCAGCTGGAAAGGCAACAAATTGGACTATCAAAAGTGCAATGATCAAACTCTCTCCAGGGAAATTCAATGACATACCATAATCAACAGCCATTCTTATTATCGTATCAACGCCATCTATATAAAACCAGTACGCCAACAGGAATGTACCGACAACTTTCATGTTGCGGATTTCCTTGAAGGTTTGAACTAATTGTACCCACCCCATTCGAACTGCATTTTTAAAATAAACGGTGTCATAATTTTTTGGTTCAGGAACAAATAAAATTAATGGAATAGTAAATACTGCCCACCAGACCGCAACGCTTAAAAAGGATAGTTTAATTGCTGTTGCGCCATCGGGAATACCAAATATTTCTGGCTTAAGATACATAAAGACATTGACAAGGAAGAGCAGCCCGCCACCCAGATAACCTAGGCCAAATCCCAGCGACGACACTACATCAACCCTTTCTTCGGATGCCAGACCAGGAAGCAGTGCATCATAAAAAACATTTCCACTGGCAAACCCAATAGTTGCCAAAACGTAAAAAAACACTGCCATCTGCCAGTTACCCTGAGCTACCATCCAAAGCCCACCGGTCATGATCACACCCAAAAACGCAAAGAGTATCAGGAATTTTTTCTTTGTGGACCCCTGGTCGGCAACTGACCCGAGAAGTGGCGCCAGAGCAGCTACCACAATTGAAGCAATTGAATTGGCCATACCAAGATAGAATGTGCTATGAGTTGGATTATTCGGATCCGCCCAGTATTCCTTGAAGAACAGCGGGAAAAAACCAGCCATAACGGTGGTTGAATAGGCGCTGTTAGCCCAATCGTAAAATGCCCAACTCCAAACTGCTTGTTTATTTTCTTTCACGAGAACATTAAAGGTATGAAATATTCATATAATAAATCTACCATGCTTGGAAATAGGCCTGAATGCCCAGCCAGGCGCTGGCAAAACTATACGTATGTCGTGTAAAATAGGGGAACGAAGCACCGAATTCTATATCAAATTGCACTGGTCCAATACTCTTTGTGGGATGCACATTGTGTAATGTAACCAATACATATTGTCGAATTTGCGTTTTACGGGTGTCATGTACTGTTTTCCCGTTACTAAGCTGGCGACTCACCATCCAACTATTCCAGGTCGAGTCATTTGAAAAGACAAAATCTTTTTGAGTCTTTATGCTATTGATCCCGCCGGTAATTGAAACCCTGTCAGGCCATAATTCCAGCTTACCCGTCGCTGATAATAATAATTCATCACCTAACTGACGCAAATAAGTTTTTCCGATCATTGCTATAATTGAATCAGGATTTGTTTCTGCACCCCACAAAAATGACACGGGTGTATTGACCATTTCCCTACTGTACTTGGCCCGTTCGATCCGCCAGGTGATATTCACCAATCTTTCATTAAAGTATTTGAAGAATTCACCAAATAATGATAATGAATAACGTGTAAGTCCATTGCCGATTGGCAATTCATTAAACTGGCTGGGTCTTCCTGTTGTATCTTTTACACTTGCACGATATGGGCCTAATCTTTTGGCGCTAGGCAAGCGTAATCCGACACCAGCATAAACTGAAAAGGGCTCTTTGCCAGTCCATGATGGATAACCATATAATAAAATATTCATACCTAACGTCGCATCTCCAAGGCCGGTACTAGATTTATTTACAGGATAATAAAATTCCAGCAGTGAATCCAGGTTGGTCGTTAGCAAATCCACTTCTTCTTTATAATCATTTTCAATTTTTTCGGTAAATGAGCTGTAAGACGGTACGTGTAAACTAAAAGTCATACGGGGTGACAATCCAAATTCGATCTTAATATCACGGCGATTAAAGCCGATTTTACTAGTTCGATGTACCAGAGCAGCCACTGTGGAATCATTGGCCATAAAGGCAATATCCCGGATTCCCTTATCAAACAGTCCGCCCGAGCCGATCCAGTTACCACTGCCTACGTGATTCGTCATGGAAAAACGCCAGACACTTCTTGGAACAGTAAAGAATGTTTGTCCAACTAAAAAAGAGGAAGAGAGAAAAATGACCCAGAACAATTTATTCATAGAGCAGAAAATTTTGCCGGAATTCACTGAAACGAAGCACGTCGTGCAACCAAAGTGGCGGTAGGTAATCAGGTGGTTTTCCCTGGGCGGCAAAAATCCGTAATAGATTATAACCAAAAAGTTTGTCAACATATCCTCCGGCTATCCATTCAAAATGCTTTCCGTACAGTTTATAGGTCAGCATCATTAGTGCAGTAGACGTGGCAAGCGGGTCAAAATCATTGCGATTGGTCACTTCCATTAACAGACCGCTGCACATTTGTCCAGCATAATAAGGGCCCCGTTCGGCATCATGAATCGCTTGCGGTTTATAGCGTATTTGGTGAAAGCGCACTCCAGGCAAATCCAGACCTTGAACTTTTTTCCACAGTATCCTCCCCGATATCCATGGCGCGCCAATGCGGAAGAAAGGCTGGTCTGTTCCATGACCAATGTTCAGGTTTGTTCCCTTAAATAAATACATACCCATATAAGCCAGTAATGATTCCACACCCTGCACCCCGGGTAACATTGAGGGTACAGGTAATCCAGTATCATCTAACCACATCGTCCGCTGCCAATTTGACAAGGGAATAATGGTTAGATCTGCGCGTGCTAAATCTTTCAGCCATCCCATTTCGTTCACCATCAATGCATATTCTCCAATCGTGAGACCATGGCGGATAGGCACCAAATGGTAACCTTCTAATGACTGATATGCTGTACGTACCACCGGTCCATCCATTACGTCCCCTCGCAATGGATTAGGACGATCGAGCAATAAAACTGGTTTACGATACTTTGCCGCAGATTCCAGCACTTTTGACACCGTGGTCATGTAGGTAGTATAGCGTACACCGGTATCCTGCATATCGATCAGAATAAGGTCCGCATCACGCATACTCCATTCTGGAGGATACAGAACACGTTTAAACAGATCAATCACCCGGGCTCCGAATATGGGATCAATTGACTTATTCCCCATCATTTTCAGTTTTGGATCCTCACTGGCAAATAAACCGTACTGCGGCAGAAAAATCGCTAACACATGAACATCGTCAACTTCTTGTAGTAAAGTTAGTAGATGCTGGCCATTTCGGTTCACGGATGCCTGGTTGCAGAGTATTGATATTGTCTTACCTTTTAGTTGCGAAAAATCCATTTGATCCAAAACATCCAACCCTGTATAAACATCTTTCATGAATGACAGATCAGGTATCGCCTGTATTTTTGTATAGGTATAATCCTGGGCAGATATGAACCCTATCAGAAAAAGTGTAATGATAAATTTATTTGGATTGCGCATTGGCTATTGGCTTAAATCGATTTTGAAATTGTGGTAGTATAACGCTGATTGTGAGCATGATAATGGTACCAAAAAATACATACCAGGTCCATGCCAATGGCGTAGCCTTCCATAAGTAAATCATCGTGATGATCGATATGGAGAATCCCCAGAAAACCGATTGATTCGACACCTGCCAGTTAGTCAACCGTAAAATGAAAAATCCAAGAATTGCACCATAAATCACTGAGGCAATACTTAAACCAACTTCCACCAAGGGGCTTTCCGACGATCTGAAAAGCATCGCGCCGCCAATCAATACAATGGCCCAGAAAACAGATACCCATCGCGCTGTGGTCAAACCAGTAGTGGGCTTAATTGGCTTTATCCAGTCCACTACCGTGGCAGAAGCCAATGAATTAATAGATGAACTTAATGTTGACATAGCAGCTGCAAAAATCCCCGCAACGAGAAAGCCTGTAAAACCCGGTGGTAAATGAGTTAAAATAAACCATGGAAATACCAGGTTTGGCTTCAAAGGTAAACCATCATAAAGGACCCACATGGCAGCACCAAGGAATAAAAATATTGCAAATTGTAGAAATACCAGAAAACCACTTAAAACTAGTGCTTTTTGGCTAGCCCTTATTGACCCTGCAGACAACAGCCTTTGCACCATTAAATGATCTGTACCATGAGATGCCATGGATAAAAGAAAGCCGCCCAATACAGCTGCAATAAAATTATATGGCCTGGTCAATAAATCAGAAAGTGAAGATGAAAATCCTTGAAAAACAGAAAATTTGTCGGCCTCCCCTAAAATGAATTTTATACTGTCCAACCCGCCAGGAATCATTTCATTAATAACGTTAAATGTAACAATTGCACCAAAAATATATAAAATAAATTGAATAGTATCGGTGTAAACAACCGACCGTATACCACCTATAAGTGTATAAACCAATGTAAACAGACCGATTATCGCTATGGAAGCGCCATAAGTCCAACCTGTAATCAGTGTTAATGGTATGGCCGTCATAAACAACCTTACTCCATCAGCGAGAATTCTCATCACTAGAAAAACAGTGGATACAAAGCGCTGGAAGCCTACGCCCCATTTATTACCGATAAACTCATATGTGGATTGGATTCCTTCTTTATAATAGAGCGGCAGAAAAAGCCAGGCCACGACAATTCGCCCAATTATATATCCCATTGCCACTTGCAGAAAACCAAAGTTGGTGAGATAGGCCACACCAGGTATACTAAGAAATGTTAGTACAGAAGTCTCCGTAGCAACTAAGCTGAAAGCAATCATTAGCCATGAGATTTGTCCATTACCAAGAAAATATGATTTTGTATCCCGTTGTTTTCTTCCCACTATCACACCAATTAGAACGATCAATCCGATGTAACCAAATAATACCTTCATGTCCAAGGAACTGAAATTATTTCGTCGCGGATAAATCAAATAGCGCTGTCGCACTTCCTTGAATTTTATTACCTGTTCTCCCTGGATAGCCTTATACAGCGATAACCTGTTCCAGTCCATAGTTGCAATAATTTCTCGTACGTCCGTACTTCCCATAGCTTTATCAAACAGAGTCAGAGCATTTTCTGATTGTGTAAATTCAATATCCGGGTAAATGGTTTTTATTTTTTCTGCTATTGCGATGGCTACCATCCATGGCTCAAGCACATTAATATCTGTAACAACAATCGATATCCCGTTACAGATTTGACCGGCAAATGGTCCTGTATTTGGTACAGAAACCGCCGGTAAAAATTTTACGCCGGCAAGATCCAATTCCTCCAGAGCAAACACAATATCCGATCCGCTGGTTATCTTGGGGTGGACAAGAATTTCATATGGACGATCCGTACTAACACCATTCTCAAGGATTTCATCTGCACCCAACATACTGGTGATAGTGAACCGTTCAAGATCACCCACCGTAGAAATGCCGGGTGAAATTGGCGTCCAGTCCAGCCCAATCTCACCCCACGGTTGTCCCTGCCAGTTATCCATTGGAATAATCATTAAATCTGCACCATGGTCATTTTCCGTATTCAATAGACGCGCCAATTCTCCAATAGTCATGCCATGGCGATAGGGGATTGGAATGAAACTTCCGGGCGACCCAAGACTATCCTGAGGTATATTTCCTGAGACCATTTCACCGCCCAATGGGTTAGGACGGTCAAGAATTATAATTGAAGTACCAGCTATTCCTCCTGCATGTAATAAATGCTGTAAGGTTACTGTATAGGATTGGGATCGTATACCAATACCTTGAAGATCCACAAATAAAGCATCAAGATCTTTAATCAGCTCTGCGATTTGAACTGGCAGTGTGCCAGAAATATTAATTTGATCGAGTGAAGGTCCTTTAGCTACAGCGCTAGTACGATTATTTGAGAAGGATGTTGTATCATTCCAGTCATCCAAGGTTAAGAGCAAGTCTAATCCAAATTCCTGTTCAAGAAGTTGAATAGTTCTCTTGCCAGAATGGTTTACCCCGCCAGTATTGGTGAATAAACCTAATTTTTTTTCCCGGTATTCAGGCCTTGGTTTTGAAAGAAATTCATCAATACCAAGTGACAACTCTGTCCCAGGCTGCGCATTGGAAATATGCAGAAATACTACTAGAAATAATGGTATATGCACAAAGCTCTTCAAATTCATCAAATGAATATAGTTAAACAAAAGGATGTTGGAATTTACAAACCCGCAAATATTTGATTTATGTCGTTTTTACTTGCCTTTTTTATCAGACTAACTCAGTTTCTTAGTCCCAATGCCTGAAAAAGACAACGAACAGTCCAGTAGCGGCGGCTTCGCCAAAACCACTGATTTCAAATGGCTTGGTATCGGCCTGGCCATATTTGCACTCATTGCTTTCATTATGCCTATGCCGGATTCTATGGTTCTGAAAGCGGAAGAACTCTTCAAGGGCCAAGCCGGCGTAGATGTCGCTATGAAAGCAAAGCATATCAAGATAATCATTGCCCTGTTATCTACATGTGTTATCTTCTTTGCGACTGAAGCAGTGCCCATGCCGGCAGTGGCATTATTAATTGGCCTGGTACAGTTATTTTTTGGCATCACCGATTCGAGAAGTATTGTCGGAACCTACGCCCACGATGCTGTATGGTTTATCGCTGGTTCCCTTGCCCTTGGGGCAACGCTGGTAAAATATGGTTTGGATAAACGGGTGGGTATGCTGGTGATTAATTTGGCCGGTACAAAAACACGTATGATAGTTATTGGAATTCTACTGGGGACTGCAATTCCTACTGCATTTGTGGGCGAACATGCTGTGGCTGCAATGTATGTTCCAATTGCCATGGCCCTGTATACACTTACGAACAAATCTACGCCTGCCCCTAGATTAGGCACATTACTTATGGTTACTATTGCAGTGGGGTGTATGATTGGTGGCCCCATGAGCCCAACAGGTGGCGCTAGGAATGCCCTGATGATCGGTTTCCTGGCAGATTATGGTATTGAAGTATCTTTTATGCAATGGGTTTCCATGGGAATATTCTATACAGCTTGTATGTCTGTTGTAATGGCATTTATCCTACCTCTATTATTTAAGCCCGAAGTAAGTGATTTGAGCGAAGCTGTTGGGCTTCTTAAAAAAGATCTCGAAAAACATGGTGCCATGACTGGTAAGCAAAAGCTAGTAGCGCTTATAATGCTTGCAGTTGTGGTATTGTGGATTGTTGATAAATCAGTAACAAGAGATATCCTGGGGTTTTCACTAGGACTTGGTGGCGTTGCCATATCTGGTGCTGTGGTTTACATGCTGCTGGGTCTGACATCATGGAAAGATTATGAAGATAAAGTCAGTTGGGGTGTTATTGTACTGTATGCTGGCTGTATAAGTTTAGGAAGTGTATTTAAAGCCACCGGTGCTTCTAGTTGGTTCGCTGATCAAATTATGAGCCTCGTAGCGCCTCTTGGTCTAGATTCAGGTGTTGGACTTGTTATATTAGTTGGGGTCATTGGTGCTATTTTAACCAATTTAATGAGTGCTGGTGCAACTGTCGCTGTTATTGGACCTGTGGTTTTGGATATGGCAGTAACTGCAAACACAAATCCAATACTCGTAGGAGTTGGATTAGCCATTGCCACATCAATGGCCTACTGGCTTGTAATTGGAACACCGGCCAGTTCTATTGTTTATGCGAGTGGAATGCTAGAATCAAAAGATTTTATTCGAATGGCCACTGTCGGCTGGCCGGCAGCATTGATCGTGCTGGCTATAATGGTAGCTGTCTACTGGGTTGGTATTCTGGGTATTAATCCACTAGGCTCTGGTTTTTGAAGGTATAAATTATGGAAATATTATTTCTAATTATTGTGCTCGTTGTCCTGGCTCTGGCAGTCTTTTCAAGTAGAAAGGAACAGGCTTCAAAAGCAGACGATAGGAAAGATCAGGTTCGTCAGCAAAAAGAAGATTTTGCTCAAGAAGATGTGATGACTTATGGCCAAGTTCAGCAGCGGCGTGAAGATTTACTCAATGTTCTCGATGAAAATTTGGGAGATAAACCAGACCAACGAGATCAAATCAAAAAAATAATCAATGATTGGGCCGATTTGAAGATTAAAGCATTTCAGGACCGGCGTTCCTGGGTTAGAAACCCAGATAAAGGTACGGCTAGTTAGCCTTACCTCCCGCTCAGTTAATAAATATCCTTTCTGTCCTCCCGCCGATAGCAGTCAATAATACGTAGCTCGTTGAATCTATGGCCTGGGCAATATCTTCAACGTGTATCGTGTCAGTGTTATTCTGACCAAAAATCAACACTTCATCACCTACACGAACATCGGCCCCACCAAAATCCACCATAAATTGATCCATGCATACGCGACCTGCAATTGGGTAATTTTTTCCTCGAAGTCCTATATAACCATCCACATACCATGATCGCGGAAAACCATCAGCAAAACCGGCTTGAATAACACCTATAATTGTGTCCTGGGGTGCTTCCCAAACGCCACCGTAACTAACTTTCGTACCGGCAGGTACTTCTCTTAAAGTAACCACAGGTCCCTTGAATTCCATGACTGGTTTAATTCGCATATTCGTTGGTACTTCATCTGAGGGGAAAGCACCATATAATAACATACCAACTCGTACCAAATTAAAAGAAGTCTGGGGCATATTTAAGACTGTTCCGCTATTTGAAAAGTGTATATGTTTAATTTTTAAGTCCAATTCCTCGGCCACCTGCAATACTTGATTAAATTGTTCTAACTGGTATTCAGCATAGCTTAATTCACCTTCATCTGCAGTGGCATAATGACTGTAGATACCCTCACATTTTAGATGGTCATTGTTTTTAATCTGCTGAAGGATATCCACCACTGTATCAAATGGTATACCAAGACGAGACATGCCAGTATCCACTTTCAAATGGAATCTTGGACTGGAATCTGCCATGTTAAATAAGGGGATATCTTCTGGCGCAGAGAGATTTAGCGTTATATTGCGCGCAGCAGCTTCTGCTAACATATCCTTTGTTGGCCTGCAAAAAACAAGGATATCCTCTTCTATCCCAGCAGCCCTCAACTCTAAAGCTTCTTCAAAAGTGAAAACGGCAAAATGATTCACACCTTTGGATCGCAGGGCCTCGGTAACAGCTATTGCACCGTGACCATATGCATTCGCCTTCACTACGGCCATAATTGGTGTCCCATTTAACTGCTGCTTGATCAAATCATAGTTGTGGACTAGGTTTTCTAAGTGAATTATAGCTTTGGGGCCTACCATGATCAGGAACCGAATTTTTCCAATAGAAATGCCTTCAAATCTTCAAAATTATTGAATATTTCTGAACTGCAGGCCATTATCCAGCCACTCAGGTCTGCTAAAGAAATCTGATTCACAAGATAAACAGGCACATTATGCTGAAAAGCCAAAGTGACCTCACCATGCGTACCAGCTCCCTTAAACACATCTGCATTCCAGAGACAGATAATATAATCCACTTCCTCGGTTACTGCTTTAATGTCTCGCTCCACATATTGACGTACAAATTGCCGATAGCGTTCAGTATCTGATTCTTTCCAAGTCCTGTAATCAGCGGAATTTTCTTGCAGCATAAGTAACCGCGATTCTTCTACGGGGTCTATTACATCATGTCCTAACTGGGCCGACAACCAACTGGTCATATCTAAGCGCCAGCCGGAGCCCTCATCCACAGCGTATTCCATCGCTCCAGATAAATATGCAATCACTGTCGAAGTGTCCTTTTTAAAAGCACTGTATTAAGAGTGGTCCAGACCAATCCAATGCCTAAGGGTGTAAGAAATAATGTCCAGTCAAAATATCCATAAAACATCAACCCTCTGCACCAATTTGATACCATACTTGTGGGCAGATTTTTCAGCACCGCACTAATCCTAAGTGGATAAAATTCAAATTCGAACAACAGTTCTGAACTAAAAATAATGAAAAGGAAAAGAATAAACGTAACAATAAAAAAAGTGTTAATTCTATCGGTCGACAAAGAAAGTGTAATTAATCCATTACTTACAATGAGTCCAAAAAGATTCATTGCTACTAAAATATATAATAAATCCAGCATACCTAAGGAAAGGTCCATGAGGTAGACAAAAATTGCCATAGCAACCATTGAAAATATTGTGGCTTCGACCAGTGCCGTAAGCAGTAAAAATCCAACGAGTTGTAGTTTTGATAAGGGAGTTATTGAGAGTGTGATCAAGGTTCTTGAGTTGACCCGTGAGTCAAAAAATTCCCGATAAATAATTGGTATGATCATGATGGTATTGACAATCAAAATCAAACCAGGATATAGCCATTTCTGGTAGGAAAATTTTGCGATTGTTTCCACAATAATATTCCCGATTCCTGCGGTCAATGCCAAATGCATTAGGACCGGCAAAATAACCACAAAAGTAATGGTTGAAAATATTCGTCGGCGAAATAACCACCAGCGGCGCATCAAGAAGGCTTGCATCAATCCAATCCCCTGCCAACAAATTCTGAATCCAGGAGATCCCGTAAACTTAATTTTTTAACTGACAGATCTTTCATTAATGCGCCTGCCGCTTCATGTAATACTTGAAAAAACACAGCTCTTTCACGGCCATAAAAATGTAATGTATTACCTATCTTTGTTGGATTTACTACTGTGGTAACCGCTGCGAGTTTGTTAAACAATTGTTCCGTCAGATTGACAAACTCAATTTCAAACTGGTGATATCGCAAGGTACTCTCCAATAATCTGTCAAGGGTACCATCGAGGATGATCTTGCCCTGCTGCATAACCAAGATCCTGTCATTGGCCTGTTCAACTTCCGGCAAAGACTGGCTGACATAAATTATTGTCTTTTCACCGGCTAGTCCACGGATCAGATCCCAGGTTGCCCGTCCGGATCGTGCATCCATAAATGCGGTTGGTTCATCAATAATTAATATGGAAGGATCATGGATCAGCTCCCGAACAATCATAGCTTTTTTCGCATTACCAGGCGAAGTTATGCTAGCCTGTTTATGCAGCGAATCCATAAGATTCAAGTCCGTTGCAAATCTTTTAATCCGCTGGGTAATGTAACTATCCTCAACACCATAGACGGATCCAATAAACCGAATATTTTCCTCGAGAGACAAAAATGGATCCAGATCCGAGTTAAAGGGTACAAATCCTGTATAAGCCTGTGAATTTTTCCGACGTTTGGTCGAATCAATACCATGTATAAAGACATTCCCGTAATCAGGAATCTCCGTACCGGCAAGCACCTTCAATAAAGTAGATTTTCCCGCATCATTTTCACCAATAATTGCTACCAATGAACCGCGCTCAACCCCAAATGTTAATCCAGCCAGGATCGTTTTGTCACCAGCAAGTTTGCCCACCTTTTTTAATGTTATACTTGCTTCCATTACATCCAGTTAGTCAATTTGAATTTAATGTGCCTCAAACCAGCTTATACCATTTCCACAGTCTACCACCAGCGGTATGCTAAGGGGCATGGCATTGACCATTTTATCTGACACCATCTCTTGCAGTGTATCAATTTCTTGCGCAGGCGCTTCGAACAAAAGTTCATCGTGAATCTGCAAGATCATGCGTGACTCATACCCTTCATTTATCAAGGTACGGTGAATGTCCAGCATGGCAAGTTTGATCATCTCTGCTGCAGTACCCTGGATAGGCATATTAATTGCCATTCTCTTGGCTGCTTCTCTTTGAATATGATTTTCACTATCAATGTTCCAAATATTGCGCCGACGACCCAATACAGTTTCAACATATTTCTGATCCTCAGCCTGTTTAATCGTTCGATCCATGTATTCGCGGATACCGGCATACCTTTCAAAATAGGTATCAATTATCACCTGAGCTTCTGATCGTGGAATTCCCAACTCCTGGCTTAAGCGAAATGCTCCGGCACCATACATAATACCAAAATTCACCACTTTTGCAGTTCGGCGCATTTCCGGTAAAAGATCCTTGATGCCAACACCAAAAACATCACTGGCTGTACGACTGTGAATATCCTCATTCTTATTAAATGCTTCCATAAGTGCAGGATCCTGACTCAAATGGGCCATGATGCGCAGTTCTATTTGAGAGTAATCAGCAGAAAAAATTAACCAGCCCTTCTTTTGCGCTTTAAATGACTTACGAATTTCCCGCCCCTCATCTGTACGAATTGGTATATTCTGGAAATTGGGGTTACTGCTTGATAATCGACCTGTGGAGGCAATGGTCTGACCAAATGTAGTGTGAATACGGCCAGTATCAGGGTTAACCAAAGGAGGTAAAGTATCTACATATGTATTCTTCAATTTATTGAGTTTCCGGTAATTCAGAATCATACCGGGCAGTGGATGTTCATTGCGCAGTGCTTCCAGTACCGATTCCGCTGTTGACCGCTGTTTCACTTTACGCAGGTTCAATACATCAAATAGTATATTGGCCAGCTGCTGTGTAGAATTGATATTAAATTCAGTACCTGCCTCCTTTATAATTTCCTTTGTAAGGTTTTCGATTTTCTTGCTTAAATCAATCGACATTTTTTGCAGCATTTCCTTTTCAACATATGTGCCCTGATACTCCATATCCATTAAGACGCTTAGCAATGGCAATTCTATTTTTTTAAAAAAATGATCCAAACCTGAATCCTGTAGTTCTTTTTGGAATATTTCCGTTAGCTGCCAGGTAACATCAGCATCTTCTGCTGCATAAAATCCCGCTTTGTCAAGTTCAACTTCCGTCATACTAATCTGGCTCTTCCCCTTCCCGATTAGATCCTCAATTGGTACCATCCTGTAATTCAAATATTCAATACTTAAATTATCTAGTTTATAAGATCGCGCTTCCGGCTTCAATAAGTGTGCAGCGATCATTGTATCACATACCAGTCCCTGCACGTCAATTCCATGACGTTTGAGAACCAGCATATCAAACTTCGCATTCTGTCCTGTCTTTGGAATATCCTTGTTCTCCATGATTGGGCGAATTATTTCGATCACGGTAGACAGATCATCATCACCAAAATTATTTTTTTGTTTATCCTTGTAGAGTGTCGGTACATAAATACCGCTATTTGCCTTGGTTGCGAAACTGAATCCTACGATTATATTCTGCATCGGATCCAAGGAGTCTGTCTCAATATCAAAGGCAAGTAAACTGTTCGATTTTACAGAATTGAAATAGGTCTTTAGATTTTTTACTGTTGTAATAATTTTATAATCTTTATCTGATTTATTTTTCGAGGATTTCTTTTCTTCTGCAGAACCAGGTAATTGGTTAATGAGCACATGAAATTCATATTCAGTCAACAACGATTCCATTGCCTCAACATCCATATCTTGTCTGACTAATTCATCGATCTCTCGGTCCAGCGGTACATCGGTCACTATTGTCGCCAGGTCTTTACTAAGAATAGCATTATCTTTCCCTTCCAGGAGACCGTTCCGTACTCTTTTATTCGTAACACTTTCCGCGTTTTCCAGCGCTTCTTCAAGGGTACCATAATCATGGATAAGTTTCATAGCTGATTTTGGACCCACACCAAACACTCCGGGTATATTATCGGATGAATCACCCATTAGTCCAAAAAGATCTACAATTTTTTCAGGTGGCACACCCCAGCGATCCTCAACACCTTTTTTGTCATAAATTTTGTCTGGTTTGTTCCGGTTGCCCGGCGCAAAAAGAAATACATTGGCATTGATGAGTTGCATGAAATCCTTGTCCCCACTAACAATGAACACATCCAGATCTTGTTCCAGACCATGCTTTGCCAAAGTACCAATAATGTCATCAGCCTCAAAGCCTACCTTGGATAGCTGCGGTATTTGCATGGCTTCAATCAATTTCCATAAATGCGGCAACTGTTCCTGCAACTCTTCAGGCATTGGGTCCCGTGTTGCCTTATACTCAGGATATTTCTTGTGGCGAAAGGTTTTTTCTTTTCTATCAAAAATTGTAGCAACATAATCTGGATTTTCTTTCTTCAGTATTCTGAAAAGCTGATTTAAAAATCCAAAAAGTGCACTAGTTGGCAGTCCATAACTGGTTATCAATGGATTGCGAATCATGGCAAAATGTGCCCTGTAAAGCATGGCATAACCATCAATTAGGAACATTCGCTTTCGGGTGGTATTCTTTGCTGCCATGGGATGCCGAAATTACCATGTCGACTTAGCAAGCTCAACTGTCAAATTTATCCTACGAGTATGTTGAAAGTGATTAGGGCACTATGGTAATATGCACTGATAGTTTTCTTAGGTATATAGCATGATAAAAATCACAGACAGTATATACATTAATGAGTCCGAGGTAAAGGAATCATTTATCAGATCATCAGGCCCCGGTGGCCAGCATGTTAACAAAGTTGCTACAGCTGTACAGCTACGCTTTAATGCCAAAAATTCTGGGAATATTTCCGCAGAAGTTTATAATCGTTTACGTACTATTTCCGGTTCAAAACTAACCGAAAATGGTAATTTGATCATCGTATCTCGCGAGCACCGTTCACAGAGTCAAAATCGACAGGTCGCACTTGACAAATTAATCTCTCTTTTGCAGCAGGCAGCCAAAAAACCAAAGAGTCGGACGCCTACTCGCCCTAGCCACGCCAGTGTGGAAAAAAGGCTGCATAACAAGCGCTTGCAAAGTGAGAAAAAAAAGTCCAGGCGCAATATTGATCCATCAGCAGATTAATAATTTTCTGGTTGACGGGTTCTTCCAACCAAATATTTAACTACGGGCCTAAATAAGTAGAAACCGGTTGGTGGCAATAAACTCTTATAATTTATAATCGAATGTTAAACCGATCTGTCTGGGATCACCATAGCTAAGCCACAGTTCATCTGGATAGTCTGGTGGAATTAGCCCAAAATAAAAGCCCCGAATCGCATATCTTTTATCAAAAATATTTCGAGCCCAAAATGTGATAGTGGCTCCGCCAATAGTTTTACCAAACGATAAATTTATTAGAAAATAGGAATTGGAAATTTGGTTGTGACTGTCTGAAAAATAATAAGTGTCCTTATAGGTCATGCCTGTCCGCGCAAACAATCCAGATTCGTCCCGCCAATCGAATCCAAACGATCCGGTCAATTTTGGGGCCATAGCTGCTGCTCTGTTTCCACCAATCCCAATAGTTGTGGAATCTATTTGGTATGAAAATTCTTCTACCTTGGTGTCCAGGTAACCTAGTGAAGCGGTTAAACGTACATTTGATATTAAAACTTGTTCATGATCCCACTCCATGCCCCCAAGCCATCCTGAGCCTGCATTTGATGTAAAATAATAAAAACTGTTGGGATCTCCCGATACCTGCTGACTGGAAACAGACACTTGTTGATCTCTTCTATTACCGATGAATACTGTCAGCCGATCACTGTAAATATCCATCATCCTTTTGAAACCCAGTTCTACATTTTGAACATATTCTGGTTTAAAGGGCCGGTTTTCTTGCGCTAGAAATGGCCGTTGATTCACACCGCCAGATTTATATCCCTGGGCAATTGACAGGTAATAACTTGTGAATCGATCATCCTGATACTGGAGTGTCCCCTTAAATCCCAACATGCCGTGCTCTAAATCAAATTCAACAAGCGGTAAAGCAGCATCATACCCCAGATAAGTCCCGTTATAAATTATCTCGTTGGTTTCATAACGAAAATTGCCTTTAATTTTTAATGCAGAAGAAAAATGGTAAGCGTACTGCACGTATCCTGCAAGCACATTAAATTCATAAGTACCTGTACCTTCTGTTACCATCCCGCCAAAAAGGTAGCCAGAAGCATTATCCTGTTCTTTGAGATGCTTGTAGTACCCTCCAATGATAAAAGAACCAATGGAAGCCCTGAGCTCTTGCGTGAGTGATGATCTATTTTTTTTATTACTATCAAAAAATTCATAAGACCACCCTTCTACTTCAGGATCAAAATTATGGTTATTATACCAATAAGCAGAGTCTGCCCAGTCACCATCATAACTATGAACAAGATCAGTTTCAGAATAGGATGTGATGCTCGTGAAAGCCACTCGCTCGGATAAACCTAAATTTGCTCGCAGAGAAAAAGCCGTTGATTTCTGGCTGTCCTGCCCTTGATGATTTGAATAGGTTTTGAATTCTTCGTTATTATCCGGTGCCCAGGCATCATATCCATTGTTAAGGTCGGCAACCATCACAGTTCCAAGCAATGATAAATTTTTCACCGGTTGCAACATGAGTTTTGCCCTTAAATATAATTCATCCCGTTTATTTGTATTGGTCATTTCTTTTGAAACATTTTGCCGAAAGCCATCAGTATAGTTTTTCAATCCGCTTAATCTAAAATACATTCCATTCCGGATTTTTGTATTAGCAACAAATCCTATTCTATAATGACTATCTGAGCCATAAGTAGCAGTCAGATCTGTTTCGAAATTCTCGTGTGGTTCTGTTGATCGCATTGAAATAAGGCCGGCCATTGCATTGGGTCCGTACACGGAAGATTGGGGTCCTTTAAATACTTCAATCTGTTCAATATCATGTAGCATTCCAGCCATACCAACTCCACTGAGATCAATATCGTCCAGCACAAACCCCACGGAAAAGTTGGGTGGACCTTCACCGAAATAATGACTACGTTCGCCTATACCACGAATCTGGAAATATCGCGGCCGACTGGTACCCCCCGCCCAGTTCAAATTGGGGATGTAATCTGTTAAAAATTGAAAGTGTTCTCCTCCATTTTCTTTGATATCCCGTTTCGTAAACACAGTTACACTGGAAGCGATCCATTGCAGCGTTTCAGCTGTTAGCCCCGCATGAACGATGATCTCTTTTGTATTAATTACTTTTTCCTCAAGTTTTACGATCATGTCGTTCTTTGCGGTCAATTCTTTTGTATGATAACCAATGTGAGAGAATTGAAGTATTGATCCCTCATTCACATCCAAATGGAACTTACCATCCACATTCGTGGATGTCCCTGCGTCCTGTACAATAACGTTGACACCTTCAATTGGTTGTTTTGAATAAGCATCTACTACAATTCCAGAAATCTGGCCACTGATTATAGATGTTAAAAAAAATAGACTATAAAAAGAGGTTTTGTAATTCATCTTTCCTACGCTGGTATTATCCAGATCAGGTTCAACGGGTTTGTTCTCAGTCGCTCGATCTGGTTCGGAGCAACACCCCTTGACGACTGGAAAGTTATAAAACATTTTTCTATAAATCATGCAGTCTTTACATTGTGAATTCCTTTTAAGATTGCCTACCTTCGCAACTTATTACACGGAGTGAAAATGCCCAAAACTTTACCTGAAATAACCTTAAAAGCAGTCGTATTGGGGGTCCTGTTATCCGTAATCCTTGCAGGCGCAAATGCCTACCTTGGCCTGTTTGCAGGGATGACAGTTTCTGCTTCCATTCCAGCCGCAGTTATTTCCATGGGGATTTTACGCGCATTCAGAAATTCAAATATCCTGGAAAACAATATTGTTCAAACTGCCGCCTCTGCCGGTGAATCATTAGCAGCTGGTGTTATCTTTACGATTCCTGCATTGGTGTTGATGGGTGTCTGGACAGAGTTTGATTATTTTGAAGTAGCAAAAATCGCTGCCATTGGCGGTGTGATCGGTGTATTGTTCACTGTTCCGCTCCGACGGGCACTGATTGTGGAAGCAAAATTAAAATACCCGGAAGGCGTGGCAACCGCAGCCGTGCTTCAGGCGGGAGAAGAGTCTCGTACATCTGATACAAAAGATGAATCCGGCGGTCTTGTTATAATTGGTATTGCTGGCCTGGTAGGTGGTGTGATGAAATTATGCCAGCAGGGTCTGGGGATGTGGCATGCTGCAATAGAAGGTGCTGTCACCATTCGCGGTTCTATTTTCGGGCTGGGATCAGACCTTTCACCGGCTTTGATCTCCGTAGGTTATATCGTTGGACGAAATATTGGTATCCTGGTGATCGCTGGTGGGCTCATTTCCTGGGCCATTGCCATTCCCATTTATTCGGCAATTTATGGCTTTGAAGGCGAACCTATGGATGCGGCCTGGAAGATTTGGAATTCCCAAATTCGATATCTCGGCGTCGGTGCCATGGTGGTGGGCGGTATCTGGTCCTTAATCAAATTGGTAAAACCTCTTTGGGATGGTATTCATGCCAGCCTGGCAACATTAAAAAAATCCGCCGCAGACACTGAAATACCCCTGGCGGAACAAGACTTTCCCATCAACTATGTCGGCATTGCATTGGCGGTGTTGCTCATACCGGTTTTCCTTCTTTATTTCGATATTGTTCATCATGTGGGCATCGCAGTTCTGCTTGCATTGGTAATGATGGTTTTCGGGTTTCTGTTTTCAGCTGTGGCAGCCTATATGGCCGGAATGGTGGGATCATCAAATAATCCAATTTCCGGCGTTACCATCGCGACGATCCTCTTCTCTTCTCTTCTCCTTTTACTTTTACTTGGAGAGAATTCTGATGTAGGCGCTCCAGCCGCAATTATGATCGGTGCTGTGGTCTGCTGTGCAGCTGCCATCGGCGGCGATAATCTCCAAGACCTTAAAACCGGTCACATCGTAGGCGCAACTCCCTGGAAACAGCAGGTGATGCAAATTGTGGGGACCGTGAGTGCAGCACTGGTTTTGGGATTAGTTCTGGATATTTTACACACGGCATACACCATCGGTTCACCAACGCTCTCCGCCCCGCAGGCGACGTTAATGAAATCCGTGGCAGAAGGTGTATTCAAAGGAAATCTGCCATGGAACTTTGTATATATTGGTGCTGTTATAGCCATCATTATAATTATGTTGGACATCCGACAGGAAAAGCGCGGATCTGATTTTCGGATACCGGTATTGGCCGTGGCAGTTGGAATTTATTTGCCTATTGAGTTGACTGTACCAATTTTTATTGGCGGAATGATTAATCATTTGGGCAA
>SCKQ01000078.1 GCA_004124535.1 Fidelibacterota bacterium
TCCCATCCAAAAAAAGAGGCCATCTGATGTAAGCTTTATTTTTTTCCTGAGGTACAGAAACCAGAGAATGTAGATCCCGATCAGCGGTTTCAGGAAATCGATCTTGAACTCACTAGCGGAAGTGATGTCAAAATACTGGATCAACCCAAAAACAATGAGCGCTGCGCAGCCCAAGCCCGGTATGACGCCCATGGAAAACTGCTTGATGATCGGTCGGTGAAGATGCCGGCGGTATACTGCGGTCCGGGTACCATTACTGACCAGCTGAATTACACCATGTAACGCCACCACCATATACCCTTCCGGGATCAGAATAGCCATGATCCCCAGTAAGGTTACGCCGCCGCCCATGCCGATCACCGCAGAAAGGATCGACGTGGCAAAGGCAGCCAGGGTCAGGATAACGGTTTCAGTCATTACGAATTGAATTTTACCCTATTCATGAAAAAAAATAATGATACCATATTACTTAATAATTAACCACTGGAATTTCAACATGGAAACTACCCGCTTTTCCAGGGGATACGGTTCTCCTGCGCACGGGAAAAAAAGAAAAGGATCCCGATCAATGGACCTTAGGAAATATTTTATTCTACAGGTTGTCCATCAATATCAATTAATTGGAATTCGCCCAAATTCAATGCGCGGATACCGGCCTCAACCTTTTCCCTGTCCCCAACGATCATCCAGGTCAATTTATCCGGGAAAATAATATTCTTGGCCGCTTGGGCTAAATCATCTGTGTCTAAAGCACGGACGTCTAGAGAGTAGGTTTCGTAATAATCTTCAGGTATGCCGTATTGCACCATATCAACCACGGCGCCAAGCACAGCATTTTTAGTCTCAAATCTACCCGGTAACCGCAGCGTCTGACTATCTTTAGCCTTGTCCAGTTCTTCCTTGGTAGGCAGTCGACTGCTCAAAATATCCCGCATTTCCTTGTTTATCTCCACCAGCGATTCCACGGTTTTATCGGTCTGTACGGGCGCATAAGCAAAGAACATGCGTTGCCCTTTGGCATCAATAAATACACTCCGGGCACCATAAGACCAATGCTTGTCCTCACGTAGATTCATATTCAATCGGGAAGTGAATGACCCTCCCAGAACCGTATTCATTGTTTCAATTGCAATTTCGTCAGGGTTACTAGTGGGTGGCGCCAAATGTCCTGCAATTAACACGGACTGGACAGACCCCGGTTTATCGATCAGAAATACCCTGGATTTAGCCGCCTGGGGCACCTCATCAATATTTTTCACTGGTGGTGTCGCGGAATTATTCCACTTGCTAAAGTTTTTTTCAAGTTTTGGGACCAGTTCCTCTAGCGTTATATCACCGACAACAACCAGCGTCGAATTATTGGGTTGTAACCAAGTTTTGTGAAAATTGGCCAAGTCATTTCTTGTCATCGCCATCGTTGAAGCTTCCGTTCCTGAACCTGTCAGCGGGTTGCTATAGGCATGATCCTGGCCATAAAGAAGTTGCGGAAATACACGTAAGGCCATCGAAAAAGGACGCACTTTTTCCTGTTTTATACGGGCCATGCGCTGTTTTTTCAAACGAGCCAGTTCATCTTCAGGAAACACTGGGTTGAGAATCACGTCCGCTGCCAGCGCTAATGATTCATCAAGGTTTTCCTTTAAGGCTGAAAGCGATACAGTGCAAATATCTAGTCCTGAACCGGAGCCCAGATTCGCACCAAGTCTATCTTTTTCTGCGCTAATGGCCAAGGCGCTACGCGTCTTGGTTCCTTCATCGAGCATGTTCATGGCCATACTGGCTGTACCAGGCAATCCAAATTGGTCAGCGGCATAGCCCGCATCAAACATCCAATTAAAGTCTACTACAGGAATATCGTGTCGTTCGGCCAGAATGACTTTCATACCATTGGCTAAGGTGGTCTTTTCCAGATCAGGAAAGCGCAGGTTCGGAAAATCGCCTACATCCGGAAGTTTGGAACGGTCAGCATCTTCTGAGCTGGCACTGTAAGCAGGAAAAGGATGTATTTCTAAAATGTAAACACCATCGGATAACCAGCGATTGGCAGCCCCTTTCAGGTCTTTTGCCGTTGCAGTCGCAACTCGGTCAAGGGTCGTTTTATAATGATCCGGCCGACCGCCGTAGACCTCATTCCGGGCCAGGATATCCGATTTACCGCCGAAGCCACCGATCCGTTCAATACCGCGAATGAATCCAGCCCTGTACTGCGTTTTGATACGGTCCATCTCCTTCCGAGAAGGTCCTCTCTGTAAAAATATTGCCAATTCTTCATCGATCGCTTTTTCAACATCCTTAAGGTCTACACCCTGCTGAGCCGTAGCTACGATCTGAAATTGACCGGCGATCTCACGCAGGTCTACATAGGCCGATACCCTGGTAGCGATCTGATCTTCATAGACCAGCCGTTTATACAACCGGGAATTTTTTCCTACGGACAATACATCACTTACCAGGTTAAGGTAATCTGCATCGGCAGAACCCCATTGTGGAATATTCCAGACTTTATAGAGCCGTGGTAATGGTACCCGGTCCTGGGCTACCTGGCGGTGCGTTCCTTCCATTTTAGCGATCCATACATCGTGACGCGCAACCGGTGGACCAGCGGGTATACTGCCAAAATACTTTTCCACTTTTTCTTTTGCCGTTTCGGTGTCAATATTTCCAGCGATCGAGATCACAGCATTGGCAGTACCATAATAGGCCTTGAACCATTCCTGTACATCTTCCAGGGAAGCCGCATCGAGATCATCCATGGATCCAATTACCGTCCAGGAATATGGGTGTCCTTTCGGAAACGTATTCTCAGTGATCATTTCATAACTAAGACTATAGGGCTGGTTTTCACCCTGCCTTTTCTCATTTTGCACGACGCCCCGCTGTTCATCAAGTCTGTCCTGATCGACTACACCCAGTAAATAACCCATCCGGTCCGATTCCATCCATAGGGCCAGGTCGACTGCATTGGCAGGAACATTTTGAAAATAATTCGTCCGATCCTCATTGGTCGTACCATTTAGATCTGTGGCGCCAACCCGTTCTAGCGGGAAAAAATAATCATCATTATGATTTTCCGACCCATTGAACATCAAGTGCTCAAATAGATGGGCAAATCCGGTCCGACCTGGATTCTCATTTTTGGATCCTACATGGTACCAGACATTTACGGCCACAATCGGCGCTTTGTGGTCCTCATGGACGATAACCCTCAATCCATTATCCAGCACAAATTTCGTATAGGGAATGTCAATATCACCGGCTCGAGATAAGCCGACAAAAAATAAATAACAAAGTGCAACAATTATGTTGCGCGCAATTTTTTGTGATTTTAAATGGTTCATATTAATTAATCCCTTCTGATCTCGATTTTTCACTGCCTTTTACAACAATGCTGATTCTTACCTCCCCGACCTGCAAAATATTGCAGACATCGAACGAAATTTAATCAATTTAAGCGGGTATCAAAATAAACATGGACCAATGTGAAATTTATACTGCTCAACGGTTCTTGAAATTATTTCAACAACACCATCTTCTTGGTCTGTAGGTATTCACCAGCCTGTATCTGATAAAGGTAGATCCCAGCACTCATTGGTTTACCAAAGTCATTGGTAGCATCCCAAATAATGGACCTGTACCCAGCGTTTTGAACCTGGTTCACCATTGTCTTTACTTCTCTGCCCAGCATATCATAGATCGTAATATTGACATATGAATTTTCCGGTAAATCGTACCGCAAAGTTGTTACTGGGTTGAAAGGATTTGGATAGTTTTGTAGAAGGGAGTAGCCACTTGGGATAGCTGCTTCATTTTGAATTTGACTTAGATCCAGACCTATATATTCACAAACGCCAAGGACCAGCGCATACGCTGTGGAGTCGTAGTTTCCTGCTGCCTCACAATTCATATCCTCATAGGTTAAGGCCATTACATTTTCACTATGGTTCATCCACCACCAACTTTCAGGATACTGATCAGGTGTGCCAGAGGTCCAGCTTACAAAATAATCCCAATCCTCGAAACCATCTACAAAATAAGACTGAACAGCATTGATAAATTGCTGTTCCAGGGTAGTATAATTTTCAGATGTGCCGGCCGCGTCATGGTATACAAAATAGCGTTTACAGGAATAGGAAGAATGCATATTCAAGGCCACCTCAATTGGATTATTTACGAACGACGTAAGTTCAATAAACCGGTTTTTTAATACGGCAACTTCCAATTCCAGGGGCACATCATCCCAACCGCTTTCAATATCCACTCCATTGGCGTTTTCACGAGCATAACCCAGTTCCACTCCATCAGGGTTGTACATGGGAATGATGTGAAATATGCAATTGGTCCGGATAAATGCTGCCAGCGGTGTGTCCGAGATCAGGAAATTGATTATTTCATTGGTGACCCAAAAGGATTCCTCTTCTCCCGGATGGGTTCGTGCATGGATATAAATACGGTGATTTGAACTGGATTCCGGGTCGTCAGCTATAGTCAATTCCCAAAGAGCCCGGTTCTGAACGGAGGCACCCAATGAATCGACTGTTACAAATGGACTTTCACCCCAGCGTTCCAGATCAACAAGTAAACTGTCATAGCCATAACCCCAGTTGGCTGTCCTTGCTAAAAAATGATTGGGCTGATCACCATAAATGTATCCGCATTTATCCACCAACTCGATCTGAGAATAAATAACTGTGGTAAATACAAGATTCGCTAAAATGACTTTTATTCTGATTTTTTTCATAATTGTTTTAAAACAATACTTTCAGTAAAAGTCAATGTCTACAAAGTACCTACTTGTGCAGCGCAATTTTACACCCCCCCAATCCTAAATGTCTATAAACAAAAAACCCCACTAATGGGCGGGGATTGATGAGTTTTAATACAATGTTACAACATCTATAGAAATTTTGTTAAACCTTAATCAAATTTCTCCCAGCCTATATCTTTATGTCCAAAATCAAATTTATCTAAATGAATTATCTCAATCAAAATTTCCAAACTGTCAACTAATCTAGGACCGGGTCGGTTAAAATATTGATTACCGTCAGTTAAGTAAACTTCACCATTTTGCACTGCCTTCAAATTAATCCACTCAGGAAAATTTTTCAGAGTCTCCATCTCCTCTCTAGATTTATTGATATCATAACCACAGGGCATAATAATAATTATATCAGGGTCCTTATCAATTAAGTCTTCAAACTCCATCCATGGCGAATGTTTTCCTTTGAGTCCAAACAAATTTATTCCACCAGCAATCTCCACCAGCTCCGGTACCCAATTTCCAGCAGCCATCAACGGTTCTACCCATTCAATGCACGCAACTGTTCTCCTTTCCAAATTACCGACCATTCTGCTTAGTGTGTTTATCCTTTCACGCATTGCTGAAACTAATGAATCACCTTTTTCTTTTACATTCAATGCAGATGCTACTTTTTGAATATCATCCCAGATATCACTTAACTGGTTAGGTTCAAGCGATACAATCTGCGGATTTTTATCAAGCATCTTACTTACCGCATTTTCAACATCCGAAAGACTGACAGCACAAACATCACATTGGGATTGTGTAACTATTAGGTCTGGGCTGAGTTCAATGAGTTTTTGTTCATCAATTCTATAAACTGATAATGCTTCTTGAAGAATTGATTTAACTCTGTTATCTATTTCAATACTGCTACCCGCAACGTTGAATCTTGGTTCAGTACAATATGGTAGATCAACTACAGAAGGAGGATAATCGCATTCATGAGAGCGTCCTATTAATTTATCCCCACAACCCAGTGAATGAATTATTTCTGTACTACTTGCAATTAAAGATAATACACGCATGCCAAACGAATTTATAATTCAAATCTAACTTCTAACCCCACAAACAATAAGATAGGTTTAACAACAACCAAATCCTCGGCCTCCTTCAACTGGAATGTGTCCCGGTTACTTTCCATGGCGAAATTGGGAATTAATGCTATGTTCTCCACTGAGTCACTGATTTCTA
>SCKQ01000037.1 GCA_004124535.1 Fidelibacterota bacterium
GGAAATGATGCCAACGCAATCGAGTCCGGTAAACGTCCCTTAAGCTCAATGACCCCTACCATAGTACTGAAAGATGAAAAACCATATATCATTCTTGGTTCGCCCGGTGGTTCAACAATTATAACAACTGTATTACAAACAATATTGAACGTCACAGTTCACAATATGGGTATACAGGAAGCTGTATCGGCACCTAGAATACATTCGCAATGGTTGCCAGATGTGATTATGGCTGAACAATACAGTATAATTAAAGATGTAGAAGAATCACTTAAGATTAAAGGCCATATAATTGAGCCTTATAAATGGACTAAAATTGGTGAAATGAATGCAATTCTAATAAATGAAAATGGATATTTTGGTGCCGCAGACACCAGAGGGGAAAACTCGGCCGTGGGTTACTGATTCGCCCTTTGGCGAACTGCCCTTTCCCAAACCTGAATTCTGTTTTCCACCCATTTAAACGCAGGAAATTCAGACTCTTCTACGTCTCCTTCCGGAGTAATCCAAATCCAATTATCTCTAGGATTCCCCAGAGCAAATTCTCCTTCAAGTGCAACTGATCCATCAGAATACCACCACGTCCAATGGCCAGTGTACAAACCATTATGAAATTCTCCATTAATACTTTTTGAACCATCCGGATACCATTCCTGCTGTAAGCCGTGGGGCGTTCCATTCCTATAGTTGTGAACATATAAAGTCTGTCCATCAAGATACCAGCGAGTATGGACACTATCTTTTAAATTACTTTTCCAATAAAATTCCCATTGGGGTGCACCATTATCATACCAGCCGCGGTCATAGCTATCTTTTAATCCATGAACATATAGCGCTTCCCCTTCTTTATTTCCAGAATCATACCATAAAATTAATTTACCATGAAGTCGCCCATTGCGATAGGGTTCTGCGGATGATACAACGCCGTTTTCATACCAAAGCGACCAGGTACCCTGTTTCTTACCGTTTACATATTCACCTTCCTCCTTCATTTGACCACTCTTATACCATGTAGTCCATAAACTGTCTTGTTGAAGGTTTTTGAATACACCTTTCTGTTGTTTTACGCCATTTTTAAAATACCAACTCCAATGGCCATTTTGTAAACCGTCTTTCAAAAATCCTTCAAATTCTTTGTTACCATTTTCATAATTGAAAAACACTTTTCCTGTATATGGTTCCACGTCTTTCAGAAGATATTTCCGTTCTGTACCATCAAGATCCATTCTGCTCATCAGATCATTTATGTTTATTTGGGCAGACAGAAACGAGCTAACAAAAATTAAAAAAAATAATTTCATACCATCAATTGATCTTCGATTAATTGCACAAAAATAGATGAGCCGACTAGCAGAGCACGTTCTTCTATATCAAAGTGCGAGCAATGATGCGGTACACTGCGAAAGGGTTTGTCTTCCGGGGCAGAGCCAATAAAAAAGAAACAGCCCGGTACTTTTTGGGCATAATAGCTAAAGTCCTCTCCACCCATGGATAAGTATGGATAACCAGCTCCATCTCCAACAATCTTCTTCGCAGACGCTAACAGCTTTTCGAACGCAATTTCAGCATTGATTGTTGGCGGATAACCATCACGGTAATCAAATTCGATTGCGGCACCAAATGTTTGACCAATCCCATCAATAATTTCCTGCATTCGTGTTTTGATCAATACTCGATTTTCTTCAGTATAAGCTCTTGCGGTCCCTTTAAGAACAACTTCATCGGCAATAATATTGAAATTATAACCACCATTGATCATTCCAATAGAAACAACTGTGCTTTCCAGTGGATTGGTATTACGGCTTACAATCGTTTGCAAAGCTGTTATTAAATGGGCCGAAATGACTACTGCATCCACTGATCCCTGGGGAGCCGCGCCATGTCCTCCTTTGCCCCTTATGGTAATCTCAAATTCATCGGCCGCAGCTAAAATGGGGCCTGCTTTCACCCCCACTTCACCGTACTTTTGATAATTCCATAAATGGATGCCGTATGCTTCATCTACGCCCTCGAGACAACCATCTTCGATCATATAACGTGCACCTCCGGCCCCTTCTTCTGCAGGTTGAAATAGAAAGCGCACGGTGCCTTTGATCTTGTCCTTATTATCAGCTAACACTTTTGCTGCACCTAAAAGCATGGCTGTATGGCCATCGTGACCACAGGCGTGCATCACGCCATCATTTTGTGATATATAATCTATCTCTCCCGTTTCCTGTATGGGCAGGGCATCCATATCCGCCCGCAGGGCGATTGTGGGGCCGTCTCCACATTTTAGATCACCCACAACCCCTGTTTTACCGATGCCAGTTTGCACATCCATTCCTAATTCTGTTAAACGTTCAGCAGCTATTCCTGCAGTCCGGTAAACATCAAAACTCAATTCAGGATGTTTGTGAATATCCCGGCGGGTGGCAATGATTTCATCTGCAATCTGTTTTATATCTTTACGAATTTTTACACTCATAATTTTTCTCCGATTTTGGATATAATTATTTCCAGTAATTTAGAAAATGTTGCGCTGCTTTTTTGTACTGTTTCAGTGACTTTTTCATGAGTCAACGGATGTTTAGTTGCGCCTGCAGCATAGTTTGTAAGACAGGCAATCGCTAGGAATTTGGCCATTTCAGAAAAATGAACCATCAGACGGTAGTTTCTTCCATAACAGCCAATTGACCGCATCCTGCCGCAATATCAGTTCCTTTACTCCAGCGTACAGTGACCGGAAAAGATGCTTTACTCAACATATCTATGAAGGATTCGATAATGTGATCTGGAGGCCGTTTATATTTTCCACCGATTTCGTTATAGGGAATTACATTCAGCTTACAACGTCTTCCGGCCAGAATTTCAATTAATTTTTCAGCATCATTCATTGCGTCGGTAACTCCTGCCATTAATACATATTCCAACGTTACTGGGTGTCTCGACCGAGATGAAAAATAATCAATGGCAGTTAACAAATCATCTAATGGATATTTCTTTGCGATGGGCATGGTCTTCAGTCGACTCTCTTGAGAAGATCCATTCAAGCTTATGGCCAGTTTATAACGATGTTTTTCATCTGTATAACGAATGATTTTTGGTACAATCCCCACGGTTGATATTGTGATACGCCATGCTCCGAGTTTAATTCCATTTTTATGATTCATCAAATCAGACGCTGCAATTACTCTTTCATAATTCAGAAAAGGTTCGCCCATGCCCATAAAAACTACATTTGTAATAGATGATTTTGTGTGTGAACTGACTTGTAAATACTGGTCTACTATTTCTCCCACAGACAGATTTTTCTGAAAACCCATGGACGCGGTTGCACAGAAATCACAATTCACTGCACAACCCACTTGAGATGAAATGCATAATGTTGTACGATTGCCTGCTTTCATAAGGACTGATTCTATTTTTTCGCCCGACTGCAATTCAAAAAGGTACTTGCGGGTGGGTTCTGATAATGAACCGGTAACATGAACCAGATTAAGGGGATGAATGATATATTTTTCTTCAAGCATATTACGTAAAATCGTTGGCAAATTGATCATATCAGCAAATGAATTCACTCGACTGCGATAGAGCCACCCGAACAATTGCTGACCCCGAAATGAAGGTTCTTCCAACACAGAGAAAATGTTTTCCAATTCGGCTGTGTTCAGGCCGACTAGGGCAAGGTTCGATTCAGAGGAGTTCTGCACAGGGGCAGAATTTCGATTATCTGCAAGGGGAGCGCAAGACATTAAGATTGATTCAATTTGAGGTGACCATTAAGTTCGAACCCATTAATTAATTAAATAATATATTCAGGACGAAAACATGTCGACACATAATGATGCACAACTCGTACAGCAATTAGTACAATTCCGCCAGAATTTCATGGATGAGATTGGCAAGGTTATTATCGGTCAGCAAAACATCCTTGATCATTTTCTTATAGCGCTTATTTGTAAAGGACATACTCTGTTAGTGGGTGTGCCGGGATTGGCTAAAACACTATTGATCAAATCTATGGCTGAATTGCTCGATCTCAAGTTCAGTAGAATCCAATTCACTCCAGATCTGATGCCAAGTGATATAACCGGAACGGAAATGATTGAAGAAGATCATACAACAGGAAAACGTCATTTCAGATTTTTTCAGGGGCCTGTATTTGGGAATATAATCCTGGCAGATGAGATTAATCGTACTCCACCAAAAACACAATCTGCACTCTTGCAGGCTATGCAGGAGCACAATGTAACTGCCGGTGGTCAAACTTATGTATTGGATGAACCATTTTTTGTCTTGGCTACGCAAAACCCCATAGAACAGGAAGGAACCTATCCCTTGCCCGAAGCACAGCTGGATCGGTTTATGTTCAACATTAAGATCGACTATCCCAGCCGGGATGAAGAAGTGTCCATTGTGCAAACAACAACAAGTGGTAGTGAAACTGCTCTAAAACCTATTATTTCCAAAGCTCAACTTTTATCATACCAGGAGTTAGTGCGTCGTGTGCCTGTTGCGGAAAATGTTGTTGAATATGCTGTGGACTTTGTTGGAAAGACTCGTCCTAATTCAGATGGATCGCCTGATTTTGTGAATGAGTGGATTGAATGGGGCGCAGGACCACGAGCCTCACAATACCTGATTCTAGGAGCCAAAGGGCGCGCTATTCTAGATGGCCGTCCAACGCCAGATATTGCAGATGTCAATGCACTTGCTCTTCCCGTTTTACGCCATCGATTGATAACCAATTTTAATGCAGAAGCTGATGGTATTAATGTGGATGAGATTGTTAACAAATTGATCAGCGAATAATATTGGCTATAGATAAGAAAAAATACCTGCAACCGGAAATCGTTGCAAAACTGGACAATATGGCTCTTCGTGCGCGTCTGGTCGTTGAAGGATATATTATTGGCCAACATAAAAGTCCCTATCATGGTTTTAGTGTCGAGTTTGCCGAACACCGTGCCTATGGTCCCGGTGATGAAATACGCCATGTAGACTGGAAACTTTACGGTAAAACAGACCGTTATTATGTAAAACAGTACGAAGAAGAAACCAACCTCAAAGCATATATATTGCTCGATACCAGTCGCTCTATGAAGTATACAAGTGGAACAGTTACAAAATTGGATTATGCATCTTATTTATCAGCAGCCCTCACCTATCTAATGCTGAATCAGCGGGATGGAATTGGTCTCGTATTATTTGATGAAAAGATACAAAAATTTATTCCTCCTCGTTCTACACCAAGTTACTTGAATACAATCCTTAAAAACCTGGAAAAACCAACACTTGGATCTGATACTGAAATCGGTCTTGTTCTGCATGAAATGGCTGAACGCATCAAAAAGCGTGGATTGGTCATTCTTATTTCCGATCTTATGGATGATCAGGAAACAGTATTAAGCGGATTAAAACATTTCAGGCATAATAAGCAGGAAGTTATCCTCTTTCATATTTTGGATCGTAAAGAACTGGATTTCGAATTCAATACCCGAACGCGGTTTAAGGATATGGAAAGTGGCTCATTCCTAACCACGGAACCATGGCAGATCAAAAGTAGCTATAAAAAACGAATCCAGCATTTACAAAATGATTATAAAAAACAATGTCGTGAACAGTTGATCGATTACGTTCCGCTTTTTACAGATCAAAGTTTAGATATAGCTTTAAACGGTTATCTCAATAAGCGGCAAAAGCTGGGATGAAAAATCCCCCGATTTCACGAGGGATTCAATCGGATATATTAAACCGTATTATTAGTCGTATTTCTTGGATTTATCAAAATACCGTTGTGCTTCAGCCTGTTTACCTTGCTGAATCAGGGCTCGTGCTATACCACGATAATAAGCAGCATTCTCCGGCTGCAGATAAATGAGCTCTTTGTAAAACTTTTCAGCTTTCCGCCATTTTTCATTACTCTCAAACGTTTGTGCCATTCCCAAAATAGCTTCTACATCTTCCGGGTTAAGATCAAGGGCTGAAATAAAATGATCTTCTGCTTCATCAAAATCACCAATTTGATTATATAAAACCCCCAGATTGAAATGCAGGTCAGCTTTTGTTTTCATATCCACAGTCGTACGGATTGCTTTTTGGTATGTGGCAATGGATTCATTGATATTGCCGAGATCGTAATATGTCTGTGCTAGATTGCGTATTGCTGCAGTGTTTCCGGGATCCAGTTCCACAGCCTTTTGAAGATATTGTAAAGCATTCTCTGGTTGGTGATTCCGAGAAAAGATTTGTCCGGCAGTCATATTGGCATTTAAGTCTTGTGGTGCAATTTTAACAGCTTTTACAATAAATTCAGCTGATTTATCAGGTTCACCCAATTCAAAATAAGATGTGGCCAGCATAGTGTAATTTAAACTTTCATCTGCTTTGATTTCTGAGGCGGTTCGAAATTCACTTATCGCATCACGTATAGCAGTTTTCCGATCTTGTGCCTCTAGGCCTTTTGATGAGTTATATACTTTTACAGCATTGTTGTATACATCGCTCCAATAACCAAACCTGGAAATATCAACCATTTCCTGAACCGTAGATCCTTCAAGTATTTTACGATTAGGATCAATTGCCAGTGCTTTGTCATAAACTTCATTCATTTCAGTCCAGCGACCGTCTTTACCGTAAATATGGTGACCCAGTTGAAATGGTATTTCCGGATTATCGACTTCAACTGCCATTGCTTTCACCAGAAATTCTTCAGCTTTTTCAAGATCATTTTGCTGTAAATATAACTTGGCTGATGTGTATTCCTCGCTGGGGCAGCCCCAAAAAACCAAGGTGCACAGCAGTAGCGACAACAATATATTATTACGTTTATTTTGAAACATAAATCCTCTTATAAAATTATTGGTAGAAAATAGGGTTCAGAAAATAGCCAGTATACAACGCTTTTCAAAGGTCTAGAGTCCCTTCAAGATATGATGCTCTTTTAGCGATTTCACCTCTTTCACATTCTAGTATTTTTTCTACGCCAAACCCTTCCACACAAATAGATGCCAGCGCAGATGCCTGCACTAAAGCTTCCTTGGTAGTACCGTGAGAATTCAACACACCCGCAAAAGCACCGGCAAAAACATCTCCTGCTCCTGTGGGATCAACAACATTTTCTACGGGATAGGCACCAATACGAATTTGATTTACTTTATCAATCAATAGTGCGCCATGACTGCCAAGCTTAACCACGACATTTTCTATCTCATGTTGTAGTAGTTTTTGTCCTGCTTTTTCTGGGCTTGAATAGCCTGTTAATAATTCAGCTTCACTTTTATTAACCAGAAGTATAGATACGTATTTTAATACGTTGTCCAGCTGTGGTCGAGTCGTATTGATCCACAAGTTCATCGTATCTAATACAATCAATTCTGCATTACATTGATCAATAACTGTCTGTTGCAGATCAGGATGAATATTGGCTAAAAGTGCTGTTTTTACATTTTGATTTATATTTGATAAAGTGGGTGAAAAATCTGCAAAAACTCCCAGTTCTGTGAATAATGTATCCCGCTTATTCCAGTTTTCATTATAGCGACCTCCCCAGCGAAACGTTTGTCCCTTTGCTTCCTGAAGATCATCCAGGTTTACTGCGAGTTTTCGATAGAGATCATGACCTTCCGGTGGAAAATCTGAACCAATAATACCTACAACGCTGCTAGGGCAATAGTAATGAGCAGCTGCTAAAGCATAGGTTACTGAACCGCCGAGGATATTTTCCCGCCGTTCATGGGGCGTTACAATGGTATCAATGGCAATTGAGCCCGCGATCAGTAAGTGTGAATTACTCATTTACAGATAGCAGTTTAACAGCTTTAACTCTACGACGCCAAGAATATCCTTCATTTCTTGTATTCTTTAAGTACAATACAGTATATTATCCACTTATGGCTGCCAAAACTTTTGCTATCATTACCGATGTTCACTCGAATGTAGCCTCGTTAGAGACTGCCTTGGAAATTATCGATGCGCGCGATGATATTGATCAGAAAATATGCTTGGGCGATTGCTTTGCCCTGGGGCCGTCCCCGAAAGAAACACTGGAAATCCTCATGTCCATTAAAAACTGCATATTTATCCGTGGTAATCATGATCGTTACCTTATTGAGCGCCTATGGGAACAGGAACGCCCGTCTTTAGAAGGAATGAACCCAGATGATCCCATTTGCCAGGCCATTGTTGCCAATGAAGAATGGACGGCTGGTGAGGTGGGTGATGCTGGTGTTGAATTTGCCAAATCTATGCATATAGCCTATCGAGAAGTTGTGGATAATACTCTTGTTGAATTCACTCATGCCTGGTATCAACGCGATGATATGCCGCCTACCATGGAAGAAGCACTAAATTGGCGTAATCATGTTCAGAATGCTCACCCTGAGGTTACTCGCTTTGTTTTTATCCATGGTCACGTGCATACACCCAGGAATGAAACAGGTGAAAACCTGACCATTCTCTGCCAGGGTGCTACTGGTTTACCTTTTGATGAAGATACACGTGGTTCCGTAGCATTTTTAACTGTTGAAGGTGACTCGTTTGACTGGGATGTAGTGCGCTATAATTATGACCAAAAAATAACTATCGATCTGCTGGAAAACCGTCAACCACCTTTTTATCAAAATTTACAGAATACCATCAAATACGCCGCTATACGAAACGATTTATAAGTATACAATTTTTCGTAATTTCCCCAGCTAAAATCCAATAAATAATGTATTATTTTGACCATAGTGCCACCACACCCCTGCACCCTCGTATAAAAGAACTCATGGTAAACGTGGGTGAACTCCATTTTGGTAATCCCTCCAGCATACATGCTCCCGGGCAAAAAGCCAAAACATTGATCGAAACCGCCCGGGGACAAATGGCCAAAGCCATTGGCTGCAGTTCCAATGAGGTCATATTTACCGGTGGCGGAACAGAAGCCAATAACCTAGTGCTCTGGGATATAACCCATCAGCAGAAAAAACATGTTGTTACATCTGTAATTGAGCACCCTGCTGTTTTGAATGTATTGGACAATTTGGAGGAGTTTGGGGTGACCTATACTGCTGTTTCAGTTGATGAAGCTGGAGTGGTAAATCCTGAAGAAGTTAAAAATGCCATTACAGAAAAAACCGGCCTTATATCCATCATGCTGGCCAATAATGAAATGGGGACCATCCAGCCCGTTGCTGAAATTGCAGTAATTGCCAAGAAGCATGGTATTATAATGCATACAGACGCAGTTCAGGCGCTTGGAAAAATTTCGATTAATGCGAAAGAACTGAGAGTCGACTGTATGAGTTTTTCCGCTCACAAGTTTTATGGGCCTAAAGGTGTCGGTGCACTTTTTGTTCGTAAAGGATTTCAGCTCAAACCATTAATCATAGGTGGCAGCCAGGAACGCTCATTGCGGGCCGGCACTGAAAATACTTCCGGGATTGCGGGATTGGGATTAGCTGCTGAATTGGCAACAAAAAATATAGCTGATACACAATTCTATTTAGACTCATTGACCAATGCGTTTCATAAACAAATATCCAATTCATTTTCCGATGCAATTTTTAATGGCCATCCCGAAAAACGGCTTCCAGGACTCGTAAGCATTTCATTTCCAGGTTTTAGAAGCGATCTGCTCATGATTCACCTTGATCGCAGAAGGATTGCTGTTTCCAGCGGTTCGGCCTGTTCTGCGGGCGATATTAAACCTTCGCGCATTTTATCAGCAATGAGTATAGAGGATGATATCAATATTTGCACCTTGCGTATCAGTTTCGGCATTGGCAACACGCTACAAGATGTAGATTATTTAACACAATCCCTTAAATCTTCCCTGGAACAGATTCGTTCCGCCGCCTGAAATGTCCAAGCGTATTATTGTGGGCATGAGCGGCGGCGTCGACAGCGCTGTCTCGGCTTTGCTGTTGAAAGATCAAGGTTTTGATGTGGAATGCATCTTCATGAAGAACTGGGAGGAAGACAGCCCATATTGCACAGCCGAGCAGGATTATAATGATGCATTGCTGGCTTGTAATCATCTGGGATTACAGTTAAAAACAGTCAATTTTTCTAAAGAATACAAAGAAGAGGTTTTTGATCTTTTTTTGAAAGAATATGCTGCCGGCAGAACTCCCAATCCAGATACACTTTGCAATAAAGAAATAAAATTTAAAGCTTTTTTAAATTATGCGTTGAAACTGGGTGCCAGCCGTATAGCAACTGGCCATTATGCTCGGCTCAATCACAACAATGGTTCTGTCCAACTGCGAAAAGGAATCGACGGAAATAAAGATCAGAGCTATTTCTTATTCATGTTAAATCAACAACAGCTGGAAAAAACCATATTCCCCATTGGAGAAATGACAAAAGAAGATGTTCGCAATCTGGCAAAAGAAAAAGGGTTGCCAAATCACGATCGCAAAGATAGTACAGGAGTTTGTTTTATAGGTGAACGGAATTTCACTGAATTTCTCCACCAATACTTTAAATCTGACCCCGGGAATATGGTTACTATAGATGGAAAAACTGTTGGAAAACATGATGGCTTAATGTTTTACACGCTGGGACAGCGACAAGGCCTTGGTATCGGTGGCGGACATAGTGAGAAGGAAGAACCGTGGTACGTTGTTGATAAAGATCTGAAAAAAAATAAACTCATTGTAGCACAAGGTCATGACCATCCTGATTTATTTCACTCACAAGTCATTGTTGAAGATCTGCATTGGGTTTCTAATTATACACCCTCTTCAAATGAATTAAATGCCAAAATTCGCTATCGGCAAAAAGACCAACCCTGTTCAGTCAATATCTCAAACGGCACTGCAAATGTGACGTTTGAAAAGCCCCAATTCGCTGTAACGCCAGGTCAAGCGGCTGTGTTTTATAAAGATGATATTTGCCTGGGTGGTGGAACCATAGAAAGTCGGAACTAATTTTTAATTACGGGATTGCAAAATAGACCTAAATAAAGCGAAATTAACACCATGAAAAATCAGTTACTTTTTTCCAAAATTATAATAGCATCAACTCTGTTGGCTCTTGTCGCTCCCACCTTTGGTCAATTCAGAACTGATGCACCCCATCAAAATATCAGGGAATCAATTACTGGCGGTCCTGTCATACCTTCTCTGCTTGATGCTCAAAACTTTCAAATGAACCACAGTTTTTCCATGTCCATAATGAATATGGGCGGAATGTCTGTTGGTGTAGGAGCATACACCAATTCTTTTTCTCTGGCATTAACTCCAAAAATGAGTTTGAATACGCAAGTAAGCCTTGTTCAGCCAACTATGGGTGGAATGCAAAATCAAGGGAATGTTTTTTATGGAGTAGGATTGAACTATAAAGCATCTGAAAACAGTTTTTTAAGTTTTCAAATAAACAATTACCCCACATATTACCAAAGACCAAACCAACACCTTCACTTAATAGGCTACTAACACTTGGCCAGAATAAAACGCCGTAAAAAGAATAAACTCCTTTTCAGCTCCAAAGTATCCCGCCCTGCCAAACGTAGGGATATCAAAGGAATGTTGGTCAATTCAGCGATCGCCATCCTGTCATTACTGCTGTTAGCTTTTATTTTTTCATTTTCAAACCGTCAGATTCAAACAGGTGTTCCAATCGAGATCACGTTTCCATCTCTTCCTGACACTCCTAAACTTGCAATTGAAATATATGAGAAGCCGATTCTGGATATTGAAGTTGAGATCCTAAACGGCTGTGGTGTTCCTGGATTAGCTGGAAAAGTTTCTGATTATTTACGCTCACAACAAATGGACGTTGTACGATCAGAAAACGCGGATCATTATAACTACGACCAGACAATGCTCATTTTGAGAAATGAGAATTTTGAGGGTTTGAAAAAAGTCGCCCTATCATTTGGGATAAACGAACAGGATGAGGTGCGCATCAAACATATCCCGGACGAGGAATTAAACGTTGATATAACTGTGATCATTGGCAGTGATTTTGCCACGATAAAACCACTGGTAGATTACTTAAAATAACATTGACACCCGCCCCTTCAACGCCCAAAGATGAGGCCAGTGCACTGGTCCGGGGTATTGCTGATCTTGCACTTGAAAAACAAGCTGAAGATGTTATTGCACTTGATGTACGCGGAATTACAAGTATGACAGATCATTTTGTTTTTTGTTCTGCGGATACTGATGTGCAAGTGAAAGCGATTGCCGACAGCATCCGCAAAGGCACAAATCATAAACCCTGGCGAATTGAAGGATATGAACAACTCAATTGGGTCTTACTTGATTATGTAGATGTTGTTGTTCATATTTTTAAAACTCACGAAAGAGAATATTATAACCTGGAAAGCCTCTGGACTGATGCACCATTAACAAAATATAAAGATGAACCTGAAGAAAAATATCCAAAAACTGCTGACTGAAGCTGCGCAAAAAGCAGGTTTTGCACCTCGATCCGTTGTTATTAGTTCATCAAAAGATGAAAAACATGGGGATTTATCTTCAAACCTGCCATTGGCGATGGCTAAAGCTGCAAAAAAGACGCCTATGGTAATTGCAGAATCAATCATTGGCTACTTTGAAAAAGATGAAAAAATTATTGCTGATGTTTTCCCATCTCCTCCAGGATTTATCAATTTCAAAATTAATCCCTCCTATTATCAATCCTTGATCCGTGAAATCATAAAAGCGGGCAACGCTTACGGACAATCAGAATTAGGGAAAAACAAAACAGCGAATGTAGAATTTGTAAGCGCCAACCCAACAGGTCCACTGACTGTTGGGCATGGAAGAAATGCTGTGCTTGGAGATACTGTAGCCAATATTCTGGAAAACCATGGCTATAAAGTCACTCGGGAATACTATTTCAATGATGCTGGCCGCCAGATGCGCATACTCGGTGATTCAGTGGAAGCTAGGTATAGAGAAATTGTGGATGGTTCTAGTGAATTTCCTGAAGATGGCTATCAGGGTGAATACATCAGAGATATTGCCAGAAAAATTCAAGAGGAGCATGGGAATAATATTGAAAACGGCCACAGTGTATTTCGTAAATCAGCTGAAGATGCTATTTTTGATGAAATTAAAAAGTCTTTAAAAAACCTCGGTATTCATCATAATAAATTTTCCAACGAAAAAACTTTTTATACTTCCGGAGCAGTTGAAAAAGTAACATCTGATTTACGGAACAAAGGCCTTATTTACGAAGCAGAGGGTGCCACATGGTTTAAAACAACAGAATTGGGAATGGATCAAGATCGCGTTTTGATTAAGAGTTCCGGTGAACCTACTTATCGTCTTCCTGATATAGCTTATCATATTAATAAAGTTGAACGTGATTTTGACCTTATCATTGATATACTTGGTTCTGATCATGTTGATACGTATCCAGACGTAGTTGCTGCAGTTAAAGCATTGGGCTATAAAACCGATCATTTCAATGTACTGATCCACCAATTTGTTACATTGCTGAAAAACGGACAAAAAGTTAAGATGTCTACACGGAAGGCTGATTTCGTCACGTTGAAAGAATTGGTTAATAATGTTGGTGGTGATGTTGTTAGATATTTCTTTATTATGCGCAGTATGAATTCCCATTTGAACTTTGACCTTGATCTGGCTGCAGACCAATCAGAAAAAAATCCTGTATTTTATTTACAATACGCCCACGCACGAATTTGTAACATTATCAAGCGTGGAGAAGGATTAGAAAAAGATTTTATGGCTGACTATGATCCGTCTCTGCTTACGCATCTTGCTGAAATTGAATTATTAAAAACCATGGAGCAATTTCCAGAAGTCATGGCTACAGCACAAAATCAACTTGAGCCTCAAGATATTGCAAACTATTTACAGGATCTTGCTGCGCGCTTTCATCGTTTTTACGTTGACTGCAGAGTCATTACTAATGATAATGATCTTTTTGCAGCACGCATTGCCTTAATAACAGCAACTAAAATTGTACTGGCTAATGGTCTAAAGGTATTGGGTATTTCTTCTCCAGAAAGGATGTAAAGATGTTATATAGATTTATAGTTTATACATGCAGTGCATTACTAACACTGCTGCTTTGTCAATCCGTCTATGGACAGCATGAGGTTGTACGATATTATGTTTCTACAGAGGATTTTTCAGATATTCCCATTCCACCTGCCTTGGACGAAATTGCTGCTGATGGAACGTGGCGGGTGTTTAATGAATTTCTTTCCTTATTTGCAGAATTACCTGGCAAAAATGAAACTAAGACTGTATTCGTTAAAGAACTGTTAGCTCGTCTCGCTACTCAGCATATTGACAATATCCCTTGGTATGTATCCCATGGTGCTGATCATAATATTCGAACAGTAGCTATTGCCATGCGCATTCTGGAGGTAATGCCAGAAATAAGTCAGTATGCGGCAAATAAATACGGAACCATTCCAGTTGAACAAGTGAAAACATTGATCTTACTAGCAGTATTATTGCACGATATTGGATATCCTGACCTTGCTGATCACCCGACTTTGCCAAAGTTTCTCCATGCGGAAATTGGGGCTCGGATGGTCGCTGAAATATTAGAGAAAGAAAAGAGCAATACCCTCTTCGATTTTTTAGCGGAATATAAAGAACAATACTTGAACGACCTGACTTCATCGATTCGCTTTCATAATGCTGATCATCCCAATCATTTTAATCATCCGCGTATTGAAGTATTACCTATAAACACAGTTTATTTACAAAAAAATGAAATTATTCAGCGAAAATATGTGGAAGCATCAGTCGAACTCGAGCCAATCTTGTTTACCGTACGTTTTGCTGATAATTTGGATGCCCACTATTATCGCTTGACTCCTGCACAGAGAGAAGAATGGTTCCAATTTTTTCATTACTCTATAACAACTGATGAAACATTCAAGCAAAAAACAGAAGGCTTATCCAGGGGTTCCAGTGAAATGCAGGTTTTACTTAAAAAACATTATACCTCTGTTGCTAATAATTATATTGACCAAGATGAAATAAATCACCAAAACCGAGGTGCAGCGGCAGCGTTTATAGCAGCCCTAAATGAAGTCCTTGAAGAAGAAAACAATATCATACAGGATGCTAAGGCAGCATTATTGAATGCCAAGCCAGGAGATTTCCTACATTTTTATTCAAATTGGATCATCTCAGAGATTGATTTTAACCGCATGCAAAATGGGGATTTATTGCTCAACATATATTTTCAGGACAGCGTTATTGATATAAAACCGGGAGTTGCAATTTATCAATTGGTCAGAGCTGCAGACGCAATCCATTCCTGTACCATTAACGGAACGCCTCTTACAGATATTTTGATTCTTCATACCAATGAGCCAAAATATTTTCAAGGTCATCAGCAATTATCTTTAGCCTTATTTGCTTCAGATAATGATATAAATGGTAACCCTATTTCACCTGATCCAGCATTCACGAAAAATTTATTAACACAATAAAATAGTAAGAGTATCTCATGGGGACTGGAATTTTTTTACTCTCTATTTAAATTGTGTTTCCAGTTATTTAAGGAATATTATATAAATTAGTATAGCCGGACCTGTCCGCCACCTATATGTTGAAGCGAAAGTGTAGACAGATTACAAAGTGGAGGCGGGGAGATTCGAACTCCCGTCCGAAATAAACCCCTGCAAAACATCTACATGCTTAGTCTCCTGGCAAGATCTTATTCCGCATATGGCCAGGGACTGACAGTCAGCAGAACCAGCCCGTAAGATCTTATTCCTGAATTATGGGCAGTAACAGGAACCAGTCTGTGTAATCGACGCCCTTTTATCTAACCACAGACAAATCGGATAAAGGACGAGCCACAGTCTTAAGCTGCAGCCATGTAGCCGTAATCGGCATGTATGAATGTCCGGATGATTTAGGAGAATTCCGGGATCTCCGCATGCAGTTTAACAACGATCTTATCCCGTCGAAACCGGTCGCCCCCATTTTCAAATAACTGCTGGAATTTACGAATAATATAAAAGACAATGGCTCCGAACGCCAACCCGGAGCCATTTCACTTTTCACTTGCCAACCTCTTCAAACGCAAACTCAATATCATAAATTCACGGCTCAAAGGCAGACCTAAAATACATGGACAGATAATTCTGAGCAATAACGAAAATGCATAGTTTCAACTTTTAGTCCCCCTTTTGTACTCTTTATCAATTCCATTCAATATTGTTGAACTTACGTACCCAGATATATAACTTTGCCCGCTTGTTTTCTAACGGAAATACCCATGTAGTTTCCAGACAGGAAATACAAATGGCCCCGTAGCTCAATTGGTAGAGCAGTGGCCTCTTAAGCCATTGGTTGAAGGTTCGAGTCCTTCCGGGGTCACATAACTATTTTTTAAAGGAATAAAATCATGGCACAGGCAGAAGGTTTAAAACTTGCGTTTGACGGCGAAGATAAAATTCGCCCGGAACTCCTGGAAACATTTGATTTTGATAGCCCAGATCAATACATCTTGACTGAAACAGATGAATTCAGTGCCGTTTGTCCTTTCAGCGGTTTACCGGATTTAGCTTATGTAAAAATCGAATATTTCCCAACAGGTGGAAAATGTGTCGAATTAAAATCTTTAAAATATTATTTTATCAGTTACCGCAATGTGGGTATCTACCAAGAGGGCGCTACAAAACGAATTTACAATGATTTGAAGTCAGTGTTGGAAACAGCTCGTTTGCAAGTTATGACTGTATATAACACACGGGGAGGGTTTGATACAACCTGTATCGAAGGTTCTTTAGATTGATTTTCGGTTAAATAACCGATTCAGTTTTCGAACTTATGTTGTGTCTCTTTCACTAACTCTTGCAGTTTGTTTTTGGATACATCAATGGTTTGACTTGTGCCATCTATACTATCTCGCTGAAGTATAATAAATCCTGTACGTACTTCAGCAATGACCCATTCTTTATTGTCAATAAACACTGAGTTTCCGACTTCATAGTCAAGTGAAAAGTCAGCAATATGTCCAGACACCATGTCTAGCTACACCTTTTTCTTATTTTATTTTCTCAATGTGCGAGGAAGTAACGTCCACTTTTATAATTTTACAATATAATTAAGAGTGAAGTTCCAAGTCTTTTTCTATGCATCTGGGAATGATTTCATGTAATTTTCCGCCCCGAATTTTTAAAATTTTGATCCCGTAGCTCAGTTGGTAGAGCAGTGGCCTTTTAAGCCATTGGCCGTGCGTTCGAGTCGCACCGGGATCACATTATATACCGTACATTTCCGATTTGTTTGGGCACTAGGATTACCTATTAAAGATATATAAATCTCATCCAAAGTAATAGGATGAAATATAAAGATATGCATACAGATGAATGTTATTAAAGAATAAGAATTCAGTCTTCATCTTTTCCATTTTATCCGTATTCTTCTTTTCCTGTTCTGATGAAAAATTTACACCTTTCAGTTTTGACTTTGAATATGAAGTCATTTTCAATGAACCGGGGACCGTGGAAGCATGGATACCTGTCCCGCAAACGGGACCCTTCCAAATAATTGATAACCTTTTCGTAAGTACTTCTCACCAGTATTGTATGGAGAATGATTCTATTTTTGGGAACTTATTCCTACATTTAACTCCTTTTGAATTAACAGATCCTGATACACTTACAGTGAATTTTCGTGTACATCGCCAAGAAGCCAGACCCCACACAATATATACTGAAGCAACCACCCGTGAGTTATATTTACAGCCCTATAAAAAAGTACCGTTGAATCCTCAGTTATATTCCATCGCTGATGCCATTTCTGGTACGAGCGATGATAAAATCAGAGAAATATACGATACCATCATAAAGCATATGGAATATGATAAATCCGGTGATGGTTGGGGTCAGGGTGATGCTGTGTATGCCTGTAAGGTTGGAAAAGGAAACTGTACGGATTATCATAGTTTATTTAATGCACTTCTTCGTGTGCAGCAAACGCCTGCGCAATTTAATATCGGATTCTCGATTCCTAAGGGTTTATCTGGTGCGGTTATTGGATACCACTGTTGGACTGAGTTTTACCACGAAGGAGAAGGATGGTTCCCAGTGGATATCTCTGAGGCGGACAAACATCCTGACCAAGAAGATTATTATTTTGGGAAGTTGGATAACCGTCGTGTAAAATTCACAGTCGGAAGGGATATTCCTCTTCCTGGTGGGACAACAACGGATATCGTAAATTTTTCCGTTCATCCTTATGTGAAGGTGAACGGTGTCTCATCAAGGGGGTTTATTCCCAATTTTTTTTACGAAGTGGTTAACTGAAGATGATCAGTATTATTTAGTCTTCTGCTTCTTCCGGCTCGAGTGTTACCGCTGGTTCTTCCGGTTCAAGCTGAACCCTTTTCCATACACCTTTTTCTTCTTGCCATCCGTACCGCTCTTTACCTTCTTCCTTATGTACAAGGAACTCACTGAAAGATAATTCTTCAGCGGATTTACCATTCATAAATACATCCAAATCATATACTTTATCATCATTTGCTTTGAAGTCAGCGCAGGCAAAATACAGGTCATCCCCAACTGCAGATAAACGGTCTTTATGAACTTTTAATAATACCAGCTCGAGGTTTTTTCCTGTTTCTGGGTCTTCCACGATGAATTTCATGTTCCGATTCGATTCCGATTTAACATACTGAACAACAGCCTCAGCAAGATTATCCTTCGTGATGGGTGTAGAGGTTACTTTTGAAGGATGTTCAGAAGGATGTTCAGAAGGGTGTTCAGAAGGATGTTCCTGGGCAAAACCAGGCATTACAAAAAAAAGTAATACACAGATTCCGACCCAGCGATTGATTAGAGTTTTTATCATTTATTTTTCCTATTTGGTTATTTAAAATATAATATACAGGTATTTGAATGGCTATACATTTAAAGTGGTTTTGAATTTTCTATAAACAGGTTAACGTAAGTTTTTGCAATTGCAGAATAAATTAATAATATAATCGTAGGTTATTGTTGTTAAACAAAAATCTTATTAACATGCTTTATCTAATATTTAAAATGAAATAAAGATACAGGTTCACCAAACTGCTGTGTTTCGCCAGCATTGAAAACTAAACCCATTAAGCAAAGCTAATTTAGCAATACAATCAATATTTTTTGATTAACGTGACCTTATTATGTCAGGGACAGGTTTCTGCACACTTATTTAAGGGCGGTTCATACTGCCCTTTTTCTTTGTTGGGATCACCTGACAGAATTTCATAAACTCACCTTTCCGATGTCTGCGATTCCCCCAACAAAAAAGCTTGAATGTGTTCCATCTTTACTTGATGCCACAAAATTATTTTGGGAAAAGAATGCCTAATTTGCAGCAACAAATCGCATCTGCTGTGGATGCTGCCCGAGATGACATCGTCATTTTCATCCAAACACTCGTCCGATCCCCCAGTTTGGCTAATAATGAAGGACCTGTTCAAAACATTATTTCTGATAAGTTGAAATCCCTAGGATTTGAGGCTGAAAAGGTTCCTGTCCGATTCGATGAATTAAAAGACCACCCGGCATTTAATGATGACGGTTATTCCCCTGATTCCCGGTTTAACGTTGTTGGAAATTGGAAAAGTAATGGAAAGGGTAAATCCCTCATTCTCAATGGCCACGTGGATGTGGTGCCTACTGGATCGTTGGAACTCTGGGATAAATCGCCTTGGTCTGGTTTTATTAAAAACAATCGAATTTATGGCCGGGGTTCCTGCGATATGAAAGCAGGTTTGGCTTCAGGAATATTTGCGATCCAGATTCTCCAAGAAATAGGATTTAGCCCAAGAGGAAATATAATGGTGCAGTCGGTGGTGGGTGAAGAATCTGGCGGTTGTGGTACCTTGGCAAATGTTGTAAAAGGCTATTCTGCAGACGGAGCTGTGGTTTTGGAGCCAACGTCCTTGAATATTTCTCCTATTCATTCTGGTGCCCTCAATTTCCGGATAACCATTCCAGGCAAAGCGACCCACGGCGCCATGCGCTGGGAAGGGGTCAGTGCCATTGAAAAAACAAATTTGATCCATCAATCTATATTAAATCTTGAGCAAGAACGAAATGCAGCCTATCAAAGTGAGTATTATAAATCATACCAAATGGTAGCGCCAATCAATATTGGCACGATTCAAGGGGGCGATTGGCATTCATCCGTGCCGGATACCGTCGTTGTGGAGGGCAGGTTTGGGATTTTTCCCGGGGAAGCAGTTGGTGCTGCCAGGCAAGCCTTTGAGACACATATCCATGAAACAGCCTTGAAAGATGTATGGCTGAAAGACCATCCGCCCGTTGTGGTATGGTTTGAGGGACAATATGAATCTGGACAAACGGATCCCAACCATCTCCTCATTCAATCACTCGCTGAGTGTTACGCCCAAACCGCAGGTAAGGAACCAACAATAGAGGGTGTTACCTATGCTGCTGACATGGCACTCTTTACCAATTACTGCAAAATACCCGCTGTGCTCTTTGGTCCCGGTGATGTTCGCCGCGCACACGCTATCAACGAATATGTAGAAATTGATGATGTCATGTCCTGTATTAAAATTATTGCAAACTTGATTGTGGATTGGTGTGGAGGCAGCATTGAATAACAATTTCGGCTGCCAGAATATGGTGGATCCCATCCGCCGGGTTCTTATCAAACACCCCAAGGATGCGTACAGAAATCAAGTAAACGTTGATCATCAATCTCCGCAACTCAATTATTTCGGTGTTCCGGATTTTGAAAAGGCATTGGCCGATTATGACACATTCGCAGGATTGCTTGAATCTTTTGGCACCGAAGTTCATCATCTCCCGGAAGATGAATCCACATCTCTTGATTCAATCTATACCCATGACCCCTGTGTTGTTGCCAACGGCGGAGTGATTCTCTGTATCATGGGGAAAAAGGATCGGTTGCTGGAATCAGCAGCAATGGAAAACTATTTTCAATCAATTGATGTTCCAATTCTCGGTCGGATTGAAGCACCGGGAACCCTGGAAGGCGGCGACGTGGTGTGGATCGATGAACGCACCGTTGCCATTGGTGAAGGTTATCGTTCTAATGCAGAAGGGATTCGGCAGTTGAGGGAACTATTGGGTAATTTGGTGGATGAAGTTATTTCAGTTTCACTCCCCCACTGGACCGGCCCTGGTGGTTGCATGCACTTAATGAGTAATGTGAGCCCCATTGATCACAATCTTTACCTGGTCTACTCTCGCTTGCTTTCTGTTTCGTTTCGTCAGTATTTGATTGAGCGTGGGATCAATCTGGTGGAAGTCCCCGATGAAGAATATAATTCCATGGGCTGCAACGTTTTGCCAGTGGCACCACGAAAATGCATAATGATCGAGGGTAATCCTATCACACAAGGCAGATTAGAAGCGGAAGATGTGGAAGTTCATACCTATGATGGATCGGAGATTTCATTGAAAGGTGCCGGCGGCCCGACCTGTTTAACACGACCCTTTTTACGATCAGTATAATGAATTACGGCAATCAGTTCACCGCCCGCACCCAACTTAAGTTATCGCCATTTTTTGAGCGGACATCCGAGCTGAATGAATCCCAGGAGTGGCGCCGATGGTCCGGTTATCTTGCGGCCACCAATTATGAACTGACCCACGAGAATGAATATTTCGCCATCCGCACCAAAGCCGCTCTTTTAGACATCACACCTTTATACAAATACATCATTGAAGGTCCCGCTGCTCAGCCCTTTTTAGATCGCCTGGTGACGCGGAATATCGGTATCTGCAAGGTTGGTCAGGTCATGTACACCCCCTGGTGCGATGAAAACGGCAAACAGATCGACGATGGCACGGTACAGCGATTAACCGACCAAAAATTTCGCATTACCAGTGCTGAACCCAATTTAGAATGGATTGAAACCAATGCGATTGGAATGGATTTAACCATTACCGATGATTCAAAAACCACTGCTGCTCTTGCCCTGCAGGGACCCAACTCGCGGGCTATTTTAAATTTCATCGCCAGCAATACTTTAGATAATCTCAAGTTTTTCTGGATGATGGAAACCCGATTCGGTGATATACCTGTATCTATTTCCCGTACTGGTTACACAGGCGATCTTGGTTACGAAATCTGGATGGATCCGAAAGATGCACTGTCCGTCTGGGATTTGTTCATGGATAAGGGCAAGCCTTTCGGTATTACACCCACCGGACTACAAGCGCTGGATATGGCACGCATCGAAGCGGGACTAATCCTACTGGATGTGGATTATATTTCATCACGCCACGCCATTGTTGAGACCAGGAAATCTTCCCCCTATGAACTGGGACTTGGGTGGGCCGTAAAAATGAAGAAGAAAGATTTTATCGGTAAAAAAGCTCTCGAAACTGAATTGGCTCAAGGATCGGAATGGGAGTTTGTCGGCATTGATATTCAGTGGACTGAACTAGAGAACCATTACCGAAATGTTGGTCTTGCACCTGGACTTCCAGGCACAGCTTGGAGAACCAGTACACCTTTATACAAAGGCAACAAACAAGTGGGTTATGCCACCAGTGGCTGCTGGTCTCCCATCCTGAAACGATACATCGCCTTGGCCCATGTTAAATCAGACTATGCGCAATCAGGTTCAACGTTGGATTTTGAATTAAAAGTAGAACACTATCGAAAAGTCACACCTGCAATCGTAGTCAAAACACCCTTTTTTGATCCCGAAAGGAAACGTTCGTGTCCTTAGTAAACAAATATGATGCCATTGTTATCGGTGGTGGTCACAACGGATTAACCGCTGCGGCCTACCTTGCCCGCGCCGGAAAAAAGGTGCTGGTTTTAGAACGGCGCTATGTACTCGGCGGTGCGGCTGTTACGGAAGAAGTGTTTCCAGGATTCAAATATTCTGTCTGTTCCTACGTGGTGAGTCTGTTGAAGCCCAATATCATTCGCGAACTGATGCTGCCGAAGTTTGGCCTTGAACTTCTACCGCTGGAAAGTACCTTTACACCGCTGGACAATGATTACCTGCTACGCACTGCCGATGAGGATCAAACATATCGAGAAATTTCCCGCCATTCCCCGCGGGACGCAGAAACGTATATGCGTTTCGGTCCGCTTATGGGCCAGATCGGTATGGCGGTTCGCCCTATTTTGGAAACGATCGCACCCAATATAATGCGTCCCAGTCTATCAGATTTGGGTGCTATGAAAAAACTTTTGAATCATTTCAAAACATTGAGCAATGAACAATTCGAATATCTGACCAAACTCATGACTATGAGTTCGGCAGACTTTTTGGATGAATGGTTTGAATTTGAGCCCCTGAAGGCCACCATGTGCTCCAGCGGCATCATTGGTACATTTATGGGTCCACGTTCGCCGGGATCCGCCTATGTAATGCTACACCATTATATGGGCGATATTGATGGTGCTTTTCGCTCTTGGGGATTTCAGCGCGGCGGAACAGGTGCCGTCAGTATGGCTATTGCTCGTTCGGCTGAACAATTTGGCGCAGATATCCTAACCGAAGCAGCGGTGGGAAAAGTCATCGTCAAAAATGGTAGTGCCGTTGGTGTTGTGCTTGAAAATGGAGACGAGTACCATGCGGACAAAGTGATCTCCGGACTGGATCCAAAACTATCCTTTTTGAAAATGGTGGATGAAAGCGATCTGCCATCGGATTTTGTGACAGATATCAAAAACTTCCGCATCCGCGGTTCATCGGGAAAAGTAAACCTGGCCCTGGATGGACTGCCCAATTTTACCTCCCTGCCCGGCGATGGCCCCCACCTTCGGGGGGCTATTTCCATCAGCCCCAGTTATGATTATTTGGAAAAGGCTTATGACGATGCCAAGTACGGCAATTTCTCCCAGGAACCATACATGGACATTATTTTCCCATCCGTTATCGATCCGGAAATGGCTCCACCTGGTAAGCACGTTATGTCCTGCTTTGTCCAGTATGCACCCTACGATATCAAAGGGGGTTGGGATGATCAAAAACGGGAAGACTTCGGTGATGCGGTAATCAATGCACTTGCCCGGTATGCACCCAACATCAAGGATATCATTCTGCATCGGCAGGTGCTGACACCTGCTGATCTGGAATCGACTTTTGGATTGACTGAAGGTAATATTTTTCATGGTGAGCTAACCCTCCAGCAATTGTTTGTCATGCGTCCTGCTGTGAAATGGGCCAATTATAAAACGCCCATCACCAATTATTATCAATGCGGTTCCGGGACACATCCCGGCGGCGGGGTCACCGGATCTCCCGGGGAAATGGCCGCCAAAAAGATCTTGAAGGACTGGTGATGGATCGGTACGATAGTATTGTTGTTGGCGGTGGTGTGAACAGTTTAGTCACCGCTTCCATTCTGGGTCAGTCCGGGAAAAAGGTGCTTTTACTTGAAGCCCGTGATCAGATTGGCGGTTTGGCTACATCAACAGAATTTGCGCGGGGATTTAAATGCAACCTGGTCCATGATACGGTGAAATGGATTGATCCCAGGGTCATGAAAAAACTGAACCTTGAATCTCATGGTCTGGAATTATCATCTCCCGAAATTGTTCGTACTGCTTTAGATACCAACGGGCAACATATTTCATTTTACCGAAATGCGAATGAGACCGCCGCGTCCATTTCAAATCATTCAGAAGAAGACGCCAAGGCCTGGAAAGATTTCACTCAATACATTGATAACCTGACTCACTTTTTAGAAAAACTCTATGAATTGACACCACCCAAATTGCCGAACATTGGAATTAAAGAAGCACTCTCAATGAGATCCATGCTCACA
>SCKQ01000079.1 GCA_004124535.1 Fidelibacterota bacterium
TAATATTCCCGCCTCGAATTGTCATATTTGGCTCAACACCTGCTTGCAGGCGGACCGCGTCTTCAATCGTAGCTATAGGAAGATTTTCCAGATTTGCAGCATCCAGGTTGATCGTATTCGCCGATATACCAGGTCTGATCAACTCTCGCTCTGCTATAATGGTTACTTCTTCACCTTTTAAGACTTCTTCGTCAAGTATAAAATTGATGTTCGTGGTCTGGCCAGGGTATACCTTTATATCTGTAACAGTTGTCTGTGTATAACCAATGTAGAATGCCCTGAGGCTGTATGTCCCTGGAAGTATGTTTGCGATCGTATAGATACCGCTACTGTCTGTTGATCCACCAATGTCGGTACCGATAAGTAGAATGTCCGCGCCGCGCAGAGGCGTGCCTTTAGTTGCCGTTTCTACCCTACCGCTAATGTTACCGGTTTGCGCCAGAATTGGATAAGCGGTAATGAAAAATAACGGCAGACAGGTTAGGAAACAGTGATTATTAAATAGAAAACGCCAAAACTGGTATTGGTGCATTTTCTATTTTAAGACAAATTAAACAATGAAACGAATATCTAGGTTAAAAGTATTACTGATTACTTTTCTTAGGCATCAAAATACTGTTGTGTTATGTCGACATAAATAATCAAGCGTTGCCCAGGGTGAATCAAGCTGGGTTGGTTTTTCACTTTTTTGTTCCATTTGACCAGTTCTGAAACAGATACATTAAAACGATCGGCAATGAGGCCTAGAGAATCACCATTTCTGACGTGGTAAGCAACCTTTTGTATTGTTTCTGGGCGGAATACGTCCGGCTTATTTTCGCATTGAAATAATTTAATTGTTTGGCCAATCTTCAAATAATCTTTTTTGTTCATGTTATTCCAGACTGCAAGTTCATCGATGGTTACCTCAAATTCCTTGCTTAAATCCCACAACGAGTCCCCGCGTTTTATCTTGTATTCTGTATAGTGCGGGTCATGCCCATCTGCTGGTAATACACTACCAGGTGAAATTTTTGGAACCAGCAGTTGTTCTCCCGCAATAATCGTATTCGATGATAATTTGTTGACCGCTTTGATGAGCGCCACTGATGTGGAGTAATTATTGGCGATTTTGCTCAAACAATCACCACTGTTGATCTTATAATGAACCCATTGGATTGATCCTTCTCTTGGCAAGTCCGCAATCAAAACATTCATTAGCGATTTATTTTCTACCGGGATCAGGATCTGATGAGGGCCATCAGGAGCTGATTGCCAAAAATTGAAACCCGGATTCAGCTGGTATATATTTTCTAGTGGCAGATCTATGATATCCGCCAGCGCTGTTAAATCAATTTGTGTGGGCCAATTCACAATGGTGAACCTGGCACTGTTTGGTAATTCGGGCAGTCTTATGCCCAGAGAACCGCTGTTCTCAATTACGTGAATCAGGGCCAGTAGTCGGGGTACGTACTGTTTTGTTTCCCGGGGTAAACTCAAAGACCAAAAATCCGTACTCTTGCCCCAGGCAGCATTCCGCCTTTGGACATAAGAAACTGTGCCTTCACCAGCATTGTAGGCGGCGATAGCAAGTAGCCAGTCACCATCAAATCTCTTATGTAAATACGTTAGGTAATCAAGGGCGGCCTGGGTAGAAAAAACAATATCCCGGCGGCCATCATACCAGCTATTTATTGGCACACCATATTGCCGTGCGGTACTGGGTATCATCTGCCAGAAACCGGCAGCACTGCCATGGGAAAATGCATAGGGGTCATAATTGCTCTCTATGTATGGTAATAATGCCAGTTCCAGGGGCAGGCCTCTTTTTTCCAGCTCTGTGGTCACATAATGAATATAGGGACTGGCCTGGTGCGATAAATAATTAAAATACCAGGATCCATGATTTTTGATACGTTCGATCTCCTGCTGTACGGTCTTATCCTTGTAATATGTATTCCATGATAAATTTTCTTTTAAATGTTGCCATAGATCCGTTTGTGGTTTGGGTTCTGTAATTAGCGGATCAACAACGTTACAGGCACTGTAACAAATTGCCTCCTCTTTATCAACTGCTTTGATTAATACATTAGTGGTTTTGGTAAGGGGAGAGAAGTGTTCCGTAAGAAAAATTATAACAAGGAATAATGAGAATATGTATTTCATAAAATTTTATATGTTGTGTTTAAATGCTTGGTCAACCAAAAAACGGGTCTGGCAGGAGGCCAGACCCGTTTCATTGGATTTTGTGTGTGCCATACTCAAAATAGCTGGTTTAGTCATTCGATCCTAGCACGGCTGAGTAAACATCATCCTCTTCATCAGCAGTGAATTTTGTTTCATTACTATCTGTATCAGAATCTAACTCATCTTCTTTTTCATCTACCGGGGCGCTATTTGCTGCCAGTTCTTCAGCATAGGACGTGGTGTATTCCTGTCCTTTCCAGGTAAATGGGTGGCCGGTACCAAGCAATGCCCGAGCTTGAGCAAATGCTTCATTAAAAGATTCCGGTTCTGAAGCTACCGTTTCGAGCTCTGCCTCTGCATTTTCAGCTTCCTCAATTATCACATCTATAGCTTCAATTGCCTCAGCGATGTACGCTTCAGCGCGATCGTCAAGAACAACTTCTTCTGAAGATTCTTCATAGGGACTCTCATAGGATAACTCTGGGGCACGGTTATTAGCACTCATTATCATCAACATTGCAATGATGCCGAAAGACAGTGTTACGAAAGCTACTCTACCACGATTTATTTTGTATTTGTTCATTTTTTACTCCTTTTTCATTTTCGTTTATGATCACAATTGGTTGCAATCGGTAGGTTTTACATGGTAGATGCGGGATCAGTTCCAGTAATTATTTGCAATAGTCTTGATATGTGAGCATTGTCACAATGCAAGCACCATTTTCAATAATATTGGAACCTAGACGGATATAAGAGTATTAAACAAGGTTGCAAACTACGGTTTGGTTTTTTTACACCTAGGGTCTAAGCTCAGCTATATATTGTATTGGTTATAAATAATGAAAATGGTAAGCTTTTTCAGATACATAGTTATATAAATAATGAAGAATAAATCGATAGTAGTATTTTATACCCTCTGCGCACTTGTGCCAATTATCTTTATTGCGGTAGCTTTCTTCGGACCGGAAAAAGAAATAGCTATTTCCTTAAAAGGACCGAATACTTTCGGTCTCGATGATGAAAAGATCACCAAGAAATATGATTATATAGAAAAGAAGGAAAAGGAAAAACGGGAAAAATTTAAAAAAGAGGTGGAAAAAATATGGGATTCCTACAAGGAATCAACATCGAAGACCTATGTATCCTACAGTAAGGATCTCACTTCCCGGACAATAGTAGATTTTGAGAAAGGGGAGGTTACCATAGAGGTGATCGTGGATGAAAATGAAAGCAAAGACGGTTCTTACAACCTTGATCTAAACCCGGGTCAAAAGATTAACATCACTCAAATAGGCAATGTGAAAAATATTATTCTTTCTATCAACGCATCACTAATTAATACGATAACTTTTTTCGCGTTACAAGATAAAAAAGATGATGGCGATCAAGATGGATCGAGAAGCGGCAAAGGCCTTAATTCTAAATTTTTACGGCAATTGAATAATATTCTGAAAGAAAAAGGAGACGACGGAAAACCGATTTTGAAAGATCAATTAGTTGATGCCAGCGGTAAAGTTGTGAAAGGTATGAGCAATACTCTGAATTTTGCCAAATCTGTTGTCAGTACACAATCCAAAAAGGTACGCATGCATTTTTCAAAGGATGGAAAAAAACGGACCATTTTTTCCATCAAGATACCGATGAGTGATGATCATATTGCCAAGCGCAGGGACAGATATAAGGACCTTATTGTTATAGAGGCAAGAAGGTTCAACATTCCTCCGGAAATTGCATTGGCAATTGCCGAAACAGAGTCGGCTTTTAACCCCAAGGCAAAGTCTCATGTTCCCGCCTATGGATTGATGCAATTGGTTCCGAAATCGGGTGCCCGGGATGCCTACCAGTGGATCTATAAAAAGGATAAATATGTCAGCGGCAAATACCTATACAAACCCAAGAACAATGTTGAACTGGGGTGTGCTTATTTATCCATGATCAGGCATCATTATTTTTCTCGTATTCGTGATGATGAACGAGCGTACCTTTGTGCCATACCAGCTTATAATACAGGTGTTGGGAATGTATCTAAGGCTCTCGTTGACAAAGCAAACATAAAGGAAGCATCTAAAAAGGCAAACAAGATGAGTACAGAGGAACTGTATGATAAACTGTATACAGACCTCAGCAGTAAGGAAGCAAAGAATTATCTAAAAAAGGTCTGGACTAGAAAAGAAAATTATAAATGATCAGCTTTTTGTCTCCGCGATTTTCATTCGCAAGATAAATACCCGCAGCGAGCTGAGAATAATTGTACCAATAATTACTACATAGACAACCCGGGCCATGTATTCAGCACCAGGCATACCGGCCTGGATCACCGCTTGAATCAGTACAGCAGCAGCCAGTCCCCGGGCAAAAACTGCATTAACAAGTTGTCGCTGGGCTTTTGGCATCCCCTTAGTTAATGGCATTGATCCCATGCGAGTAATCATGATCAGCACCGATAGAACGCTACCGACAATTAGCGCTGTTTGGTCCGTAATATCAAGAAGGATACCTACATAAATGAAAAACAGCGATTTCAGAAAAAAGGAAATCAAATTGTAATACCGTTTCTCAGTTGCTGAGGTTACTTCTACACCAAGCTCACCCTGGATGGCCTTTTGTTTTTCAGCAACTTTTCTGGAAAGGATTCCAGCTTTGATTGACGAGAGCTGTTTTGAATTATTGAGGATCAAACCCAGGAATAAAGCGGCGATGGGACCATTGCCGCCGAAGTATTCCGTAGCTAGATAGACCAATATGAGATAAGCTATCGTAATAATATAATTCTGTTCTTCAAAGACCCTAATGACGATCCATATTATACCGCCTAGGATACCGATAAATCCAGCGATGGCAAATAGTTCAATCAGGTGAGTCAGTGTTTCCTGTACACCAAATATGCCTTTTTCATAGACCTCTAATACAGATAATGTGGCCACGATACAGAGTACATCTGTAAGTGCCGATTCGAGGGCCAGCCGCGAGAACAGTTTGCCTCCCACCCGGATCTGTTTAAGAATGGGTATAACAAATGATGATGATACACCAGCCAGGGAAAATCCAACGATCATAGCAGCCATCATATTGGTGCCGTCAAGATGATATTGATGGATATAGAAAAATATTCCTCCCACAACGATTGTGGAAATGACAAAATTGTAGATTGTCAGGACTAGACTGGAAGAAAATTCCCTGATCAACGAGGAGAGATTAATATTGAATGCACCATCGAAGATCAAGATCAACAGGGTAAATGTGGTGCATATTGGTGCAACCTGAGCCAGGTCCTCTGGTGAGGTGTACCCGAATCCGTTGGGGCCAATTAGAAACCCGAGTATGATAAGAAACAATACATCGGGTATGTTGGTCCGGCGAAATAATGCCTCTGATAAGAAGCCAAAAATGGCTATTAAGCTAATTGCCAGTAATGCGGTATTAACGTTCACAGCGCCGCGCTAATATTGATGGATTTATATTAATGATCCCATAAAATCATTTAATTTTTCCGATGTGGGCTTTGACCAACACCGTTTCTGTCCAATAAATTGGCCAAAATCCTTCTATTGTTTTCGAAAATTTTGGAGCAATCAAGATATCGTATTTTTTATTTTTATTTAGCAGATCCTGTAAAGCTAAGTTTTCAGTATCAATAAATATTAGTCCTAATATTTGTGCTGCGGTTGTTTCATTATAATCAAATTCCGATGATATAATTGGAATATTTGTCGTAGCCATTCCAATAGTTGCAGTTTCGATCTTTCTTTTAAACATTCTATCAAAATCAAATCCTAAAATTTTCACCGATTTTGCCTGGCC
>SCKQ01000038.1 GCA_004124535.1 Fidelibacterota bacterium
ACCACCAACCCGAAAAAGACGGGGGTGGGTCAATTAATAAAAAGGACACGCACATTGTTATATAATTTTTTGTAATTTTTATCAAATATTAAATCATATAAATACTAATAGAGGAATTATAATGGAAACATTAGGAGTATTAGGATTTATCTTTGGGCGTGGTGCCCTTGGGAAAATTATTATACTGGAAAAACAACTCAAAGAATTGGGTGTCCTGAAAGAAAAAGCAGAATCTGGGAAAAACTAAATGAAACGCCTCTGGCCCATATTATCGCTGATTATTGGATGTGTTCCTGTTTCTCATATAGTTGTGGGGGAAACCAGAGAACCAATCCATCCATCTAATGTAAAAATATATTTAGACTATCCTGAAAAATATGAAAAAATTGCATTAATTGATGCAGGAAGTAATTTTGCATTTAAAGACCCTGCAATACTTTTTACTTGGCAAAGTAAAATGGATAAAGTTACCGAACGATTAAAAATTGAAGCTGCAAAATTGGGCGCTAATGGTATTTTGATTGTAAATACTGATAATAAAATCTATCAGTCAACTAGTTCAGATGGAGAGGGGAGTACCAGCTCGTCATCGTACACCGAAAAATTTGGTAAAGCGATAGCAATATATGTATTGGAGAATGAGTAACTAAATGAAACGCCTCTGGCTCAAATGAAAAAAGTTATTGTTATAGATAATAATGGTGAAGAAGTAAAAGTAGATTTAAAAAAATTTGTTCATCACATAAATCTTTATCACAAAACAGGAATAAGTATACATGATGAAAGTGGACACTATTTTACTGTAGATGATAATTTTAGAAGAAAACTAAAAGAAATTGTGACGGAAAAAAGTCAATAAAATGAAACACTTCTCTCTACAATATATTTGAAAATTCGATAAAAATGCTTGAAATAAAATATTTAGACGTATATGCAGTATTTTCAATATTAGTCATTTTTGGATTGATCGAAGTCCTGGGTGGTCTTTACGGGAAAAATTCTAAACGATCAAAAAATGATTGGTATGTAGAATTGCTAAGTACCTTTCAGCTTTTTGTATTTATTAAACCGATTATATTTCTTTTATCCGCTCTGCTATTTGCAAAACTATTGCCTGAATATCGCAATAATTTTTTAGGGTCAACACTATGGGCTTCTACATTATTTGTATTAATAGGAGATGATTTATTGCAGTACTGGTATCATCGCAAGGCTCATAAATGGCCTTGGTTATGGAAATTGCATCGTCCCCATCATACAGCAAGAGAAATGGGTGTATTGGTTTCTTACAGGAATGCAGTTCTGTATTATGTTTTAATGCCCAATATCTGGTGGTTAGGTATCGCTACGTATTTTGGGTTATATCGAGAAGTGCTTATTGCAATTATTATGAAACAGTTAATTGTAACTGGTGCCCACAGCGAAGCACGCTGGGATGCATTTTTATACAATCACAAATTTTTGCATCCACTTGCCTGGTTAATTGAGCGGCTTATATCCACACCATGTACACATTTTTCTCATCATGGGAAAAGTCCAGCTGACGGTGTTAGTAATCCTAATGGGAATTTCAGTAATATGTTTTTTATTTGGGATGTGATTTTTGGTACTGCCCTTATTACCAGAAAATATCCTGAAGTTTTCGGCATACCAGACGATCCTGATGACAGCTGGCAATCCCATCTTTACTATCCCTTTGTTAAATCTGTCAAAACACGTAGTGAAATAGCAGCTCAGAAAGTATAATATATAATTTAATCCAATAACTCATTCATAATTTTAATTCTGTATTCTTTCTCTACAAAACGTGGTCTGCCTGCTCTGTATTCATCTTCGATTACAAGTGTAACCAGTTCCAAATTTCCTGTCTCCAGTGCTGATCTGCAAATATCTTCCGCACTCATGTTCATAACCCCTGCCCGTTTAGAAAGTTCGAAATGAATTGGTCCAATGTCATTAAATCCGCGATAGATTAATTCAGTGCATACTTGTGTTTCTGCATTATTGAAATCAAAAGAAAAATCGTATAAGTTACCTAAATAAGAATGTACTGTTTTTAATACATCCTGAACTTGGTTCTTACTCAGGTCAGGACGAAAAACAGCAAGGCGGTTTATTTCTTTTTCTAAAATCTTTTTTAATGAATTGGAGACTACGCCTTCTGCGATGGCTTCAATAATATCATCTCCCGGTTTTATAAGAGATCTTTGCTCATGCGAAATATCCATGGAAAGCCAGTCATTCTCTTCCCACCCATTCTTGGATCCAATAAATACGATCCCATGTGTAAAGATCCCCGGAAGGAAAATATTGCTCATATAGCCTTCGGAATAAGTTAGAATGATATCTCCTGGTTGAAGAATTGAAATGAGTGTGTCTTTCTCTCTGTCTGAAAAAGTCAGGTGGTTTGATATAGGAGATTTGAGATGACCACCATAGGTGAGCGCCATTGCCTTCAAAGCATTAAATCTGCCTCCTGCTTTATTAATTAAATCCTCTACTTTTTTCTTGATCGAGCTGTGTCTTAACCGATTTGTGAGTTCGGGTGTAATCAGAACAAAATGATTTAAGATCTCTTCGCGAAGTTTCACATGGGCAAAGTGCAATTGATCAAGATCATTTAATAATGGTCCATAAATTGGATCTTTTATAAGTGAATATAATTCAGTTCCTGGTTCATTCATTTCAGTTGAAATAAGTTCATGGGCGATATCTAGCTCGTCCAGGTGCTCAAGCTTTGTTAAACTCATATAAACTGTTTGAAAAGAACCTCTTGGAATACCGCTCTTATAATACGATTCATTTAGTTTATCGATGGCCTGACCATCTCCCATGTTAGTAGTGATCAGAATTCCGCTGTACTTGTATAATGTAAGTGCAGAAGTATATCCAATGATCAAAGCTTTCATATTTTCGGATGGATCATCAGAATATGTACTATAATCACGATATTTATTAATAATCTCCCAAACGGATGTCCGCAGTATTAAATACTGAAATAAAAGATTTTCAATCTGGTCGTTTTCAATATTGGAGAAATAACCTGTTTCATGCCGTGTTGCACTGTTGTTAAGGTGTTTCATCTCTCCATACATTTTATCAAAAGCATTTTTGAATATGGAAAGCTTGTTTATATCATCTTTAAAAGATGATGTTTCTGCTTTTATAGGGTAAATAAATAAAATACAGGACAGAATAAAAACTAAAAATTTTGTGGTTATTAATATCATAAGAACAACCTAATAATCAATAAATATAGGTTAAAACAGATCAATTATTCTGCTAAAAAATGTTGGCCAAATTACTGTTATATTTTTTAATAAAAGATTCCATGGTAAAACTCGCATCCTGACCTAATATTTTTCTCGCAATAAATAATAACGAACTGGATTTATAGGGCAGAGCATGATGAAAAATTTAACACATCTTAAAGGTATAATATTTAAACCCGGCTTTGTGCGTGTTTTTTTGTTTTTGGTGTAAATTGCTGATCAGAATGGATATGCTTTTGATATGTTCAAAATAAGCACTAAAGGTGTAAATCTTCTAGCGAGTTTGTTTGTGGTGTCGGTTTGCCTGTCCCAGGATCACTGGGAAACAGCTGTCTATGCTGGTGATAACTGGGCCTACCTGTTACCGGAATCAGAATTGCCGTCTGACTGGAATACCATTGGATTTGATGATTCTGGCTGGTCCACAGGGCCCGGCGGTTTTGGTTATGGTGATGAAGATGACGGCACGGAGATTGATCCGGCTCTCTCTGTTTATCTGCGCAGGATCTTTGCGGTGACGGATGCTGCAGATCTTATCCACGCCATTCTCCACGCTGATTATGACGATGGCTTTGTGGCCTATCTGAATGGCACGGAGATCGGACGCTCATTTAATTTAGGTGAGCCGGGAACATTTGTGCCCTATGATGAAACCACCAGCACAGACCATGAAGCCCAACTTTACTGGGGCGGGTATCCTGAGGCTTATACTCTGGATTCCCTGCAGCTGGCCTCGTTATTAACAGCAGGGGAGAATGTGCTGGCTGTCCAGGTCCATAATGTCGGTATTACCTCATCCGACATGTCCAGTAATTTTTACCTGTCCTTCGGTATCGCCGATGAATCCACCTATTATGGCCCTCCGCCGGACTGGTTTGAACCGCCATTTGTTTTCAACGAATCAACCCTTCCCATCGTGGTCATTGATACGGATGGTCAAGAGATCTTGAATGATCCCCGAATTGTCGTCCATATGGGCATTATTGATAATGCTTCAGGCATAAACAATATGGATGATCCTTTCAACGGTTACGACGGCCAGATCAGTATTGAGATTCGGGGATCATCCTCACAGATGTTTCCCAAAAAACAGTACGCCCTGGAAACACAGGATATAGATGGTGAAAACCTGAATGTATCCATACTGGGCATGCCCGCAGAAAACGACTGGATACTCTACGCTCCCTACAGTGATAAATCACTGCTGCGCAATTTTTTGGCTTATGAACTGGCCCGGGATATGGGCCGCTATGCCAGCAGGACCCGTTTCTGCGAATTGGTTATCAACGATGATTATAAAGGTCTATACATATTTATGGAAAAGATCAAACGGGATAATAACCGGGTGGATATTTCCAAATTAGATCCCGATGAAACAACTGGTGACGACCTGACGGGAGGATACATACTGAAAGTAGATAAGTGGGATGGTGAAAATAACGATGGCTGGTGGTCCGCTTCGCCGCTGCCAGAATATGACGGCACATGGTATCAGTATCACTATCCAAAACCGGATGATATTGTAGATGAGCAAAAAGATTATATTAATAATTACATTACTGATTTTGAATTACTGATAGCCAGCGAATCTTATAATGATCCCGATGCTGGTTACTATGATCAGGTCAATCTGGAATCATTTATTGATGTATCACTCATGAGTGAAATTTCCAAAAATGTGGATGCCTATCGTCTCAGTGCCTTCATGTACAAGGACAAGGACAGCGAGGACGGCCGGCTCACCATGGGTCCCATCTGGGACTATAACCTGGCCTTTGGCAACGCCGACTACTATGAAGGGTGGGACCCCGCGGGCTGGCAGATGGATGTTGAGTTAGGTGGGGATGGTTTCAAGATTCCATTCTGGTGGTACCGGATATGGGATGATGAAACGTTCAGGGATGCATTTTATCAACGCTGGCAGGAACTGCGTCAATCGATATTTTCCGAGGAGTACATAATAAGCATGATCGATTCGGCAATAGCAGTTATTGCTGAGGCCCAGGTCAGAAATTTCCAGCGCTGGCCTATCCTGGACCAGTATGTCTGGCCCAACGCCTATGTAGGCGGGACATACGAAAATGAAATAGACTATTTGACCGACTGGATTACAGCACGATTGGACTGGATGGATGAACAGGCTATGAGGGCAGATGATGACCCTCAATTAATATCGTCTTATAGATTGGATCCTGCTTATCCCAACCCTTTCAACCCGACCACCACCATTGGTTTAGCTATCCCTTATACAACGTTTGTTACCGTAAAGATTTATGATATTGCTGGCAGGGAAATCATAACCCTTATGAATGGTGATTTAGTTGCTGGACAGCACACGATGACATGGGATGGCAGTGAACAATCCAGCGGCGTCTATTTCGTTCATCTGAAAAGTGATGATTTTACTCAGACAAGAAAAATAATGCTGATGAAATAAACTCCACCCATAAGAATAGGAATTTAAGCAATACAAATTAAAAGATCTTCTTTCACACGGGTGTATATTACAAATAAGAACATAATTTGAATTATAAATGGTATTTTTTCTCGTTTCTAATTACTTTAAGTCTCGAATTCGAGGTAACTAAAAGGAGATTCTATGTACTTTAAAAAACCACTTTGCCTATTGGTATGTACCATGGTTATTGGCCTACTGCCGGCACAATACAACCCTGACAATCATGTTGTTACACTTTCCAAATACTACCTTGAGCCATTGAGCTCGGTTGAAAATGGATCCGCTGAAGAACGGAAGGAAGTAATGGAAGAAAATGCAAAGAAAATGAACCCGCTGAAGGATAAACTACTCAGCACGATGGTACTGGGTCACTATTGGACAGGCACGTCCAATGAAGTTCTGGTAATAAATGAATGGGCATCCATCGCTGATGCAGATGAAACGATACGGACCACAGCAGACACCAGGAAAAAAGCCTGGCGCAAGGATGAGGACCGGGAAGAATTCATGGCCAAATTCAATAAATATTGGGTAGGAAAGCATACAGATATTTCGATCCTGGAACTGAATATGGATTTGTTGAAACGGCCGGTCCGCAAGTACAAAGAAAATACATTTGTCTCCATCACTCAATATAATCTTGCACGTCTTTCAACCGTGGAAGAAGGATCCGCGGAAGAGAGAAAAGAAATGTTGCAAACACATTTTGATAAAATCGTCAAAAAAAATAACAGGATCATCAGTTCAATGTTCTTACAGCATTATTGGTCTGGTTCAGCCGGCGGCCCGGAAGGATGGCCGGTCATTATCATTACAGAATATGCTTCTATCGAAGATGCACTGGATGAAGATGATAGCGCTCTTTGGGAAGCTGCATGGCCGGATGAAGAAGAACGAGAAGCATTCCGTAAAAAGTTTGGGGCCTACTGGAGCAAAGGAAAACATACTGATCTTGAATTGCGAACTAATTGGGTAGCGTTGCGGAAGTAATATAAATCTGGTGAAGATAAACAAAAAAACCCGCCCCGATGAGGAAGAACGCAAAGCATATCTAAAAAAACATAGTGCTTACTGGAGCAATTATGTTCACGAAGACCTGGCCATCCGCACGAATATGGTCAAACTGCAGAAATAATCTTAATGATAAGGAGTTCATTATGTTAAAAAAACTGTTACTCTTAACCTTCATATTTTCGTCATTTGTTGTTGCTGGTGATGTCGATGATGTAAATGCACTGATCAAGAAACACTGGGCTACCCAAAATAAGAAAGACTGGAAAGCATTTGTATCCACACTTCATTCGGGAGGAACCATGAATGGTGATTCCAACGGTTCTTTCTGGTACAGAACGCCGGCAACCGTAGCAGCGGTTACTGAGAACCAGGAGCGTGATGATGAGTTTAATTTTACGCCCCGCTACATAGAAGTGGATGTCCTTGATGAGGGTAATATTGCAATAGCGTATTACTATTTGGTAGGTTCCTACAAAATAAGCGGCGTGGAAAAGAATGATTATCGAACAAGAGTCAGTCAGTTATTGGTTGTAGAAGACGGTCAATGGAAAGTTAAAGCTGGCCACTATACACCACTACATAGCGGAAGTGGTATTCCGGACTAAATAATGGTTTTCTTTAAATAAAAGCCCCGCTAATGCGGGGTTTTTATTTTCTTTCCAGTATTATTTCTATGCCATGAGTATATTTGTTTTACTGCAAGAATGAAAAAATGAAGATATACAAATGAAAAGACGCACATTTTTAAAATTTACCTCTGTTATTAGTGCAGTAGCATTTCTGCCAAAGTCCCGCTTAATAGGGCAGATGATTAGTGAAAAAAATCCGGTCAATACTCCAATTCCTTTATTGCCCATGCAGGGCAGTCCTTATCGAAAGAATTGTGATTCTCTGGATAATTATAATGATGTTTCTTTTCAAACGATGATAACTGATATTATCCATTACCGAACTCCTGCAAAGTGTCGCGACAGCCTGATGCTGGGAATAAATCCCGAAGATGATATGAAATGAAAGAGTTTTTAGATACAGCACTGAATACTGCTACAGCGAATGGCGCTGACTACGCAGACATTCGTATATCACGGCATAAGAACCAAAGTATCAGGACGCGTGAGAACCGCATTCAGGGCATTTCCAATAGTGAGAGCTATGGCTTTGGAGTTCGCGTACTCGTCGATGGAACCTGGGGGTTTGCTGCCAGTCATAGATTAACAAAAAATAACGTCGCCAACATCACGATGCGGGCAATGGAAATAGCTCGGGCAAATAGGGTTGTACAACGCATTCCGATACATCTGGCTGAAGTGGAGAGCTATGAGGCTCAGTGGAATAGCCCCATTAAAAAAGATCCATTCGAGGTGTCTATAAATGAAAAAATTGATCTGCTGTTAACTGTGAATGCGGAAGCATTAAAGATCAAGGGAGCAAAATATTGTAGTTCTTCAATGCTGTTTATGAATGAGGAAAAACATTTTGCATCCACGGAAGGCAGTGTGATTCATCAAAATTTACATCGTGCCTTCCCGTCGTTTACCGTAACGGCCATTGATTCAGAAAGGGGTGAATTTGAAACACGGACTGTTGATGTATTACCCATGGGACTTGGATATGAGTATGTTGAACAGAGCAACCTGGTTGAGCAGGCACCGAAAATGGCCGAAGAAGCTGTTCGAAAACTCACAGCCAAATCAGTAGAACCAGGCCCCAAGGATCTTATTCTGCACCCCAGCCATTTGTGGCTTACGATACACGAGTCAGTCGGGCATCCCACTGAGCTTGATCGGGCGCTGGGTTACGAAGCAAACTATGCCGGAACCAGTTTTTTAACCGTAGATAAAATGGGAAAACTCAAATTTGGTTCAGATATAGTGAATTTTATTGCGGATAAGACGATCACAGGTGGATTAGCAACATGCGGATACGATGATGATGGAGTGAAAACCACCGAGTGGCATCTGGTAAAAGATGGTATTTTCATTGATTATCAGACGACCAGGGACCAGGTACACTGGGAGAAGTATCAAGCTGCCAGAAAATCTGCCGGGCTCCCGGAAGTCAATCGCTCTTATGGCTGCAGTTATGGGGACAGCTGGAGTTCAATTCCTTTTCAGCGCATGCCCAATATTCATTTAGAACCGGGAAAAGATACCCTTACGCTCGATGATCTTATTGCTGATACCAAAGATGGCATTTATATTGTGGGGGATGCCAGTTATTCCATTGATCAGCAACGCTACAACTTTCAGTTTAGCGGACAGGCCTTCTTTGAAATAAAAAATGGTAAAATTGTCGGCATGCTGAAAGATGTTGCCTACCAGGCGAACACCCAGGAATTTTGGAATTCCTGTGATGCTATATGTGATGAACGATCCTGGGAACTTGGGGGTACTTATTATGATGGTAAAGGTCAGCCGGGTCAGAGTAATGCAGTGAGTCACGGCTGTTCACCGGCCCGTTTCCGTAATGTAAATATTTTAAATACACAAAAGCAGATATGATACTGAGCGAATCTGAATCCAGAAGAATTATAGAACGGACGCTGTCATTTTCATCTGCCGATGAAATTCGTGTCAACTTATCTGGGGGCCGCTCTGGCAATACACGTTTTGCCCTGAATTCAATAACCACCAGTGGCGATGAAGATACTCTCAATGTCCGGGTGTTAGCTTATTTTGGCAAACAGCACGCTACCGCCAGTGGAACGGAGTTTACAGATGATGCTCTCCAGAAAATTGTGCATACCGCTGAGGAAGCAGCCCTTTTTGCACCAGAAGATCCTGAATATGTGCCCGAACTCCAGCCTCAGGTCTATCTGCCTATTACACCTTATTTCAGCAGCACCGCTGCAGCTACTCCAGAGTTACGGGCTAAAGGTGTGCAATCATCCATCGAACCCTCTATTAATAAAGATCTTATCAGCGCAGGTTTTTTTAGTAACAGACATGGATTTTCTGCTGTAGGCAACAATCACAATCTTTTTGGCTATTACCAGAGTACGAATGCATCGTTCAGTGTTACTACACGAACTCAGGATGGATTAGGGTCAGGCTGGGGTAGTGACAGTGCGCGAAATATTGATCTGGTTGATTACCAGGCAGCCAGCGTGCGCGCGCTTGAAAAAGCTGAAGCCTCCAGCAGCAGTAAAACACTTGAGCCGGGCACCTATCCCGTAATACTGGAACCCCAGGCTGTTTCAGATTTTATGCGCTTTGGGTCGTATGCTTTGAATGCCCGTACCGCTGATGAAGGCAGAAGTTTTTTTTCCAAAGCAGGGGGGGGAAATAAAACTGGTGAAAAAGTGGCAGGCGATAATGTTACCATGCGGAGCGACCCCACACACCCGGAATTGCTGGGTAGTCCTTTCGGGGGTGATGGTCAGCCGGCAAAGAAAAACATCTGGATCAAGAATGGTGTATTAACGCAACTATACTATGGCCGGTATTGGGCTAAAAAACAGGGTAAAGAACCAACTGGTTATCCATCCAATATTATCATTGAAGGGGAACAGGGAACGCTGGATGAGCTGATCAGCAATACTGACCGTGCGGTACTGGTAACCCGTTTTTGGTATATTCGCTTTGTGGATCCACAAAGTCTTCTATTAACTGGTCTTACGAGAGATGGAACATTCTGGGTTGAAAATGGTCGTATCAAACATGCTATAAAAAACTTTCGTTTTAACGAAAGTCCAATGGCTGTTTTTAATAAAATTACGGGTATGTCAGAACCCGTTCGTGTAGGCGGTTCGATGGTACCTGCCATTCGCGCTTCCGAATTCACTTTCTCCAGTTTATCTGACGCTGTGTAGCGCTTATTGGTTTAGATCAAATAATGAACAAGCACCGCCCCTGCGGGGCTTTTCGTTTGTGCAAGTAAGGGTAGAATAACACCATATTCATTTTTAGTTTTTCAAACATTTTTAATGTAATATGACCAGCAGTAGCGTGGATAAATAAAATAAAAAATGGGTCACTATAAAAAAATAATGGTTGCACTTATGGGCGATGGCAGCGAACAGCTTGTTATTGAGCATGCGGTTAATCTTTCAAATGATTTAAAGGCTAAGCTGGTCGTAATACATGTGAATGATCCCCATGCTGGAAAAATGAGTATGATGATGGATAGTCCTAAAAAGGTAACGGCTGACATGATACAGGATCAAATCAAAGAATATGGATATGAAAGTATATTAGGAAAAATTGAATTTATCATTGCAGAAGGTGAAAGGATTTCCAAGACTATAGAACAACACTGCAAAGATTTTGACTTATTAATTGTAGGGCATCGAAAAATGAGCGAGTTTAAAGCCAGTATTATGGATTCTGTAGATGAAGGAATTACAAATCTCGTGCCCTGCCCTGTAATAGTTGTGCAAAAAGACTAGCGATCACATTTAACTCCTTAGCATAGCTTAGTCCAATATGGAACATTCCAGCGTTTTTTTACCTATCCTAGTATTTCTAGTTGTTTACGCAGCGATCACATTTGAGCTGGTAAATAAAGCTGCCGCTGCTCTGGCCGGAGTTGGAGTATTGGTCGTCTTACGCGTTACTACGGAGCACCATGCGGTGGGGTATGTTGATTTTGAAACACTGATGCTGCTGACTGGAATGATGATCCTGGTTAGCCTGATAAAAAAATCCGGATTTTTCACCATTGTTTCGGTAAAGATCGCTGAAATCACCAAAGGAAGCCCGGTAAAGATATTGGTATTATTTTCCGTTGTCACGGCACTGATGTCCGCCTTTCTTGATAATGTCACCACCGTATTGATCATTATTCCTATTATTATTGAACTGACCCGGGGTATGGGACTTAATCCTAGAAATTATGTTTTAAGCCAGATATTTATCTCCAATATCGGCGGAACGGCAACACTGATCGGCGACCCGCCCAATGTGATCATTGGTTCAAAGGTCGGGCTGTCGTTTAATCAATTTATACTGAACCTTACCCCAACGGTGATTCCAGTCTTCATCATTGTACTGGGTTATATCTGGTTTATTAATCGGGTTGAATTCAAGCCGATCAATACCAGCATGTCAAAATTAGTGTCCGTACAGCTCCTGCTGGAAAAGATCCGGTTTGAATTTGCCAATATTAAGATTGATAAGAACCTGATGATCAAAAGCTTGGTCTGCCTGTTTCTGGCTATACTGCTTTTCATTACCCAAACTATCACCGGCCTGGCCCCGGGTGTGGTGGCTTTAGGCATGGCCATGGTACTGCTGATCATTTCCCGGGCTGACGTGGAGCATGTACTGGAAGAGGTGGAATGGAGCACACTGCTGTTTTTCACCGGCCTTTTTATCTTGGTTGGTGTCCTGGAAGAGTATGGGGTCATTGAATGGATCGCCCATAACGTTTTCTTGAATGTCGGCAACAATCCGTATGTCATTGTATTAATGGTGCTCTGGGTATCCGGAATTATATCCGGCTTCCTGGATAATATCCCTTTTACGATCACCATGATTCCCATTATCCACCTGCTGCTGGAAAGCAATCCTATCCCCAACAACATCCTCTGGTGGGCCCTGGCCCTGGGAGCCTGTTTTGGCGGTAACATTACTATAATCGGCGCGTCGGCTAATATTGTATCAGTGGGTATCGCGAAAAAATACGGGGTGGAAATATCCTTCATTGACTTTATGAAAAAGGGCCTTATTGTTACCCTGATTTCACTGTTTGTTGCCTCAATTTACCTGGTCATATATCTGCGGCTGTCATTATGAGTACGAAAGATCAAATGATCCTGGATAACCTGTTCAGGGAAATTGTCAAGTTTTATTCGTCATCCCATACCAGCCTGATAACGCTGCGGGCCATTATTGAAGCCATCAAAGATCTGGATTGCGAGGCAGATATGTTCGGCTCCCAGTTAAAAGAGGTCTGTGCCATAATTACCAATAGCCAGCCCCGGATGTATCCCATAGATAATCTGATTATTCTTTTTGAGCAGGAGCTTGAAAAACAGGAATATTTTAAAGATAAGAATATTGCCACCATGAAATCAGCATCGATTGAGATCATTGAAAAACTTATCAAGCGCCTGGAGTACGATATGAGTGAACTGTCCAAGCAGGGACTGAATCATATCGAAGACGGTGATTTTATTGTTCTCCATGCTGTTGAAGAGCCTGTGGAACTACTCATGCCGGAAGCGAAAAAGATGGGAAAGGAATTTAAAGTACTGATCCTAAAGCAGGATGCGATCAAGACCATGCAGGTTATCAATATCATGGAAAAGAACAGTATTAAATATACTGTCATCCCGGAGTGGGATCTCATTCACTTTTTTGATAAGGTCAACAAGCTATTCATTGGTGCCTATGCCATCACGTCAGATGGAAAATTTGTAAGCGACAGCGGTACCTCCAATATTGTCAGTGAATGCCATATTCATAAATTACCGATATACCTTTTTTCACCTATTTTGGAGATTACTCCAACTTTTTCAAGACATCAGAATATTTACCTGAAGGAAGAATCAGAAAACGTTAGCGGATTAGATTATACACTCATTTCCCATTCCAGCGATATTGTATCATTGGATTTAGTGGATCATATAATTACTGATCAGGGTGAGATCGAGCAGAATAAACTTGCTGAATTCTGCACCGTTTAAATTATCATTTGCCTATCCTGAAAATTTAAAATGTGACTCTGCCCACCTCTCAAACTCTTCTTTCCGTACGGATTTGAGTATACCCCAGCCTGAATAATGTAAAATAAAGTCCTGCGTGAGCAGGACTTTTTTGTTTCTCCTGCACTGTTTCTCCAAAAAGGGCTAGATTCATGCACACATAAAAAGGATATGAACATGAAACTTTTTTTGATACACGCCGGCTTTTACGATAAAAAAGTCTCTTCAGGTTTTTATGAATCCCATACCAACTATTTCGCGGCGGCCGTCGATGCAAAGGAAGCCAAGGCCAAGGCCAAAAAATTGCTTGAATTCCAAGATAAAAAAATGCACATCGACGGTATTATGGAACTAGATAAAGTGGATGGGTATAAGATCATTTTACAACCATCAGGAAATGGCGACGAAACCGTAGAAAAGCAGTACAGTTATGACGACGTAAAAGAAATGACTTAATAAATATGAAAAAATAATTCTCACAATGATCAAAAAAACATTCGCTTTTATATTTTTATTTCATCTTTGCCTGGCTGATAATGGCGAACGCATCACGTTCACCAGTGCCAATCCCTTTTCCTTCTATCATGTCATAACAGATCTCGAAAACCAGGAACCCCAGAATGTATACGGCATCCTGCGCATGCCTGCTGGCGTGGGGCATAAAAATTTACCTCTGGTAATAGCTGTGGCTGGCAGCAAGGACTGGTCTGATCACCACTTGGAATATTTAGCCATGTACAGAGACATGGGTATAGCCACATTCGAACTGCAAAGTTTTAACAGCCGGGGAGTGTCTTCCACCGTAGGGGAGCAGATCTCTGTTACAACGGCCATGATGATCCTGGATGCCTATCAGGCCTTGGATACATTGATTAAAGATCCCCGCATCGATCCCCAGCGCGTGGCCATCACTGGTTGGAGCCTCGGTGGTTCTGTGTCATTGTTTTCTGCCTGGCTGCCCTTAAAAGATGCCATCGCTCCTGCAGGCAGTTTCTGCGCTCATTTACCCTTTTATCCGCCATGTTTCTTTGAACTCGAGATCATGGACTTTTCGGATGCTCCAATTCATATCCTCATTGGTGAACTTGATAATTGGGTCCCTGCCGCTGCTTGCGAAGATCTGGCAACCGATATGCAGGCGGTGGGTGTCAATATTGGCATTACTGTCTACCCCGATGCTCATCACAGCTTTGACCGCGACCAACAGTTAGTCATTGATAAAGATGGTTATGCATTGTTCGATTGCCATTTCCGCATGCGGGGCGATGGTGCAGTGCTCATGAACTTCCTGGATATTCCCATGATCACCCCCCTGCGGCAGAAGATTGCCCTGGCTTTTTGCGCCGATCGCGGCCCGACCTATGGGGGAAATCCGGAAGCAAGAAAAGCGTCATTTGAGTTTGCAAAAACATTTATGACAAAACATGTATTAGATTATGAAGAGCAAGCAAGGAATACAAAATGAAATACAATGTTCATATGATCAGTATAAATTTACTATTTGGTCTGACCGGATGTTCTAAACCGGTTGATCTGGATAAAACCAGTGCTGACGTCCAGGGTCAGGTGATTGAATATTAAAGAAAAAAGCAAAAAATGAAAAAAGTAAGTAAACTTTTTTCTGTTAGTGCATCATCAAGAATGTTGCCAAAATAATTTTCGAGAGACTGTCATGAAAAAATGGACAAGTTATAAACCTGACTTGGCACATGATTCTTTCGATGCTATTATTATTGGTTCAGGTATGGGCGGCCTTACCACGGCAGCTCTACTGGCCCTGAACGGCAAACGTGTATGGGTCCTGGAAAAACACTTCAAGATTGGCGGTTGGACTCATACCTTTCGTCGTGACAGCTTTGAATGGGATGTGGGTTTGCATTACATTGGAGAAGTACATAATAAGTGGTCTGGAGCCCGCAAGCTATTCGACCTCATTTCCGACAGCCAGCTGCAGTGGTCCTATATGGATAAGAATTATGATCGCATCATTTTTCCGGATCGTTCTTACAATTTTGTAGCACCCAGAGAACAGTTTATAGAAGATATGATTGGTTATTTCCCTAAAGAGGAAAATGCCATACAAGCATATATGAACTATCTGGATCTGGCCGTACGCAGTGCCCGACCTTATTTTGCCAACAAAGCACTGCCAACCTTTTTGGCTGATTTAGCTTATCCCTTCATGACCGGGAAATTTTTCAAATATGCGGACCGCACTACCTACGACGTCATCAGCAGTTTGACCGATGACCGTGAACTGCTGGGAGTGCTGACTGGACAATGGGGCGATTACGGCCTGCCGCCCAAGCAGAGCAGTTTCGCTATGCAGGCCTTTGTGGCGCGCCATTATCTCGATGGCGGCAATTATCCTGTGGGTTCTGCAAGGCGCATTGCTGAAACCGTATCAGACGTTATCGAAAAGAACGGCGGCCGCGTGACTGTTAATGCCAGCGTGAATAAAATTGTTGTTCATCATGGTAAGGCCATAGGTGTAGAAATGGAAAATGGCGATGTGTTGGAAACGCCTATTGTCATCAGCAATACCGGCATCTTCAATACCTTTGACCGACTTCTGCAGAATGACAGTGTGAATGGATCTCATCATGCTGATCTTGATAACATTGAAAAGACAGATAGTTATGTTTGTCTGCATCTGGGGCTGAACACATCTGCCCAGGAAATGGATTTAAGTAATACAAACCTGTGGATCTATCCCGGTTACGATCACGACCGAAACGTGCAGGAATATATCAAGAATGCTGATAAAGCTTTTCCTGTGGTATACGTTTCTTTTCCCTCTGCAAAAGATGACGCCTGGGATAAAGATCACACAGGTTATGCTACTATTGAAGTCATTACACTCAGCAACTGGGATTGGTATTCAAAATGGAAAGCAGAACCCTGGAAGAAAAGGGGAAAGGAGTATGAAAAGGAAAAGGAATTACTCTCCAATAGAATGCTTGATGTTTTATACAAACATGTTCCCCAGGTTAAGGATTCATTGGTGTATTCAGAACTTTCAACTCCCTTGACGGTTAATTCCCTGGCTAATTATCAAAAGGGTGAGATGTATGGAATTAGTCATACTCCAAAGCGCTTTCGTCAAAAATGGCTACGGCCTCAGACGAAAATAAAAAATCTTTATCTTACCGGTCAGGACGTTACCACAGTGGGCGTCACTAGCGCTCTCTTTTCAGGTCTGCTCACCGCTTCAGCAGTAATGAAAAAAAATCTTTCTAAAATGCTGAAGTAAAATAAATAGTATATAGAATCATATCACATTCGTTATGGATAGCGTAATTTCTATTTAATAAAATTATATACCACACAATGATATACCATTAAGAATTTTCACTTATTATGATCAATAAATACATTTTTAGAGAATATGATATTCGCGGCAAAGTGGCAGAAGATTTCCCGCCGGACGTGGTTGAAAACTTGGGCAAAGGATTCGGCACATTTGTAAAACGCGCCGGTGGCCAGGAAATCACCTTGAGTGGTGATGTTCGCCTGACGACCCCGGACCTGATCAAATATTTCAAGCAAGGGGTTCTCTCTACAGGAGTCGATGTTATTAATATCGGTATACTACCCACACCAGTGAATTATTACAGCATGTTTAAGCTGGGCGTTTCCGGTGCCATGCAAATCACTGGTTCACATAATCCACCGGAATTCAACGGTTTCAAAATGTCGTTAGATCGTAAAGCTGTTTATGGTGCTCAAATCCAGGATATCCGCAGAATTATTGAAAGCGGGGCGTTTGAAAAAGGGGAGGGCAGTGAAGTAAGGCATGAACTCAAGGACGATTACATCAATATGATTGTAAGCAAAATCAATATTGAGCGCCCCATGAAAGTGGTCATGGACTGCGGTAATGCCGCTGGTGCGATTCTGGCTCCGGAGGTGTTTAAAAAGCTCGGAGTTGAGTTGACAGAACTTTTTTGCGATATTGACGGCACCTTTCCCAATCATCATCCCGATCCAACGGTGCAGGAAAACCTGGTTGATCTAATCGCTGCAATGAAAACAGGTCAATATGATATTGGCGTAGCTTTTGATGGTGATGCTGACCGTGTGGGCGTGGTGGATGAAACCGGAGAAATCATCTGGGCGGATCAGCTCATGGCCCTGTTCCTACCGGAAGTGATCCAAAATAAAGGGGACAAAATCTTATACGATGTTAAATGTTCACAGGCACTGGAAGAAATGATTGCAAAGCATGGTGGTACACCTATCATGTGGAAAACCGGCCACTCGCTCATCAAGCAGAAGATGCATGAGCTGGGCTGCCCTTTTGGTGGTGAAATGAGCGGGCATATCTTTTTCGCTGACGATTATTTTGGCTATGACGATGCCATTTACGTGGCTGCCCGCGCGGTGCAGATGTTGAGCAGAAGCGATCAAAAACTTTCGGAAATGGTTGCTGAACTTCCTAAATATTACTCTACCCCCGAGCTGCGTCTGGAAGCGGAAAACGATGAAGAAAAATTCCGAATTGCCAAAGAAGCCGTGGAATATTTCACCGCTAATTATGACTGCATCACGGTGGATGGCGTTCGGATTCGTTTTGGTGATGGCTGGGGTTTGGTAAGATCATCCAATACACAACCGGTGATCGTCTGCCGTTTTGAAGCCAACACTCAAGAACGCATGAAAGAGATCAAAGCATTGGTCATGAATAAGCTCCAGGAAATAGGCACATTAAAGCTCGATGCCGGACACTAAATCATTCACCGAGCTGCTGGACTTCATCCGCTCGGAAACAGACCGCCATCTAGGCAAGCTGGATATTCCTCAAGAACCGGCGTATTTATACGATCCAATCCGCTATGTATTAACAGGCCGAGGCAAGCGTTTACGCCCCATACTGGTGCATTTGTCTGGTCGTGGATTTGATGCTGATCCCGAAGATCTCATGCACGCCGGTCTGGCTGTTGAGCTATTGCATAATTTTACCCTGGTCCATGATGATATTATGGACGATGATGATACACGCCACGGCAAATCATCTGTCCATGAGAAATATGGAAAAGAAGCGGCCATTCTTGTTGGAGATAGCATTTTTACATTGGGGCAACTCATAATCGGCCAGGTGCAGGCGCATACAACGGTTGCTTTTCAGGCATATAATAAAGCATCATTAACCGTATGTGAAGGGCAGGCCTTTGACCTCCAGTTTGAAGGGGATGCCTCCACAACGCTGGATCAATACCTGGACATGATTGGCAGGAAAACGGGTGCTCTGTTGTGCCTCTGTGCTGAATTGGGTGGTATTCTTGGTGGTCAATCAAAAGATGTATGCGCTGAATTACGGAACTATGGGATCAATCTCGGACGGGCGTTTCAAGTCCAGGATGATATACTGGAAATATTCAGTTATCAGGAAAATCTGGGTAAAAGCCTGGACAGCGATATCGTTGCTGATAAACAAACTGTATTGACAATTCTGGCCAGAAAACACAATGGCTGGGATGAAATTACCAATAGCGATGCAGACATTTCTACAAAACGGGAACGAATGCGGGAATTTTTCCTTGAAACAGGAGTGGATGAAAGGGCCAGAGCGATGAGCCACGACTATATTTCCAGGGCGCAGGATTCCTTATCCGTATTCACAGGTGAACACAAGAAAACCATGGAGCAATTCACAGATTTTGTATTAAACAGGACACATTAATGAACAAACAATCACTCGATGCAGAACATATGGCTAAAGCCATCTATGATTTTCCTGACCAATTAGCACAGGCAGTAGTAATTGGTAAAAATTTCTTTGTAAACACTACCTTTAATGCAATTCAAAATGTTGTCGTGGCCGGCATGGGCGGTTCTGCCATCGGCGGTGATGTATGCCGAGCCCTTTTAGCTGCTGAATTGAATGTACCCTTTCTTGTAAACCGTAATTATAATTTACCCAATTGGGTGAATGAGCATACACTTGTCATCTGTTCGTCTTATTCAGGAAATACAGAAGAAACACTTTCAGCTTTCGCAGATGCTAATGCAAAAGGTGCAAATATCTGCGGTATTTCCACAGGCGGATCATTAACAGAAAAATTGAACACTGACAACTGTGATATCATTGCGATCCCTGCCGGACTGCAGCCCCGGGCTGCGTTGGCTTTTTCAATCGTCCCCATGCTGTTTCTGCTCAGGGCTCAAGGATTGATCGGTGATTCCATTTTTAATGATATTTCAGATACAGTAAAATTACTTCGCGTGCACCGGGATGAATACGCAAAGGAAGATGCAGCCAACCTGACATATGCATTAGCTGCATCAATTTATAAAACTCTGCCCATTATTTATGGTACATCAGACAGCACTGCAGTCGCGGCACTACGCTGGAAAGGACAGTTCTGTGAAAATGCGGATATGCTGGCTTATCATAATGAACTGCCGGAAATGAACCATAATGAAATCGTAGGCTGGGAAAACAATGCTGAACTGTTTGATAACATGAGTGTGCTTTGGCTCACCGACGGCAATGATCATGATCGGGTACAATTAAGGCAAAAGATCACCAAGCGCATTATTGGTAAGAAGAATAATAACCAGCATGTTATTGCAGTAGCAGGCTCATCAGTAAGAGTCAGACTCCTGCACCTGATCCACTTCGGTGACTGGGTGAGTTATTGGTGCGCTATTCTCCATGGTACAGATCCCTCGCCGGTTGTTCCCATCATGCAATTAAAAGAAGAATTATCATCAAAATAAAATAAAGGTATTGTACATGGCTAAATTCACAGTCTATATTGTTATAAGGGTTATCCACATATGATCGCAGTAAAAGTCAATAAGATTTCATTCCATCCTCCCAGCCGCAGCTATGCTGTGATCCTCAAAGAAATTGATGGCGATCGCCGACTACCCGTCATTGTAGGTGCCTTTGAAGCACAGTCCATTGCCCTGGCTTTGGAGTATATGGATCCACCCCGTCCACTGACCCATGATCTGATAGGTAATATTATTAAAGGGATCGGCAGCAAACTAAAAACCGTCAAGATAACCACGTTGAATGAAGGTGTATTTTTCGCAAGTTTGGAAATCAGCGGTGATGGTATCGGCGAGCGGTCAATCGATTCACGTCCCAGCGATGCCCTAGCAGTTGCCTTACGCTTGCAGGCGCCTATTTTGGTTGAAGAAGACGTGATGTCAGAAGCGTCCATGTTGCCCGATATTATTGGTTCGGAAGAAAAGGAAGCTCTTGAATCCGCAGACTGGGCTCCCTCTTTGAATTCCCTTGAAAAGAGACTGCAAGAAGCAATTGATGGGGAAGAGTACGAACGCGCGGCGAAGATCCGCGATCAGATCAAAGAGATAAAAGCTTAAACCTGGAGAATTTCCAGGGCATTTTGTGCTGCTGATTGTTCAGCAGACTTTTTTTCCATCCCAATCCCCGAAGGATAAATTTCCTTTCCAATTTTAACATGAACTTCAAATAATTTCTGGTGGTCCGGTCCCGAGACATCTGAAATAAGAAATTTGGGGTTTTCAATATTCTTGGCATGGCAGTATTCAATAAGTAAGCCCTTGAAATTCACTGTTTTCCATGCTTCTAGCCTGTGCTGCCAGATCGTATCCTTAATGAGGTTTTGAGCAGGTTTCATGCCGCCATCCAGGTAAATAGCACCAATCAATGATTCGAACAGGTTAGCCAGCTGTTTGATGGCCACTTTATCATTTTCCAGGTTAACGGTGGGTTCAACATTAAAATGATTTAAAAGATTCAGTGTAGCACCCATGGAAGCCAGGAAGGAACGCTGCACTAGAGCCGAACGCTTTTGCGTTAATAGACCTTCATCACCTTCCGGAAATTCCTTCATCAATTCTGCACTGACAATGATATCAATGACAGCATCACCAAGGAATTCCAGTCGCTCGTAGTTATATTTAGGGTTGGCGCTTTTTGAACGGTGAGTAAAAGCCTGGTAGAGATATGTATAATCTTTGAAACTGTAATTTATATTCTTTTCTAACTGGGTGTATGGGGTAGGTTTTTTGCTTAAGAGCTCTTTTAGCGACTGCAGTAGCGCCACGCTATGCGCTCCATGCTCGAATCACCAATACAGCATTATGTCCGCCAAAGCCAAAAGCATTTATCATCACTGCGTTGCATTCCAGATCCTGAGCCGTATTGGGTACATAATCCAGATCACATTCAGGATCAGGGGTTGTATAATTAATCGTGGGGGGTACCTTATTATCCTGAATGGCTTTAACGCAGGCAACGGCAGCTATAGCTCCGCTGGCACCCAAGAGATGGCCGGTCATTGATTTTGTAGAACTGACCTTCAAGACATCAGCATAAGCACCAAAAACGGTTCGAATTGCCTCTGATTCAGATTTGTCATTGAAGTGAGTGGATGTACCATGGGCATTGATGTAATTAATTTCTTCCGGTTGTGCACCGGCATCTTCCAGCGCCAGTGTAATGGCTTTTACAGCCCCCGCTCCCCCTTCGGCCGGCTGGGTAATGTGAAATGCATCATCCGTGGCACCATAACCGGACAATTCAGCCAGGATGTTAGCACCGCGCTCCTGAGCGTGATCCAGAGATTCCAGCACGATCATACCGGCACCCTCACCCAGAACGAAACCATCCCTGTCCTTATCAAAGGGTCGGCTGGCTTTTTCAGGTTCATCATTATGGGAAGATGAAAGTGCTTTCATGTTTCCAAACCCAGCGATGGTCAATGGTGTTACTGATGCTTCAGTTCCGCCCGTAATCATTACGTCCGTTTCATCATATTGGATTTTGCGGAAGGCCTGGCCGATAGCGTCTGATCCAGATGAACACGCAGAAACAACTGTAAAGTTGGGGCCGCGCAGACCGAATTTAATAGCGATCTGTCCGGCAGCAATATTGGCGATCATTTTGGGTACGAAGAAAGGAGAAACCCGCCGGGGCCCCTTGTTCTGCATTACCATGTGCTGGTCTTCCAGAGTTTGAATACCACCCACTCCGCTGCCAATGATAACTCCTGCCCGATCTCGGTCAATAGTATTCACATCCAACCCGGAATGGGCAATCGCTTCTGCTGCAGTTACCAGACCATAAATGGAAAAGGGATCTAGCTTACGGAGTTCTTTTCTGTCAAAATAGTCTTCAGCATTGAAATCAGACAATTCACCGGCAATTTTGACGCTGAAATCTTCAGCGTCAAAATAAGACACGCGCTGAATTCCGCTCTTCCCGGCTAATAGTCCGGACCAGAAATTGACAACAGAGTTACCATTAGGAGCCAGTGCTCCTAATCCAGTAATGACTACTCGGCGTTTAAACATGTGTTACTATTTTTTGTCGATATATTCTACAGCTGCTCCAACTGTTGTGATTTTTTCAGCATCTTCATCAGGAATTTCAATACCAAACTCTTCTTCGAGCTGCATAATTAGTTCTACAGTATCGAGAGAATCAGCGCCGAGATCATCCATGAAATGAGCCGTTTCTGTGATCTGGCTTTCTTCAACGCCAAGCTTGTCCATGACGACTTCTTTTACTTTATCCAGTGTTTCTGACATGTTTTTCTCCTTATTTATATCATGACTAGTCCGCCGTCAACAGTGATCGTTTGACCGGTGATATAACTCGCCTCATCCGATGCGAGAAAGAGCACCATATTGGCAATATCATCCGGACTTCCGATCCGACCCAGCGGAATTTGTTTTTCTAAATCTTCTTTTACGGCATCGCTTAAATTATCGGTCATATCAGTGGCAATGTAGCCCGGAGCGATGCAATTGGCCGTTATCCCGCGCGAGGATAATTCTTTAGCGGTGGATTTCGTGAGGCCGATAAGGCCTGCTTTGGATGCGGCATAATTGGCCTGGCCGGCATTGCCGGTCAAACCCACCACGGACGAAATATTAATAATCCGGCCAGACTTCTGTTTCATCATAGGACGCATGACAGCTTTAATACCGTTAAACGCACCTTTTAAATTAATATCCAGCACCATATTCCAGTCATCATCTTTCATGCGCATAATGAGCGCATCCCTGGTAATACCGGCATTGTTGACGAGTATATCCAATTGACCCTGTTCTTCCACAATTTTATTGACCAATTCTTTAAACCCTGCGGATGAGGAAATATCACACGCTGCTGCAGAAGCATTGGGCAAGGAATCTGCCACTGCTTGAACATCCTTTGCACTGCGGCTTACGCAAACCACATGACTACCAGCATTAGATAAAACAGTGGCAATGGCTTTACCGATACCTCGTGAAGCACCCGTGACCAAAGCAACCTTACCTTTTAGATCAAGCATTGATTACTTGCTTCCAGTTTTCTACACCGCTTGTTACCAGCGAGCGATCGATCCGTTTGCATAAACCCTGCAAGACACGTCCTGTACCCACTTCCATAAAATGATCTATACCGCTGCGGGCCATATTTGAAATTGTCTGGCTCCACAACACTGGAGTTTCCAACTGATTAATCATTGCTTCTCGAATTTCAGCTGCTCGAGTGACCGGAGCAGCAGATACATTGCTATAAACAGGTATCATAGAATTACTAATTTCAATGGAATCTATCATTTCTGCAAAGTGTTCTCGAGCACTTGACATCAGGGGCGAGTGAAAGGCACCACTCACATTTAGAGGTATAACCATTCGAGCACCACTTTCTTTGGCTGCAGTCATGGCAGAATTTACGGCTTCTATTGCACCGGAAATAACAACTTGCCCGGGTGAATTAAAATTCGCAACGACGACTGTTCCGGAAATATTATCAGTAATTTTCATTACAGTTTCATCGTCCAAACCAATGATGGCTGCCATCGTCCCAGGCTGATCTTCACCGGCATTTTGCATGCTGTTAGCCCTTACTTTTACTATTTTCAGCCCAGTTTCAAAATCGAATGCTCCTGCAAGTGTATAAGCTGAATATTCTCCTAAACTATGTCCGGCTACACTGGTTGGTTTAATTCCTTTTTCCATCAAAAGTAAACCAATTGTTACAGCAACAATATAGAGGGCAGGTTGAGTGTATTGCGTTTGTTTTAGAGATTGTTCAGGGCCATTGAACATGATGTCTTGAATATCCACGTCCAGGATTTCATTAGCGGTTTCAAAATAAGATTTAGCCAGATCAGAATTATCAAAAATGTCCTGGCCCATGCCTACATTTTGAGACCCTTGCCCCGGGCATAAAAACGCTAAACTCATGAA
>SCKQ01000003.1 GCA_004124535.1 Fidelibacterota bacterium
ATGAGTTCCCTGCGCACGGACCTGTACATTATTCAGCTGGATTGCGAGGATACGGAAATACAGCAGGTGTTGATCAACAATAATCGACCGCTGGAGTATTCACTGAATGGACCCAAACTGAATATTGAGTTGGACCGTACCTATGGCTTTGATGATACACTGACCCTTTCCATCGATTATCAAGCCAAACCGAAAAAAGGTCTCTATTTTGTCCGTTCCGATAAAGCGTATCCAGATAAGAATAACCAGGCCTGGACCCAGGGTGAAGGAATGGATAACCACAATTGGGTGCCCCTTTGGGACTATCCCAATGACCGGGCCACGTTTGAGGTTATTTTGACAGTGGATACACCTTACACCGCTGTATCGAATGGTGAATTCGTGGGTATGACCGATAAGGGCGCCACCCGGACCTTTCACTGGCACGAGCATTTCCCTATGGTCAGCTACCTGATTTCTTTTGTCATTGGCGATTTTCGCAGGGTAGAGGATAGCTATGGCGATCTTTCCATTGGCTACTGGGTAACCCCTGAATTCAGCGACGCAGATGCCTTACGCTCCTTTGATCGGACACCGGAAATAGTAGCTTTCTTCAATGAACATACCGGTATTTCGTACCCCTATGAAAAACTGGACCAGATCATTATCGATGATTTTATGTGGGGTGGGATGGAGAATATCACCCTGATCCACCAGAGTTCCGGGACCATGCACACTGACCGTGCCCGTCCGGACCATACCAGCGATGGGTTGGTGGCCCACGAGATCGCCCACCAGTGGTACGGCGATATGCTTACTACCCGGAATTGGGCCAATGCCTGGCTTAACGAAGGTTTCGCTACATTCCTGACCTATGCCTGGCGCGAATACGACCATGGCAGGGATGCGGCCGAATATGGCCGTCGCTGGATGCTTTCCAGCGTCCGCTGGGCAGATGAATCAAAGCGCCGGCCTATGGTCCAGTATTACTATGAATCAGACATGGATCTTTTCAATTCGAATATTTATGCCAAGGGTGCCCTGGTCTTGAATATGCTGCAGCATATGCTGGGTTATGATGCCTTTTGGCGAACCGTTCGCCACTATACCAGGACCTACCAGTTCAAGAATGTGGAATCCCAGGATCTGAAGCGCGTTTTTGAAGATGTTACCGGCCAGAATTTGGAATGGTTTTTCGATCAGTGGGTCTATACTGGTGGTTTACCAGAATTAGAGATCAAGTATAAATACAACCGCCGCAATAAACACGTGAAACTGACCATTCGTCAAACCCAGGATGTTGCTTCTTCTTCACTGTTTCGCCTGCCGATAACTGTTTTGATCGACAATGGTGAAATTGTGCGCCAGGATATCTGGATTGAAGAGGAAGAATCCACCTTTCTCATTCCCTCCATACGGGACCCCAATATGGTCCTTGTCGATGAGGGGCATATCATCCCCAAGCGGATGGCATTCAAGAAAACACAGAGTGAATTAATCTACCAATCTGAACATGCAACCCACGTACTGGACCGTATCTGGGCTATTGAAAAACTAGCGGAGAAAAAACAGCGCAAGCGTTCCATTGAAAATGCGCTGGTGCATGCGTTGCAGAAAGATCCTTTTTACGGAGTCCGTGTTGAGGCTGCAGAGGCGCTTGGTAAGTATAAACCTAAAAAAGGGGCGGAAATTCTCATGAGCTCCATGCCCCGGCAGGACAACCGCGTCAAAAGGGCCTGTATTCGTAGTTTAAGCAGCTATAAAACAAAGGAAGTAAAAGATTTCTTGATTGAGACCATGATGACTTCGGATAACGATTACACGGTCAATGATGCTTATACCACCTTGTTTGCTGTGGATAGTACTGCGGCTGATTCACTGTACGATTGGGCCATGAAACAGGATTCCCACCGTGATATGATTCGCAAAACTGCGATCCGATCTTTACGCAAATATAATACCAGTAACTATAAAAGACTTAAAGCTTTACTTGAATATGGGGTGGCACCCTGGTCTTGTCGCTCAACAGTGGTCTCAACCATTGGCAGTCACACCGAAAAACACCCCGAACTAATATCCACGTTTGAAGAATTATTGTTTGATCCCAGTCGTAATGTGCGTACCACAGCAGCACGGTTATTGAGCCGTCACGACGATGAATCTCAGGTAGTGAACCTGGAAGATCTCATTGTCCGCGATCCCATTACGGAACGCTATGTTACACCTATGATCGCCCGTTTACAAGGCCAGGGGCCGACACAAGAACCGACTCCTTCATTAAAGCACGAACTACTGGATATCCGCGACCGCCTGGATAAACTTATTAAAGCGCAGCAGGATTAACAGTCGTTGATTTCTATTTGGCTCATTCCGGCCCCGGAAGATGCACAATATCTCCAAGCGATAATAAATAACCTGGCAGCTACTTATCAAGCTCCTGTTTTCAGTCCTCATTGCACCTTATACAGCCCAACCGATCTGCCTGTAGCAGAGTTAAAGAAAATTCTTGAACGATCTGCCGAGGATACGATTTCCTTTGTGGTAGACAAGGAAAAAATCAACCATATGGAAAATATTTGGAAAACAGTATTCATCGAATTGATAAGATCACCAGAATTGGAACAACTGCAGCAAGCGGTTATTAGCCAATTCCCGGAGGGCCAACCCTATGAATTTTTACCCCACATCAGTTTGCTATACAAGGAAATGCCTGGTAAGCAGAAAGAGGATATTATTCGTAATTTACACGTGAAAAATTACTTTAAAATGGATAAGATAGCTGCCGTGCGAACTGAGCCAAATGTGGATAATTGGGAAACAGTAGTTGAAATACCATTCCATGCTTGAACCAAAAAATACAATTCTGGTAATTATCGATGTACAGGGTAAACTTGCCCAGATCATGAACGACCGGGAAGATCTGATCAAAAATCTGCAAGTTCTTATAAGTGGCGCAAAATTGTTGGAAATCCCCATTATCTGGATGGAACAGCTGCCTGATAAACTGGGTCCGACCATTTCTGAGATCCAGGAACTGCTGCCGGATATGAAGCCGATTGTCAAGGATGTATTCAGTTGTGCTAGGAATGAAGAATTCAATGCGCGCTTGCAGGAATTGCATGTCCATGACATAATTCTGGCCGGTATTGAATCTCACGTTTGTGTTTACCAGACAGCCATGGACCTTCTGGATCAGGATTATGCGGTTCATGTGGCCGCAGATGCCGTTTCATCCCGTACGGATAGCAATAAACAACTGGGGCTGGAGCGCATGCTTCTTGAGGGTGTGGTCCAAACGAGTGTGGAAATGGTGCTCTTTGAATTACAGGGTGTTGCCTCAGGTGAACGCTTTCGTGAACTGGCTAAGTTGGTAAAATAAGGTCATTAGGTAATTTTTGTAATCTATCGTAGTTTTTTACCAATGCTTCGGAAAATAATTACTGTCATTCTTCTTGCGGTGCTGATGGTTATTACTGTTGGCCCATTTGTTCAGGTCACTGCTTGCAACATGCCTTGCTGTACAGATTTGGCAGCTACCTGCTGTGAGCCAAACCCTGAACAAATTTGCCACAGTTCTGTTGACTGCGGTAAATTTGTATTTACTGCCGTTATTTCAGCGCCAATTCAAAAAAAATATCAGCAATCTGATCTATTAGAATTTGCATTGGTATTATTTTCTGATATTGTTCAGGATCCTGGATTTCAAGTTTTACACGAAGAGGACACTATGTCTTACCTCTTAAGCCACCTTAACCTGCCTCTATTAGCCTAGTAGAATAAAATATCTTAATGCTTGGGCACTAAATATAGCCAGGCACTGATTATTCAATAAAAATTCAATAAATCCGGTGCGTGGTTTTGGTTACTGTTTTTGGTAGGATACCATAGGAAAAAGGATCAAGGAAAATGAAGCTAAGAATTACAATATTTTTAACACTTTTATCAGCGTTGCTTTGGGGACAATGACCCATGTGAGCCAATCCCAGCCTCCCGGTCGGGACGGCCAATTCCGGTATTGGGTTAGATAAGGGTGAATTTACTCTTGGTTCTAACTTATTATATCAAAACATTGAATGGTGGCATAGTGAACTTGATAGTATGGGTGACCATAAAGGTAACCTGCGCTCAAAACTTGCGGAAATCAATGCCACTTTTGGTATATCGGATCAGTGGAACATGAGCGTTGATATGATGCTTGGTAATCGTTCAATGGACTATTATCGGGTTGAGAATATCCACCATCGCGATGAACATAAATTAGGCCTGGGTGATACGCGCGTGACTTTAAGGTATCTATTTGAAAATACCACATTTGGACCAGGACAACGGATGTTTCTAGGTTCCGGCCTAATTATTCCATCTAAAAATACATTGCAGGATGATCCCTTCTTAATGGGTAGAAATGGGCAAAGACATACCCATTTTGATCTGGGCGAAGGCGTGTATAAAGGACTACTGGAATTTCAGTATTTTAATCGAACTCAAGGTTTTATTTACCCTGGCGGGTTCTTGAAGGTCGTTTTCCCCTTGCAGACCAATCAATATGGGTATAAGCCGGGGTTGCAAATGAGCAGTGTGTTCATAGGTTATTTACAAACAAAAAGCCTTTTCAGAGGTGTACCGTTTGTTCAAATCATTGGGCAATACCGTTCTGTAGATACTTGGTCTGGGTTGATAGCGCCGAATTCAGAAGGTGGTGTCATAAATATTGGCGTCGGGCTTTCTTGGAGTTGGGCCGGTAACTATCTTACTTTATCAGTCCGGGGACCAGTGTATATTACCACTTCAGTCGCTGGTCAAGAACAGGACAAGGTGCAAAGTAGAACAGATGCATGGGGGTTTTCTTTCAGTATCCGTAAGTCATTTACTTTGCCTAAATTTTCACCTGAGCAAATCGATGGGGAAGAGCACGATCATGAGCATTAATAAATCTAATTAGCCAAAGAGAGGAAAAAATGAAGAAACAACTAATTACAATCAGCCTCGTTCTCGGTTTAATGGCCGGTTGCGGCGGTGAAGCTGATAATAAAACTGCTGACATTGCCTTGAAAACCATACAGTGCGGCATGTGCTCAGATAAAATTGCTAGTGGTCTGGACAAATTAGAGGGCGTTGTTAAGGTGGATGTAGATCTGGAAAAGAAAGTTGGTAAAGTGATCTACAAAGCAGGTGTTATCGATTTAGGCGTTATCGAAAAAGCGATTGCTGCTATTGGGTATGATGCCAATGATACACCGGCAGAACCAAAAGCCTATTCCGGACTAGATATGTGCTGCAAAGTCCCCGGGAAAAATTAAGGCCTGCTTAAAGGCTCCTAACCCCTAATGGGGTTCTTTTTACTGATTTTACGTTTACTGTAATTCTTTTGTCATTGCCGGGCCTAACCGGTAACTTCCCGGGCTTATTTAGAACCGATCTATCCAAATTTTATAGAAAATGTTCGATCAAATAACAGAACGGTTTGATACCGTGCTGCGCAACCTGCGCGGCCTCGGTAAGATTACAGATAAGAATATCCAGGAAACCGCGCGTGAAATTCGTCGCATACTCCTGGAAGCAGACGTGAATTTTCAAGTCACCCGAGATTTTGTAAAACGGGTGCAAGAACGGTCTGCCGGGACAAAAGTTCTCAAATCAGTGAAACCGGGGGAACAGTTTATCAAGATTATCCATGATGAACTGGCTACACTGCTTGGTAATGAACCCGTCCCATTGGAATTCGCTAAAAAAGGCCAGACCGTAATCTTAATGGCTGGCTTGCAGGGTTCGGGTAAGACTACAACCTGTGTAAAATTAGCCAACCGGTTTAAGGATCAGGGCAAATCCGTTCTACTGGTCGCAGCAGATGTCTATCGTCCCGCTGCGATCAAACAGTTACAGGTACTTGCCGATGAAATTGCTGTACCAGTGTTTGAGATGGGGCAGGATGACCCGGTGAAGATTTGCTCTGCTGCCGTTGAAGAAGCGGCCCTATCAAACCTTGATTGTGTTATTCTGGATACAGCTGGCCGTCTTCACGTAGACGGTGAAATGATGGTTGAGATCCAGCAAATTTCTGAAGCGGTAAAGCCTACAGAAACCTTGTTTGTGGCGGATGGCATGACCGGACAAGATGCGGTCCATTCCGCCCAGGCATTTAATGAAGCGCTGGAAATCACTGGTACGATATTGACGAAGTTGGATGGGGATGCTCGCGGTGGTGCCGCTATGTCGATCACTGCCGTCACCAAAAAGCCGGTGAAATTCATTGGTATTTCTGAAAAGACTGATGGCTTGGAAGTATTTGATCCGCAGCGCATGGCCGACCGCATCCTGGGGTTGGGTGATGTAGTTACCTTAGTAGAAAAAGCTCAAAAAGTGGTGGCTGAATCAGAAACCGTGAAAATACAGGAAAAACTTCTCGAGAATCGGTTTACGCTGGAAGATTTTAACACCCAGATTAAGCAACTGCATAAGATGGGTAACTTGAATCAGATTATGGGTATGATCCCAGGCGTACCGCGTAAGATGCTGCAGGGGATGGACCTGGATGATCGGCAATTATCATGGACGGAAGCCATGATTAATTCGATGACACTCCAGGAACGGAATAATTCCCAGCTCATCAATGGGAGGCGCCGCAGGCGGATTGCAGCTGGCTCAGGTCGTTCTGTACAGGAAGTGAATCAATTATTAAAACAATTCACAGAAATGCAGAAAATGATGAAAAAATTTGGTAAAATGAAATCCCGCGGAATAAGGGTGGGACAGTTTATTTGATGTAAATGAAGGAGATATTGTATTGGCGACGAAAATAAGACTAAAACGCATTGGGCGTCGAAATAGACCATTCTATCGCCTGGTTGTCATGGATGCGCGCAATCGCAGGGATGGAGCGGCAATTGAAGAGGTAGGCTGGTATAACCCCATTGCAAAAGATGAAATTTATTCACTCAAGGAAGATAGGATTTTGCATTGGCTGCAAGAAGGCGCGCAGCCAACGGATACGGCCCATGATATTTTGCGTACAGCGGGAATCGCCCATAAGTGGCACCTTATGAAACAAGGCCTAGACGAAGCAGCCGTGGAAAAAGAAATGAAGAAATGGGCCCTTGAACGAGAAGATGTATTGGAGCGCCGGCGCCAGCGGGCCGAAGCAAAAGTAGCTGAGAAGAAAGCTGCTGCTGGAAAGAAGGCGGCAGAAACAGCTGCTGAAGCGGATAAACCTGCTGAGCCAGATGCTAAAGCGGAACCTGTGGATGAAGCACCAGATGCACTTGCGGAGGTAGATGCTGAGGAAAGTGCTGTCGATAGCGCTGATGAAGCTCCTGTTGAAAAAGATGAAGAATTACCTGCGGAAGAAACTGATAATAGTGGTGTGGAAGATGAAGAGGCGCAAGCGGATGGGGCTGGTGATGAAGAAACTGGCGATGAAAGTGCAGATGAAAAAGAGGAACCCAAAGAAGAAGACGCAGCGGATGGTGATGAAGCATCTGAGACAGTAGATTCAGATGAGGTCGATAAAGTTGATGTGGATGAAAGTGCAGATACTGGTGATAGCGGTAAAGGCGAAGGTGATAGCGTTGATGAAGCCCCTGTTGAAACAGAGGAAGAATTACCTGCGGAAGAAACTGATAATAGTGGTGTGGAAGATGAAGAGGCTCAAGCGGATGGGGCTGGTGATGAAGAAACTGGCGATGAAAGTGCAGATGAAAAAGAGGAACCAAAAGAAGAAGCGCAAAAGGGTGAGAGTACTGACGAAGCAGAACCCGAAAAGGACAAGTCAGGTAAAAAGGGTTCAAAGAAAACAGCCAAGAAAAATGGCCAAGAAACAGATGATAAGTGAAGAGATGGACCGCTAATGGTCCAAGGAGGAAATGATCATGAAGGATTTGATTGTAAGCATAGCGAAACATTTGGTAGATAAACCAGATGAAGTGAATGTAGCAGATGTAGAGACGGAAACCCGCATTATCTACGAATTGACAGTAGGTGATGGTGATTATGGTAAGATCATTGGTAAGGGTGGACGGAATATTTCCGCTATTCGGACTATAGTCTTTGCAATTAATGCCAAACAAGGCGGTAAACGGGCCCGCTTGGATGTCATTGACTAACGAGTAATGAATAAACTATTCCCCATTGGCAAAGTTGTGAGGGCGACTGGAATGAAAGGAGCGGTGTCTGTGCGACCATTATCACGGTATTTCGATGATTATGTGCACTCCCACCCGCTGCACGTCGGATTTTCGGAAGAGTTCTCCAGTATAGTTCAACTAAGTGATGTGATCGGTGCCGGAAAAAAACGTCGTTTCATTTTTACAGGTATGCAGGATCGGGATGGTGCAGAAACTATGGTTGGACAGACTATCTTTGCTGTCGTGGATGATTCGGATGCAATACATTTTGTATCTGGTGATCTGATTGGATATGATGTGGTTACAGATAGTGGTCGGTTGATTGGTGAGTTAGGTGAAATACTCTGGCTGCCTGCGAACGATGCCTATGTCATTTATAGTGGTGATCAGGAATTCCTTATTCCGATTATACCGGAAATCGTGAAAGAGATTAGCCATCCCCAGCGGGCAGTAATGATCACGCCTATGGAAGGGTTGTTGGATTGAACAAGGTTGCCATAATTACGCCTATCCCGGATATGGTCGATGCTATAATACAGCAATCCATGCTGCGAAAAGCAGACATGGAGGGGATTGTTGATTTTGATGTAGTGAACCTACGGGATTTTGGGCAAGGAAATTATCGACAAATTGATGATACTCCCTATGGCGGCGGCGGCGGCATGGTGCTGATGGCCGAACCGCTTTTTGCAGCACTGGACCACACCATTAATAAAATTGGTGCAGCTGCAAATCTCAGAGTCATATATCCATCACCGCAAGGACAGCAGTGGTCTCACGATACGGCCCAGGAAAATAGTTCTGTGGAAAATCTCATTTTCATTTGTGGTCACTACAAAGATATTGACCATCGTGTAATCGATAAATACGTGACCCACGAATATTCTATCGGCGATTATGTCGTGACGAGTGGGGAGATTTCTACTATGATTATGATCGATAGTATTGTCCGCTTACTACCCGGTGTATTGAATAATTTTGATTCAGCAAAAACAGATTCGTTTTTTACGGAGTCATTACTGGATGCACCCTATTATACCAAACCTCGAGAAATTGATGGTCTGTCTGTACCGGAAGTACTGATGAGCGGAAATCACGAAAAAATTGCTGCCTGGCGGCAGGATGAAAGGAGTCATCGCACGGAGGTGAAACGACCAGATTTATGGAAAGCACGTGCCAAGAAACTAGAATCTTCGGAGAATTAATCATGAATAAGTTGCAACAAGCTGTAGCCGATCAATTGCGGGATGATTTACCAGAATTTTCACCAGGTGATACTGTGTCAGTTGGCGTCCGCGTTATTGAAGGTGGAAAAGAGAGATCGCAGGTTTTTAAAGGGGTGGTTTTGGCCCGTAGCGGTGGCGGCATAGAGGAAACCTTTACTGTACGTAAGATTTCTGGCGGTATTGGCGTAGAACGGATCTTTCCAGTTCATTCACCAATGATTACCACTATCAAGGTTGATCGCAGAGGTAAAGTACGGCGCGCAAAACTGCATTATCTGCGCGGATTAACTGGTAAAGCCACCCGTATTACGGAAAAACGCTAATTTCACCCTATACAAGCTATTTTCGCCCTCATTGGCAAATGTTGATGGGGGTTTTTTTTACTAGCAAGTGATATAATAGTGCGTTACATAATATTAAACACCCAAGCATCCTTCCTAATCCAGAGATGAAATGCAAGTGTAGTCAGAAAGACTGAATTAATATGAACCGGTTTGAAAAGATAGTATTGGGTATCACTGGCGGCAGCCATTTATCAGTCCACGCTTTAATGCTGGCACTGCCCAGTCTTATTCCTATTCTTCGTCAAGAATTCTCCACTGGGTTGGACACACTGGGCTTGGTTGTCACTTTCAGCGCCTTTATGTTTGGTATCGGAGCGATACCCTCGGGCTGGGCCGAAAGTAGATTGGGTGGTAAAACATTGCTGTTACTTTACTTATTTGGTTCTGGGATAGCTGCTGTGATTGTGGCCCTATCCAATTCATTTATTCTATTAATCTTCGGATTGGGATTACTAGGGTTTTCCTGCAGTATTTACCATCCCGCCGGGCTCACACTTATTTCGCAACGAGTGCAAGCGATTACCAAGGGTATGGCTGTCCACGGTATATTTGGTACCACAGGTTCTGCGCTAGGGCCCATCATGGCTACAACGCTGGCGTTCCTAATATCCTGGCGGGCGTCGTATGCAGTTTTAGGCGTTTTCAATATTATTCTTGCACTAGTAACGATAGTAGTTATTCCAAAAAGAGACCACAGTGGAAACGGAAAAATGGAGCAGCAAGAAAATCGTGTTGAAAAGACAAACCGGCCGGCGCTGATTTTATTTTATATGACCAATATGCTCATGGGGTTTGCCTATTACGGTTTTACGACTTTCATGCCTACTCATTTTGCTGAAAATACAAGTAATTTCCTGCCGTTTATTTCCGGTACTATGAAGGCAGGTATATTTCCCTCCTTGGTATTTTTAGCGGGAATTATTGGCCAGGTTATTGGTGGTCGGCTCGGAACTCGGTATAAACGAACGAAATTATTGCCGCTAATTATAGCAATTAATATCCCCTTTTTATTGCTTATGGGTTATACAACAGATATTTTCCTGGTACTATGCAGTCTAGGATTGGGAATGGCTTATTTTAGCAACCAACCCATCAGCAATACGCTCATTGCTGAATTTACCCATAGTGATAACAGGGGTTTGGGGTATGGTATCAATTTTTTCTTGAGCTTTGGCATCGGCTCTCTTGCTGCCGGGGTGGGTGGCTTTATTGCTGAAAATATGGGCATTGCCTATGTCTTTACCGCTATGGGTTTTTTATTGATTCCAGGACTGTTTACAAGTTATATGATTATCAAGAAATCATGATGGTTGCTTTGTCTACCTAAAGTTCATCAACTTCCTGTGCAAAAATGAGTAAAAAGCAATTACGGCAACTGCCTTCTGTATCTGAAGTATTACTTGAGGTAAATCAATCTATTACGCTTCATAATAATTATATAAAACAGGTTATAAAAACGGAATTAAGGGGCTATCAAAGAACTGCGAAAGCTGGTAAACTTGATATTAAACGGAGTGGGATCACTGCTGCAATTTTAGATGAGCTTGATACCTTGAACCAGTCTTCCATAAAAAATATCATCAACGGCACTGGTGTTGTGCTGCACACAGGTTTCGGCCGCGCGCCTATTTCAAAAAAAGTAATATCAACCGTAGCGAAAAAACTAGAAGGTTATATCAATTTAGAATTTGATCTCTTAACGGGAAAGCGTGGTGACCGGCAGAATCACATAGCTAAAATGCTAAATGCGATCTGTGGGGCTGAAAGCAGTCTGATCGTGAATAACAATGCCGCTGCTGTGCTGCTGGCATTGAATACATTTTCTGAAGGAAAAGATGTCATCGTTTCTCGAGGACAAGAAGTGGAGATCGGCGGTTCATTTCGCATTCCGGACGTAATTCGTAAAAGCCACTGCACTTTGGTGGAAATAGGCACCACAAATCGAACACATTTAAAAGATTACGAAAAAGCCATCACCAAAAAAACCGGTGCCATCCTTTGGGCTCACACCAGTAATTACGTGGTAAAAGGATTCACGAAAGAAGTCTCTCTCACAGAATTAGCGGAATTGGCGAAAAAGAAACGCATACCCCTGGTTGCTGATCTCGGTTCCGGTGCCTTGGTAGATATGGAAAAATTGAATTTACCTGTGGAAAAACTCGTAGCCAATGTGGTCCATTCCAGTGCAGATGTGATCACATTTTCCGGGGATAAGCTTTTGGGCGGTCCTCAATCCGGTCTTATTGTTGGGAAGAAGAAGTATGTAAACAAAATCCACAAAAATCCACTCTACCGCACATACCGCTGTGATAAGTGGACCATGGCCCTCATGGAAGAAACGCTTCGTACGTATCATTCAGGCGTAAAGGTCAACGGTGATAATCTGTCACTCAAACTCTTGACAACATCCCAAAACACTCTCTTTAAAAGGGGAGAAAAAATTTTAACGGACATTTCTATAAAGAAAATCAAAGACCTGGGGATTTCATTGGTGGAATCCAACGTAGAAGCCGGGAGTGGTTCACTGCCGGTGGTACCCCTCCCCAGCGCCGCTTTGCAGTTCAAGCCCAAAACAATGTCTGTTTCAGCATTGGCAAAGGCATTCCGTACCGGTGAACAATCGGTAGTAGGATATACAAAAGGGAATATATTTTATATCGATCTGAAGGCAGTCTTGCCGAACCAGGTATCCAGACTTATTCAAGTAATTCAGGACGTTTAATGACACAAGTTGTCATCGGCACAGCCGGGCATATTGACCACGGGAAGACGTCGTTGGTGAAAGCCCTCACCGGCACGGATACCGACCGGCTGGCGGAAGAAAAAGCCCGGGGCATGACCATTGACCTGGGATTTGCTTTTCTGAACGATTCCGTTACCATTATTGACGTTCCCGGTCACGAGAAATTCATCCGCAATATGGTGGCGGGAGTTTCCACAATTAATATTGCCCTTTTGGTGGTGGCGGCCGATGACGGCATCATGCCCCAGACGAGAGAACATTTACACATTCTGAAACTGCTGAAAATTCCCCATTGCGTGGTGGCACTTACCAAAACCGACCTGGCGGAAGATGCAGAATGGCTGGACCTGGTTGAACTGGAAATACGGGAATTAACAGACGGAATTTTTGAAAGCGTGGATGTGGTCCGGACTTCCGTGCAAACAAATGATGGAATTGAAGAATTAAAGCACTTATTGGAAACGAGAGCATCCGCTGTTCAGCAATCAGAGGATGAGAGCTTTTTCCGCCTCCAGGCGGACCGTGTTTTTTCCATGACCGGTTTTGGAACGGTGGTGACGGGAACAGTCATTTCCGGGGGATTGAAAAAAGGTGATTCCGTGGATGTAGTGCCGGAAAATATTTCAGCAAAAGTCCGGGGAATACAGTCTCACGGTGCGGATGTGGAATCTGTCCAAAGAGGCGATCGTGCGGCGGTGAATCTTTCCGGTGTGGAAGCGGAAAAGGTCTTCCGCGGTTCAGAACTGGCGGCTCCCGGGAGATTGAAAGCCGTATCGAAATTCACGGCGCATATACAACTCACGGCGGACATGAAAAAAGAAATGAAGCACCGCCAGCGAGTGCGGGTGCACTTGGGCACGGCGGAAGTCATGGCAAGAGTCTACTTAACGTCAAACAAGAAAATGAGTGCCGGCAGTTCGGGGAATGTCATTATTGAACTGGAGCGTCCGGCTGTTATGGCGAGTGAAGACCGCTTTGTCATGCGCACGTATTCCCCCATGACCACCATGGGCGGCGGGACGGTATTGACCACATTTATCCCTAAAGGTGTGAAGATCAAAGAATGGGTTTCAGAACTGGATATTGACCCGGTAAGTCGCTTTGCTCAATTGGTAATGACATTCAAATTAAATCCCAAGACGATCCATGGGTGGGGATCATTCCTGCAGATGATGGATGACTACGTCAGGGCATTGGTAAAAAAAGCGGATTTGAAAACATCCAGGCACAGTTTTATTTATGCAGACGAAAATTTGAATACATGCTCTGAATTGATAGTAAAAAGTTTAGAACAGTACCATGAGAGAAATCCACTGCGCAGAGCCATGTCTGCTGATGTGCTGCAACAGGAAACGCGATTGAGTGAAAAATGGCTGTCTGAATTGCTGGACATCATGGAAAAAGATGCATCCATTCGTTCCGCCGGAACGGGAGTGGCATTGGCTAGCCATAAGGTGGAACTGGAAGGTGGAACGGCAGAGTTATCTGGAAAAATAGAAACTGGATTGAGGGGTAAAGAATTCACTCCCATGACCACAAAAGAATTATCTGGAAAGTTGAATAAGGCGGAAAATGACGTGCTGGAAATTCTCCATGTATTAAAAAGCGCCGGGAATGTGCTGGAAATTGAAAACGGTGTCTGGATGCACGGCGAAAACATGGCTAAACTCCGCCGGTCATTAAAGGTCCATTTTAATTCACAAAACGAAATGAATGTAGCAGACTTCAAGAGCATCAGCGGTTTAACGCGAAAATTCGCTATTCCAGTGCTGGAATTTTGCGATAGACAGGGTTGGACCAACCGCGAAGGCAATCTGCGGCTGAAGGGGACGGAATTGTGAGCGCAAAATCAGCCAAACAACAAGGCACTCCCTTAATGCGCCAGTACGAGGAAGTGAAGCGTCAGTATAGCGATGCTATCGTCCTCTTCCGCATGGGCGATTTCTACGAAACATTCAGCGATGATGCAGTCACCACGGCGAAAGTGCTGGGCATTGTCCTGACTAAGCGTTCCAATGGCGCTGCCGCCGATGTACCCTTGGCCGGATTTCCGTATCATGCCATCGATAATTATTTACATAAACTGGTGAATGCCGGTCACCGCGTAGCCATTTGTGAACAGGTGGAGGACCCAAAACTGGCCAAAGGAATTGTAAAAAGAGAAGTGATCGAAGTCGTCACTCCAGGTACCATTACCAGCGATGCCGCTTTGAATGAGAAGACGAATCAATTCCTAGCCTGTATTCACTTTCACGGTGATGATGCTGGGTATGCCGTAATGGATCAGTCCACTGGCGAATTATTTATTGGTGAATGTCTGGCAAGTAATCTGACGGAAGCGCTGCGGAAATATACCCCTCGAGAAGTGTTGCTGGGCAGTAATGTAGTTTATTCCACGAGCGTTTGGTACCGTGAATTGAGACCCTTTGTTTCCACGGTAGAGGACTGGGTATTATCCTTTGATCAAGGACAGCGCATACTGATAGAACATTTCAAGGTGCGCACCTTGAAAGGTTTCGGCTGCGCTGATCTGGAATTGGGTATCACTGCCGCAGGCGCCATTTTTTACCATGTGAAAAATTCGTTGAGCGGATCATTGACGCATGTGACAAGCATCAGTCCTGTTGCAGATGAGGGCATAATGGAACTGGATAGTTTTACCCTCCGCAACCTGGAAGTATTTAAATCTCTTGCTACTCAAGGTACACACGGTACACTGATTGATCTGTTAGATGAAACAGTGACCAATGGCGGTGGTCGACTGCTGAAGCAATGGCTTACCCGTCCACTTACAGATACTAAAAAGCTAAATGATCGATTGAATATTGTCGCCGGTTTTGTCAGCAATAAACGCCAATTACAACAGTGCAGGTCTATTTTAGAGGATATAATGGATATTGAGCGGATCTTGGGCAAAATAAACCAGAGTAAAGCCAGCCCGAGAGATCTCATTGGCTTGAAACAAAGCTTAAACAAAATACCAGAATTAAAAAAATTACTAGGGTCAGTAGATAATAATCATTGGAGCAAAGTAATTGAAAAATTTGCTGATACAAATTCAGTATGTGCTTTGGTTGCTGAACAACTGAATGATGAAGTCCCGGCACAGATTCAGCAGGGGAATGTTTTTCGCGCAGGAGTGGATAAAAAATTAGATGAATTACGCCAATTAGCTGCCGGAGGAAAACAGTGGATCGCAGATATGGAAAAAGAGGAACGCCAGCGCACAGGTATCAATCGCTTGAAAGTCGGTTTTAATAAAGTATTCGGCTATTATCTGGAAGTATCGAAAGCACAGCAGGACAATGTACCCGAGAATTATATTCGTAAACAGACTCTAGTGAATTCCGAGCGCTACATTACGGAAGAATTGAAGGAATACGAGGAAAAAGTTCTGTCTGCAGAAGAAGATATTATTGCCATTGAAACGGAATTATTTGCCAACTGCTGTCAAAAGACCCTAAAACAGGCTGGGCCGATTCAGACCAATGCGAAAATATTGAACCGTCTTGATGTTCTGTCTACCTTTGCGCACTTGGCCATCCAGAAGAAATACTGCAAGCCAATATTGCTGGAGGATGCAGCATTAGATGTTGTCGATGGGCGCCACCCTGTCGTAGAATATCTCTTACCTGCTTCCGAACGATTTGTTGGTAATGACTTGCAGATGGATGTGACAAAAAGTCAAATCCATCTCATCACCGGGCCCAATATGGCTGGGAAATCCACCTATTTGCGTCAAATTGGATTGCTTGTGCTGATGGCGCAGGTAGGGTGCTATGTGCCAGCTATGAAGGCGGCCATTGGAATTGTAGATCGCCTATTTACCCGGGTAGGTGCCAGTGATAACCTTGCCGGTGGAGAAAGCACATTTTTAGTGGAAATGATTGAAGCGGCGAATATCCTCAACAATGCCACTCCACAGAGCTTAATCCTACTGGATGAGATTGGCCGTGGCACCGCCACGTTCGACGGGCTTTCGCTGGCCTGGTCGATCACTGAATACCTGCACAATCATGCGGATGTAGCTGCCCGCACACTATTTGCAACCCACTATCACGAATTAACAGAACTTGAACATACGCTGGAGCGCTTGGAAAATCACCATGCTGCAGTAGAGGAATTTGGTGATCAGATAATATTTTTACGGAAAATATCTCCGGGGCCAGGGGATAAAAGTTATGGTATTCATGTGGCGCAAATGGCAGGACTGCCTGAAAGTGTTTTGTCCAGAGCTAAGGAGATCCTCAATCATCATCTAGAATCTTCTACACAAACGGGAACCTCAGCACCCCCAGAAGCGTCTAACCAATTATCCATGTTTGAACGTCAAGAAGCAGCATTCAAAAGAGATCTGGATAAGGTTGACATAAACAGAATGACGCCGATGGAAGCACTACAGAAATTGGACGAATTGAAAAGGAAGCATGGCCTTTAGAATATTCCTCTGCATTTGTACACTAGTATTTTCCACATACCTCACAGCTGAATCTATCTGGGTAAAATATGGTTGGGAAATAATGGATAATGGCGGAGATGCGCGCGCATTGGCCTTGGGCAATACTTTAACCGCAGACGGTTCATCGCCTATCGCTGTATTATGGAATCCAGCACACCAGACGCACCAGCAGACTTTGCCGCTTATATACGGCCACCAAAATCGGTTTGCTGGCCTAGTCAGCAGCGATGTATTGGTTTTCCCCTTAAAAACTAAAATGAAAATACCTTTGGGTTTAGTAATACTCAGGGAAGCGGTCTCTAGAATTCCTGATACCAGGAATCTGCTGCTCGACTGGGGTGCAGATGGTATGCCTGGCACTATGGATTTTGGTGAAGGGAATGGGGTCCTAGATGAAGGTGAAAGACTTAATCTAGAGGATATAAAATTTTTTAATCAGTCTCAATGGGCTGTCCATCTAAGTACGGCCAGAAATTATAAACAATTTACCGTTGGTGTCGCTGCCAAAGGAGTGTTGCATAACTTGGGCGGTTATAATGGTACGGGGTTTGGTTTGGATATCGGCACAAAAATTTCTCCCTGGGAAAATGGTATTGTGGGTTTATCAATAACAAATTGTACCACGTCTTGGTTGTTGTGGGAGAACGGTACGGTAGAACGAACAATTCCTGGCGTTAATTTGGGTATTTCCCATCTTTTTGTATTTCCTAAAACGCCCTTTCAAGCCCGTATTAATGGTGGTGCTTTATTCGAATTAGGGAAACAGAAATCGCGCTACAGGGCAAGTATGGAGGTTAGCTACAAATCCAAGCTTCAGGTTAGGTTTGGTCGCAATAATAATGGATTTTTATCCACGGGATTGGGACTCTTCTGGACCAATTTTTCGATGGACTATGCTTATCGTCCTTCCACGGCAGATACTGGATTTGGTGCAAGCCACATAATTTCATTTCGTATTGACCCATTATGGGTAAGAAATAAATTAAAAACATTACTTTAAGCCTTATTTTATTTGGTTTAAGTCCGATAAACTTTATTTGATCATAAGTGATCTAAAATTAAATTTCTTGGCTATCCTTGGTAATAAAATTATGATTTCAAGTATGACAGGTTTTGGTCGAGCAGTTACAGATACGGATGCCGGACAGTTATCGGCATCAATTCGATCCGTTAATTCCCGCTACCTTGACGTAAAAATTAGGGGCTTGAATTTCGAACCGGAAGTGGAGAAGTCAATTCGTGACTTAATGACCAAGCGTCTAATCAGAGGAACAGTGCAAATAACATTCGAGATGGGTAACAACAGTGCTTCCAGCAAGAATTTGACCTTCAATAAAGACCGTTTTGAAGCACTGGATAATATATTAAAAACCATTGCAAAGAATTATGGCCGTGAGCTCAATATGGGTGATTTGATGCATGCCTCAGACCTTATTGCTGATGGAAAAAATGAATTGTTGGATCCTGATAAGATTATCAATGTTACCAAAGAAGCCCTAATCCAAGTTCTAGATATGCGGCAAGCGGAAGGCGGCCAGATTCAAGAAGATCTGCTCCGCAGATTAAATGTCTTAAAAACAGGACTCAGAGAACTTGAGAAAATGAATGTATCTTTTGCTGATGAACGGAAAGAAAAACTCGAAAGTCGCCTACAAAAATTATTAGGCAATCATGAACTAGATGAAACGCGACTTGCCCAGGAAGTAGCGCTACTAGCAGAGCGGGCCGATGTGACCGAGGAAACGGTGCGTTTGAAAAGCCATTATGACCAGATGGATAAAATATTAACTGCTGAAGGTGCTGTAGGGAAACGCTTTATTTTTCTACTTCAGGAAATTACCCGTGAGGTGAATACTGTTGGATCAAAAAATGGGTCTATTGATGTAGTAAATCAGGTGATTGCCATGAAAGGTGAACTTGAAAAAATGAGGGAGCAGGCCCAGAATATTCTATGAAGAATATTATCGTAATATCTGCGCCATCTGGAGCGGGAAAGACAACCCTTTGCGGCGAATTACAGCGCCGCAAACCCCATATAAAATTTTCTGTATCGTGTACTACCAGGCCAAAACGTGAATATGAAGTTGATGGTGTGAATTATCATTTTTTATCCGATCAAGAATTCACAGAAAAGGTGCAAAATAATGAATTCGTCGAATATGAAAATGTGCACGGCTATTATTATGGTACCTTACGCAAGACGCTTGAAGATGCACTGGCTCAGCAAGAAATGGTTTTATTTGATGTGGATGTGAATGGAGCTATGGCCATTAAGAGTAATTATTCTGATAATACATGTACAATCTTTATTTTACCCCCCTCGATAGATGACTTGAAAAAGCGTTTGATCCAGCGCGGTAGTGAAACAGAGGAAAGAATTGATAAAAGACTTGAACGAACAGCTCAAGAAATGGAATACAAAGACAAATTCGACGTCTGCATAATCAATGATGATCTTGCAATTGCAGCCGAAGAATTGAATGAACTTATCACAATACAAAATGAAGGAGTAGTTTATGGCAGTTAAACCCGTATCTTTGCGCAAAATGGAGGAAAAAACCAAGAATATATACGAAGCGGTTGTAGTCATGTCAAAAAGAGCGCGGCAGATAACCCAGGAACGATACGAAGAACAGGTTATGGAAAATTCAGAAGAGCTAGAATTGGATGTGTTGGATGAATCACCCGATATAAAACCAGAGGACTATGAGGAAAAGGAAAAAGTGACCACCATAGCATTGAATGAATTTCTTGAAGGTGAAGTCAATTGGCGTGTACTGGAGGATCCAGAAGAGGACCAGTGACATTGATAAAATCTGATGCTGTCAGTAGGTATTTAGAACAGACAAAAGATCTGTATGGCGATCAACTGTTTCTTAGCTTGGCTAATGAATCCAGTCATGTGGATAGTTCAGATGAATCACTTGATCAATTTTTTGATAAAATTAATCAATGTCAAAAGTGTCAGCTTGGCCAAACAAGAACTAAATTTGTATTTGGTGTAGGCGATCCAAATGCGGATTTAGTTTTGGTAGGGGAGGCGCCCGGTGAACAGGAAGATTTGCAGGGCGAACCTTTTGTTGGTCGCGCCGGGAAATTATTGGATAAAATTCTCTCTGCCATAGAATTGTCGAGAAATCAAGGTGTATACATCTGCAATGTGTTGAAATGCCACCCTCCAAACAATCGCGATCCCTTGCCTTCCGAAGTTGAACAGTGTGAGTCCTACCTCATACATCAAATAAATTTGATAAAGCCCAGATTGATTGTAGCTTTAGGTAGGGTTGCTGCAAAAACGTTACTGAAACAAGATTTGCCCTTGAAAGATTTGCGTTCAATCAAACATGACTATCACGGCACTCCGCTGGTTGCCACATATCACCCCGCTGCATTATTGCGGAATCAAAACTTGAAGCCAGCTGCCTGGGAAGATTTCAAGTGGATTCGCCGCCTCATTGGGGAATCAAAATAATAATGGCTACAAAAGAACAAGATCAGCAGCTAAACGTGCAGCCCCAGTCCATTGAAGCTGAACAAGCAGTGTTGGGGTCAATGTTAGCCAGCAAAGAAGCAATAAATAAGGCCCTACAATGGGTACGTAGTCATCATTTTTATAAAGAAGCTCACGGTAAAATATTTCTGGTAATGTCTGACCTTTTTGATAAAGGTGAGCCGATTGATACTGTTTCAGTAATTAATAAGTTAAAGAAGAATAAAGAGTTGGAAAGTGTTGGCGGTGCTTATTTTATTACTGGTTTGGTTGAATCAGTACCTACAGTAGCCAATGTCGAAAGTTATGCTAAAATAGTCCTGGAAAAGTTTATGCTTCGTGAATTAATTCGTGCATCCCACGAATTATCAAAAGATGCGTACAATGATCGCCAGGAAGTTGAAGAGATCTTGGATACTGCTGAACAGACTATCTTTAGTATCACTCAAGATCGTTTAAGGGGTGGTTTTAAGCCTATTGATGGTATTTTACACGAAACATTTGAAAATTTGGATCGCATTGCTTCCAATCCTGGTTCTGTAAATGGTGTTCCTTCCGGATTAATCGATTTAGATGATATTACTTCTGGATTTCAAAAGAGTGATCTTGTTATCATCGCTGGACGTCCATCAATGGGTAAAACCGCATTGGCGCTCTCTATAATGCGCAATGCAGCCGTGGATTATAAAGTACCGGTTGGTGTGTTTAGTTTGGAGATGGCAAACCACCAATTGGTCCAACGCCTGCTTTGTGCAGAAGGAAGAGTGGACAGTCACCTGGTACGCACCGGTAAACTGCCGAAAAACCAGTGGAAAAACCTTAGTCTTGCGGTTGGTTCTCTTGCTGAGGCGGAGATAAGTCTTGATGATACAGCGGCAATCTCAGTACTGGAGTTACGAGCCAAAGCACGGCGCTTAAAAGCAGAGAAGGATGTGGGCCTAATTATCGTGGATTATTTACAGCTGATGCAGGGGCCAAGGAACATGGAAAGTAGACAGCAGGAAATCTCAACTATTTCGCGTTCCCTAAAAGCATTAGCGAAAGAACTTGACATACCAGTTATAGCGCTATCTCAGCTTTCTCGGGCAGTTGAACAGCGCAGTGATCATAGACCGCAGTTATCAGATCTACGCGAAAGTGGCGCGATTGAACAAGATGCGGATTTGGTTATTTTTTTATACCGCCCATGGGTTTACTCCCGCGAAGATGAAGACAAAGGCAAAGCACAGGCCATCATTGCCAAGCAGCGGAATGGCCCCATAGGCAGTATAAATTTATCGTTCATCGATCGCTTTGCCCGTTTTGAAAGTATTTCTGCATTCGAAGAGTTGGAATCTGAAGTACCATTTTAATGCAGAACCCCCTTGCCAGGTTCTTACCACATCTTGTCGGGGAATACCCCAAAAAATTTCTTAACCTATACGATAATATTTCCCTTTCCAACGGTTCATCGCAGGATGAAATCCGAGACCTTTTATGGCAGGCTTATGAGTTTGCCATAACCCACCATGAAGGCCAGAAACGGCATTCCGGGGAACCGTATTTTAACCATTGTTTAGCGGTGGCTAATACGCTTGCACAGTGGAAGATGGATCATTTTACCATCATCGGCGGTATACTGCACGATACCATCGAGGACACGGATGCATCGATCCAGGATATAAAATCTCTTTTTGGGGAAGACGTTGCCAGCTTAGTAAATGGGGTCACAAAATTGGGCGGTATCCGCTTCTCTAGCAGGGAGGCAAAGCAGGCCGGTAATTTTATGAAAATGCTGCTCTCTGTGGCCCAGGACCTACGCGTAATTATAATCAAATTTTCCGATCGCTTGCATAACATGCGCACTATTGAATATCTACCGCGAATTAAACGCCATAGAATCGCCATGGAAACCAGAGATGTGTATGTACCTTTGGCTCATCGGTTGGGTATGGCCCAGGTCAAATGGCAACTGGAAGACTTGGCGTTCCAGACATTAAATCCAAAGGCTTTTGGTGAGATCGATTCGAAGATCAAATCCAGCCATAGAGCAAGAGAGAAGTATATTGCTGGTATTACGAAACCATTGTTGACAGAATTGGATAAACACAATTTAGAAGCGGTTGTTAATGGTCGGGTGAAATCTTATTCATCTATATATGGGAAAATGGTTAAACGAGGGATATCATTTGAAGAAATATATGATAAACTGGCCATTCGAGTAATAGTTGATAAGATTGAGGAATGTTATTTAACGCTGGGGATCTTGCATCAGCACTATACACCGGTTCAAGATCGCTTCAAGGATTTCATCGCCACACCCAAATCAAATGCCTATCAATCAATACATACCACGGTAATTGGGCCAGATGGTAAACTGGTTGAAATCCAGATTCGAACCAAAGAAATGGAAGAAACAGCAGAAATTGGTGTGGCCGCCCACTGGCATTATAAGGAGGATGGTGTCAGCAGTAAGAGTATTGACAGTCATGTACAGTGGCTCAGGGAATTGGTAGAAATATTAAAAGCTGAATCCTCTGACCCGCGAGAATTCATGCATTTATTGAAGATTGATCTATTTAGCGATGAAATATTTGTTTTTACGCCAAATGGTGATTTGGTTCAGCTGCCAGTAAATGCTACGCCGATTGATTTTGCATTTAGTGTACACACTGAAGTTGGTCTGCATTGCATTGGCGCAAAAGTTGATCATAAAGTAGTACCACTGAATACCGTATTAAAAAATGGAGATACAGTGGAAGTATTAACCAGCAAATCCCAAAATCCTAGTTATGGCTGGTTAAAATTTGTCGTAACCAGTAAAGCCAGAAATCACATTAACCGCTTCTTGCGCAAAGCCATGCGGGAAGAAAGCATTAAGTTAGGACAACAATTACTTGAAAAAACACTACGGCGCCTCAAACGTTTAGCCTTAATTACAGAAGTGAAAGAATCCTTCGCAAAATTTGGATATAATTCTTCAGATTCTTTTCTGGAATCTATAGGCAGCGGTGACCTCTCCATCCGTGATGTGTTAAAAAAGGTACAGCCTGAGGAAGACGTTGTGTTGGATAAAGAGCCTGTAGAGGAAGAAAAACGTTTCCTGGATTTTGCTAGATCGCGTTCAAAAGGTATCAAATTACAAGGTATAAAAAACCTAATGGTTACATTTGGGAAATGCTGTAACCCCATTCCAGGTGATGAAATGATGGGTTTTGTAACCCGTGGTAGAGGGATCACTGTACACCGTTCATCATGCAGGAGTCTGCCCTTACTCAATGAAGAATCTGATCGCTTAATGCCGGTAGAATGGGATTCAGCTCGCTCAGATATTTTTAATGTACGCTTGAAAGTAGAATCACTTGATCGCAAAGGTATGCTTAAAGAAATCACTGAAGTGATTTCCGGTGCGGATATCAATATAACCAGCGTGGATATGAAAGTGAAAGACGTATTATCAACAGGATACTTCGTCGTGCAGGTCAATAACCTGAAACAACTTGATCGGATTATTAATAAAGTAAGTAAGATAACTGGAGTTGATGGCGTAGAAAGAACGGGACAATGAAATGAAAGTAAAAACATTTACAAAAAGGAATATTGCCACTGAAATAGCAGACCGGCTGGAGGCGACGGTTGTTGACTCTTTGATGTTTACGGATGAATTATTTACACTACTGAGAGAAATGCTGACTGAAGATCATGAAAAGGTCCGTATCGAAATTAGGAATTTTGGTGTTTTCGAGGTAAAGCCAACGAAGGCAAAGCCAAAAGCAAGAAATCCGCATACCAACGAAGAGATATTTGTACCTGCTCATAAAAAAACCCATTTCAAACCTGGCAAAATTCTCAAGAATTACCTTAATCAGCCGATCTGATTTACCGTCATCTAGATGGGACGCCTTTTAGCCATTGATTACGGTGCTCGCCGGGTTGGTTTAGCTCTATCCGACCCATTAAAAATGATTGCCAGTCCTTATCGAACAATCATTTATAAAAATAACACCAATTTGATCGAGGAAATTGAAAGGATCATTGCTGCAGAAGATGTAGAACTGACTATTATCGGTTTACCCCTTGGCATGGCCGGCCAGATAACGGAACAAACAAAGAAGGTAGAAGAATTTGCAGATAAATTAGCTGCCCGGAGGATTGCAATTAAATATGAGGACGAAAGATGGAGTTCAGTAGCGGCAAAACGATCGATGAAAGAACAAAATATTAAGAGTGGATATAATAAGGAACTGGTAGATCAAACGGCTGCAGCAATATTTCTGCAGCAATACCTAGATCGACACTGATTATGGATAAATTTCTTGACCTTCCAAAATGGCAGTTAGCTCTGCTTTCAGGTGTGCTCATAGGGGCAGCTTATCCGCCCTCACCACTGGGTTTTTTGGCTTGGTTCGGTTTAGTGCCCCTGATCCATTTATTATGTAATGTATCAACGGTTGAAGGGGCGAAGTGGTCCTTTTTGACAGGGGTTACCGTAAATATTATTACTGTTTATTGGTTTGGGTTGAATAGTGGCGCTGGTTTATTTCCTGTATTATTATCCTTAACCGGGGCAGTTCTCTACCTCAGTATCTTTTGGATTATTTTTGGTATGTGCACCAGTTGGTACCATCAACGGACCGGATATGGATTGGCAGCAATACCAATATTTTGGGTTGGTATGGAACATATACGCAGTTTTGGACCACTTGCATTTCCATGGATTAATTTGGCCCTGACCCAAACGTTTAGCTTACCCTTGCTACAAATTGCTGATGTAACGGGATCAACAGGAATTAGTTTCTGGATAGTACTGATTAATGCAATACTTTATGCTGGTTATGGGTCAAGTATTGGTCTAAAAAGATCTTTGCAAATAGTTACCTTATTATTGGTTTTAATTTCGTCATTGGGTGTCTATCGAATTTCATCAATTCGGAATGAAAAAATTGTCGATCAAATCAGCACTGCGATAGTACAGCCCAATGTAGATCCGAATCAGAAGTGGGAAGCAGATTTTCGTGATCAAATTTTTAATATTATGGATTCGCTTCATACTGCATCAATCGATCTTCAGCCCGATTTTATTCTTTGGCCAGAAGCGGCCTTACCTGTATATCTGCGCATAACCTATGCTGCCCGCCGCCCAATCCTACGCAAAGTTCATGATTCGGGTATTCCACTGCTCACCGGTACCCCCGATAGGAGAAAGCGTGAGAATAATGAAAGAGATTACTACAACGGTGCCCTGTATTTTACACCTGATGGATCAATGAAAATGTATTATAAAATGCATTTAGTACCTTTCGCCGAGTATATACCTTTTTCAAAAACGTTTCCTGTGTTTAAACGATTAAATTTTAGCCAGGGGAACTTTACACCAGGTCATGATTTTACATTATTCCAGGTGGATAGCGTTCCATTTGGAAATTTAATTTGCTATGAATCAAGCATTCCAACTATTGTTAGCCAGTTTGTTCGTCGCGGGGCAAAATTCTTATCGATTGAGACCAATGATTCTTGGTGTGGCCATACTTCTGGGGTTTATCAGCATTTCCAAATTGCGCGACTCCGTGCGGTAGAAAACAGGGTTGCGATTGCGCGTAGCGCCAATACAGGTATTTCAAGTCTTATTTTACCAACCGGTGAGGTTGCTGAAAAAATACCTTTCGGTGAACAAAAAATCATTTTGGCTGAAATACCAATTCGCGATTTAGCATCATTTTACATGCGATTTGGGGAATTGTTTGCAATCATTTGTTCATTAATTTCAATCATATTATTAGGCACGGGATGGGTAAAAAACAGATCGTAACAGCCTTAGTTCTAACACAGGTATTGTACACCCAGCAATTGGGTCCTGCAGAAGATCAACAGAAGCCATTTATTTCGCCGGCATTGAAATCATTGGTTTTCCCTGGTTGGGGCGAATATAGCTTAGACAATCAAAATAGAGGGCGTATTTTTATTTTGTCTGAAACCGTGCTCTTATTATCAATCTTAGGTAGTTATTATTTTGCGCAGAGGGAAGAAACGGAATATAAAGCCTATGCTGCTGAGCATGCCGGCATTGATCCCACTGGTAAGGATAGACAATTTTGGGTGGATATCGGGAATTATTCATCCATGTTTGCGTTTAATGAGGAACATTTACGGTGGAGAGATTTCAACGCCCTTTATGAAGATAATGATACCTGGGCCTGGATGTGGAATTCTTGCAATAATCGTGTAAGGTTTGAGAATATGCGCATAGCCAGTGACAGTTGGAAAAAGCGAGGATCATTCTTGATCGGTGGAGTTGTTTTGAATCACGTTGTATCTGCAATAGATGCATTATACCTTTCAAGAATATCAAATATTAAAAAAACTGTAGTTTCTCCTAATTATAACCCGCATGCAGATAAAATGGCATTATCCTTAACCGTTTATTTTTGAATATTAAAATGCATGTTCATCCCCTAGTCCGGTTTATCTTTTTCCTGGCGTTTTCTTTTTCTATTTTATTTGCAGATACGCTCACTTTATGGGCTATTTATTTTGGAATATTTGTAATTATAACTGGATTTTACCAGACAGTCATTAGTGCGGTTTTTTCCCGTATAAAACCATTTATCCTATACTTTCCATTCATGCTAATCCTTTATTTAGGTGTATCTATGTTGTTCACTGATACAACCATTAATCAAGCACTGTTTGAAGTGGGCTTTGCTTTTCTGCGCATTGCTTTAATGATCAGTATCATGAGTCTGTATTTTGAGTCGGTTGGTTCCCAGAATTTTCTGCTGGCGCTCCGGTCGATTTGGTTTCAGACTGGCCTCAAATGGCAATGGATGGAAAATTTCTTTCTTTTCCTGGAGATGACATTGCGTTTTTATCCATCGCTACAGCGTGACTGGATTGCCGTCAGACAATCCCGGGAATCACTTGGTTTTAATCAAAACAATAATCGCTGGGGTAAGATACGAGAAGTAGCGTATGATTTACCCGTGTTATTGGTACAGAATCTGCGCAAATCTGAAGATATTGCTGTTGCAATGCAATTACGCGGTTTTGGAAAATCAATACCCAGGTGCGTTTATAATGCTGTGCCCTTTAGCATCTGGCATTTATTACAATTCGCAGGGGTGGTCATCTGTTTTTATTTAATCAACTTGCATGCCCCGTTTTAAGTTAGTTTGCCAATACGATGGATCCAACTTCTCCGGTTGGCAAACACAAAAATCCGCACGCACTGTTCAGGATAAATTAGAGCGCGTACTGACTCTATTAAATCATGGTGATTTAGTCTGCGTCACCGGTTCAGGCCGTACGGATGCAGGGGTTCATGCCTTAGGACAAGTTGCTCATTTTGATATGGAAACAGATATGGATGCTTGTGAGTTACGAGATGCATTAAATGGCAATCTTCCGGAGGACTGTTATATCGATTTGGTTGAAGTAACAGATCTTGATTTTCATGCCCGTTTTTCCGCCCTGCGAAGAGATTATTATTATACTTGTAGACAGGATAGATATCTATTAGACAGGAATAAGGTGTGGTTTACAGGTACTCTTGACTTAAATAAATTAAATAAAGCTGCTGAAATTGTGGATGGTGATCATGATTTTCTATCTTTCTCAAAAAAGAACCCAGATGTTGAGAACACATTTTGTACTGTTTTTCAATCTCAGTGGCAGAAATCTGGTAAGATTGTAAATTATTATGTGTCCGCAAATCGATTTCTGCACCATATGGTGCGCTACTTAGTAGGCACTATGGTAGCAATAAGTCGCGGTAATTACACAATGGAAGAATTTAAAGAATTGCTAAATCAGCCCAAGCATGATGTGCGAATTTATCGTGCCCCTGCTTGTGGTTTGGTCCTGGATCATGTCAGCTATGAGTAACATCAAACGTAGATTTTTTATTTCTGTGCTACTATGTTGTAGTTTTCTTTCTGCCGATAAGATCAGTGATTCTCGACGGAACGCCATAACGCGGGCGATTGAAAAAGTAGGGCCTGCAGTCGCCAGCATTAATGTTATCCAGGATGTTGTTGTGCCTTTTGGCGGAGATCCATGGTTCAATTATTTTTTTCCAGAAATGTTTTATCGGAAACGAAAAGCCAGGAGTTCTGGTTCTGGTGTTGTAATTAGTCCCGATGGTTATATTATTACAAATTCTCACGTGGTCGAAAATGCCAGTGAAGTATTTGTATCACTGCAAGGCGGCAAGGAATTTGCCGCAGAGATAATTGGGATAGACCATATATCTGATGTCGCACTGTTAAAATTGGATGGACGGGATTTTCCGTATGCATCTTTGTCAAATTCTGATGACCTGATTATTGGTGAATGGGTAATCGCCCTTGGTAATCCTTTAGGGTTATTTGAAATCAATAATCAGCCCACAGCTACTGTAGGGATCATTAGTGCGGTGGATATGAATTTTGGCGAAATGGAAGGTGGCCAGGTTTATAAGGATATGATTCAAACAGACGCCGCAATCAATATGGGTAATAGTGGTGGGCCACTGGTAAATAGCGAGGGAAAAGTTATTGGTATCAATACCTTCATTTATACTGGTTCATCCTATTCTGAAGGATCGATTGGTATTGGATTTGCCATACCAATAAATCGGGCCAAACGTATCGTTGAAGAGTTGAAAAATACCGGCCGTGTGGATCGTAGTTATAAGACAGGATTGACGGTCCAGCCATTGACGCCACGGATTGCATTGTATATGGAATTATCAATATCAGAAGGATTAATTGTGATTGAGGTTGAGGATAATAGCACCGCAGATCGATCAGACATAAAAGACGGTGATATAATAACGAAAGTAAATGGTGTTAAGGTCAAGACTACCAATGAATTTAGAGTCATCATCGAAGAAAGCGATCTACGCCAGGGAGACAGGATCAAAATCCAGATATATAGGAATGGACGTTATCTAAACAAGATCCTTGCTCTGGGAAAGGCGGGTCCCTAGATAATGTTGGCCCCTGAGGGCAGGTTCATCCTTTTTGCCTTATTAATCATCACACTTACTGCAGGGATGATTGGTTTTTACTATGATTCAGAGCGCTTGGTTGTTTGTTTTGCTGTTTTTGGTCTATTATTTTTATTCTCTTGTAATTTTTTCCGCGATCCTGCGCGATCAATACCAGTGGATGAATCATCAATTGTTGCTCCTGCAGACGGAAAGATTATTCGCATTGATCAAGTGAACGATAGTGAAATAGGGGAAGGTGCTAATCGGATATCCATATTCCTTAGTGTTTTCAATGTCCATGTAAATAGGGTGCCAATAACTGGCACCGTAAAGGACGTTAAGTACATACCAGGGAAATTTTTAGTCGCATATGATCACAAGGCAAGCGATGAAAATGAAAAAACCGATATCCTTTTTATTGGGGTGAATATTACTTATCGTGTCCATCAGATAGCAGGAATTATCGCCAGGAGAATACGTTGTTACGCAGAAAAAGACCTGAAAATGGAAAAAGGCGACCGTTTAGGATTTATTATGTTTGGTTCAAGAACAGATATTATATTCCCCGAATCTGTTCAGATTGAAGTTGATTTGGGAGATAAAGTGAAAGGTGGAGAAACAATAATTGGGAATATGATATGAAAAAAGTACGGAAAAAGCCTAAACAGTTTATCCCGAGCATATTTACAGTAATGAATATGTTTTTAGGGTTTCTTGCAATTGGATTACTAATGAAAGGTGACCCAATTCGAGCGGGCTGGCTCGTGTTGTTTGCCTGTTTTTTTGATGCCTTTGATGGTAAACTGGCTAGATTATTAGGTATCCCATCCCGGTTTGGAGCGGAATTTGATTCTTTTGCGGATACAATATCTTTCTGCACTGTTCCCTCGCTAATTATTTATTCTGTGTATGTCCAAGGTCTTCCATTTATTGTGGGTGTAATATTCAGTTTTATTCCATTACTCTTTGGAACAATTAGGCTAGCGAAGTTTAATCTCATGCAGGAAGATAATCCGAAAGCATATTTCATCGGCCTGGCCACGCCAATGAATGCTATTATGATCGTAACATTTATGATGTTTAACCACCAGTTGTGGGGGAATTTAGGAGATCCGAGAATTGCTCTTGTGATGGTTGTAGTACTTGGTTTTATGATGATCAGTAAAATACGATTCTCAAAATTTCCCTTGCTGTCTCTTAAAAAGGGCCGTTCAAATACACTAAGTTTGATCGGTGTTGGTGTGGTTATTTTATCCGCAGTTCTGTTTCGCGGACTAGTTTTGTTTCCACTGTTCTCACTATATATAATCTGGAGCGTCGTTCAATGGATGCTTGACCACGATCGTTTTGAAGAAGAAACGAAAGTACAAGCTAAGTTATAAGACACCAAAGCATGAACGTAAATAAAGCAAGGTCTATAGGTTTAATCTTTTTGGTCCTATTTTTTGGAGCAATGATGGGGACATTGCTCGGTGAATTACTGGGATTCTTACTGCCACCTGGCGTTGTAAAGGATTTTTTCTTAACGAGTGTCTATTTTGATCTGGCGGGGTTATTTGGCAATGCGACTGGTGTAGTTACAATTGATCTGGTAATGTTCGTACTCAAGTTTGGTTTAGAGATCACCATTAACTTTGCCAGTATAATTGGTTTGGCGACCGCATATTATTTTCTCCGTTTTTACAGGTAAAGCAGGTATGAATTTATTAAATTCATCACTCGAATTGAATATATAAGGAAAAAACCATGTCAGAACCAACAATTACCATTAATTATGCTGCAGTCCCCGGTGGATGGGAATGGGTCATAATTGCTCTTGTTGTCCTTTTATTGTTTGGTGCCAAACGCATACCTGAACTTGCCCGTGGTCTTGGCCAAGGCATACGCGAATTTAAGGGTGCCGTAGGTGATGCTAAGCAGGAATTGGATGATGCAGCAGAATCCATAAACTCAACCGATGAAAAACCAGAGGAATAATTCAGCCATTTAATATTTTGTTATCTTATAAATACTGATACAAAATTGTATTGGTAATTAACGCAGTTTGATATTGTTGTATGCAAATACGGTGAAAGGAAACTTTCTGCTGGATTTATCGTAATGAAATTAATTGTATCATTTTGCCAAGCTAAAATTCACATAGTACACCATGATTGAATTTGTCCATCCTTGGATCATTGCAGGATTATTATGCGTTCCGATTATTATCTGGTGGCACAAATACAAGGGTAAGTCCCTAGAAGGCTCAATGCGGATATCATCTTCCAAGTTGTTTTCTAATCATTTTCGTAAGCGCGGTAACAAAAGATCAAAAACTGTATTTGTTCTAAAAATAATTACAATATCGTTGATAATTGTGGGTATCGCGCGACCAAGAAGGATAGACAAGTTACAGATGGCCACTGTTGATGTGGTGGATATTATTATGGTTTTGGATATAAGTAGTAGTATGCTGGCAGAAGATTTTCAACCAAACAGACTTGAAGCTGTGAAAACTGCAGCACAACAATTTATTGAAAATAGGGCTGGTGATCGAATAGGATTACTGGTTTTTGCCGGAGAAACCTTTATTCAATGTCCCTTAACGACCGATAAAGATGTGCTAGTTTCCTTATTAAATGATGTTCGCGTTGCGGAAAAAGAATATGATGGTACTGCCATAGGTATGGCCATTGCTAATGCAACCAATCGTTTGCGTTCCAGTGAAGCAAAAAGTAAAGTGATGATCCTGCTCTCTGATGGGAGCAATAATGCCGGCGAACTTGATCCCACAACTGCAGCAGACCTGGCCAGTCAGTTTGATATTAAAGTCTATACCATCGGTGCAGCCACGGATCAATCCATGACTTACATTCCAGGGGTTGGGCGAATGGTAAATGAAATTGATGAAGAAACGTTAAAGGCAATTGCCAAAACTACTGGTGGACGATATTTTCGCGCCCGGGATAAAGACATGTTAACGGAAATATATCAGCAAATTAATGATATGGAGCGTACTGAAATTGAAGTGAAGAGTTATACACGATATGAAGAATTGTTTGGTTGGCTGCTGATACCTGCACTAATGTTAGGGATGGGCACTGAAACATTAACTCGATCAATATTTAGACAGCAAACATGATAGATTTCAGATTCCCGATCGTATTATCATTTTATGCATTACTGGCAGGCGCCTGGATATTATGGATAATCCGCAAACGCTATAATGATTTGATCTGGGAAGAAACTGAACCACTAGTAAAAGAAAAACTTTTCAGACGATTGGATTTAAATCGTTGGGCATGGAAACACCGTTTGACCATCAGCGGGTTAATTTTACTTATTTTTGCAGCTTCAGGCCCTCAGATTGGCACCAGAGTAGCGCCTGTTGAGCGCAAAGGTATCGATCTGGTATTTGCGGTAGATGTTTCTGAAAGCATGAATGCACAGGATGTAAAGCCCAGTCGTTTAGAAAAAGCCAAACTCGAAATATCTCAAATGATTGATCAGTTAAAAGGCGATCGCGTAGGATTAATCGTATTTGCGGGATCAAGTCACCTTTATTTACCCCTTACCTCTGATTATGAAGCATCTCAACTGTTTCTGGATGCAATTGATACCAAAATGATTCCTTCTCAGGGGACCGACCTTAGTACTGCTTTGCGCACAGCCATAAGTGCATTTAATGAGGATAGCGAAAAATATAAAGTAATGGTCCTCGTTACAGATGGGGAGGACCACGAGGGCGCTGCTGTTGAATTGGTTGCAAAAGCGTCTGAATCAGGGATCATAACCCATGCGGTTGGTGTAGGTACATTAAAGGGATCTCTAATTCCGATAAATGACAAGACCGGTAACAGTTTTTATAAACGGGATAAAAGTGGAATTTTGGTTACTTCAAAACTTAATGAAGCAATGTTGACTGAACTTGCAGATGCCGGAGGTGGTATTTACAGCCGTTTCAATAATCGGGAAGCTAAGTATAAAGAAATCATGCAGGCCATTGATGGTATGGAGAAACGATCAATTCAAACCCACATTTATTCTGAATTTGAAGATCGCTATCAGTCGTTTGCTACGGTTTCATTGCTATTATTAATCGCCGGTATGGTTTTGCCAACACGGAGAACCAAAATAGAATCAAAGGATGACAGCCTTGAATAAGGGGCTATTCAAATTTTGCCTTTTATTTTTTGTATCGATAAGCATTGGTGCAGACAAAGGAATAGAGCATTATAATAATAATGAATTCGAAAAAGCTCGTCAATATTACGAGTCTATTTTAATGGATAGGAATGATGATCACGCCGCAAATTTTGGTCTAGGAGCAACAGCTTTTCAACAACAGGATTATGCAGCCGCAATGAAAGGCTTTGAAACTGCGTTGGGTACAGATGATGACAAACTGAAATCCAGTGCATACTATAATATGGCTAACATTCTAGCCCAAAATCAACGGCTGGAGGAAAGCCTGGCTTTTTTCAGGAAATCTCTGGAATTAGACCCCAGTGATTTGGATGCTAAGATCAATTATGAATTAATAAAATTTCAACTTCAGCAACAACAACAGCAACAAAATCAAGACCAAAATCAGAATCATGACGAGAATAATAAGGATGGTGAAGAATCAGGGGGTCAAAAAAAACAGGATCAACAAAAAGACAAACAGCAACAAGAACAAAATGCACAGAATGATTCTTCAGATGAGCAAGAAAGTGAACAGCAATCTAATCAAAATGAGGACCAACAAGAGGATCTAACTCAGCAGCAACAACAGGATATAGCTGAAAATAAAAAACAAGAATCTCAAGATAAACAAAATGCTGCAGCGATCCTTGATGCCTTAAAGAAGGATGAAAAAATCAATACAAAACAGCAGATGTCTCGTGCGAAAAAGCGGAAATTAGAAAAAGACTGGTGAACGGTTTGACCATAAAAAAACTGCTATTATTTGGGTCCTGCATATTGCTGGTAAACCCGACTTTTTCTGGCACGGTTCGTGCTACTGTTGATGGAAATACCATCACTATGAATGAAACTTTTACATTTAAAATCGAAGCAGTAGATACCGATAAGATGCCCTCCGTTAATATATCACCAATGTTAGATAACTTTACCATCGTAAGCGGCCCCGCCCAGCAAACGAATTATTCTTGGGTAAATGGTAAATCCACCTCGACAAAAAGCTTTACGTGGACGATGGCACCAAATCGAACCGGCACATTAACTATACCTGAGTTAATTGTATCCATTGGCAGAACCAAATACAAGACTGCCCCTATACGAATCAGTGTTAAAAAGTCGGGAACAGTAGCCAGCACTGGTGAATTGTTTCTCTTAACAGAAGTGGATAAAAATGATGCTTTTGTTGGTGAACAGGTAACCGTTACGTACAAATTTTATACCCGTGTACAGCTTGGCATTGAAAATATCGAATATCCAAAGAGCGTGGGTTTTTGGCAGGAGGAACTCTCCGTACCTAAACCACCACGTTTCAACCGTACAACAATTAAAGGAGTGGAATATCAAGTAGCAACTCTTTATAAAGTAGCCTTGTTTCCTACCAAAACTGGAAATTTAGAAATATTGCCTATGAGCGTAACTGCTCAAGTAAGAACAAAACAAAAAGGTAAAAGAAGATCCATTTGGGATGACCCATTTTTCAGCAGTTTTAATACACGTACTGTCCAAAAATTAATTCGTACTGATCCTGTTAATATCAGGGTAAAATCCTATCCAGAGGGACAGCCAGCCGATTTTACAGGTGCCGTTGGTGACTTTAATTTGCGGTCCTGGACTGACACCAGTCAGGTCAAGGTGAATGAGGCCATTACTTTGAACATAGAATTACGCGGTACTGGTAATATTAATATGTTCAGTTTGCCTGAAATAAATTTCCCAGGAGATATGGATGTATTTCCTCCAACCTCTTCGTTCGAGCAAGAGAAGTTATGGGATCAGTATACCGGCACAATACGCTGGCAATATATTTTAATCCCAAGAAGTGCAGGTCAATATCAATTACCCAGGGTGCAATTATCTTACTTTAATCCAAAAGATGAGTCCTGGAGTAAAACGGGGACAAAACCTGTCGGTTTAAAAATTCTGCCAGGTGAAACTGATTTTGTGGGTAGCACATCAGGGTTTACAAAAGAAGAAATATCATTATTGGGCAGTGATATACGTTATAATATTACCGAAACGCCAGCGTGGATACCTCGCGATCAATCCAAAATACCAATCTGGGTGTGGACATCGTATGTGTTAGCAGCCCTTTTATTTGTGGCTCCTATCCCAATTTCGCGTTTCCAAGGACAACGTATTGAGAACTTTCCCATGAGACAATCCAATAAGGCCTTGAAACAAGCATTAAAAGCACTAAAAAAGCGCGCAGAAGATCCATTCGCGCAGGTTGCTCAGGTCGTCTACCTCTACCTAAAGGACAGGTTTTTTCTTGCCAGCGAACATTTAGACCCCCTTTCTGTCAATCAAGCATTAATTGGTATCATTGAAGCGAAAGCGCTGGCCAACTTAGTGGATTTATTGAAATTATGTGATGCTGGTCGTTATGGTCCTGAAGCAGCAGACGCGGAGGAGACGCTTATTGAAGAGGCGAAAAATATATTGCGTAAAGTAGATTCGAGTAAATGATGCGAATAATTGGAATAATAATGTTGTTAATGGTTTCATTGCAGTCGGAGAGAATTTCTGCTGATAGTTTATTTGCGCTAGGTAATCGTTATTTTAGAATTGAAAAATATGACTATGCATTAGATGCTTATTCAGCAATTTTAGAGCAGGTAGAACATCCTGACTTGTACTTTAACATGGGGAACACATTTTATCGTTCAGGAGATGTTGGTAAGGCGGTGTGGGCCTATGAAAAGGGGCTGCAATTTTCGCCTCGTCAAAAGGACTTGAACCATAACTTGGATATTGTAAATACACGTGTCCAGGATAGAATCGAGATGCCACAGGGATATTTCTTTATTGAGTGGTACAGTTCACTCAAGAATCAATACACGTTACAGGATTTGATTGTCTGGGGTGGCCTCATGATCCTCTTGTTTGCTTTTGCTGGATTTTTTAAGGAATTTGGAATTTTAGACATGGTTTTCGCTGGCAGAACGCAAATCTTTTTCTTGATTTTGACTGTAGTAATTCATGGTTTGGCGTTGGATAAATACTGGGAATTATCTGATCGGGAAGAAGGTGTTGTTATATCCCCAGTTGTAAATGTACGATCGGCTCCCGTAGATCGTGATGAGAAAGTGATTTTTCGCATTCACGAAGGACTGAAAGTTGATATTGCTCAATCACAGCCAGGGTGGTTTGAAATTATATTATTGGATGGCAAAAAAGGATGGATTCCTTATAAATCCTTATTAAAACTCTAATGCATAAACTGGTTTTCTCAATCCTGCTGTCCGCCCCTCTATTGGCCCAGGAAATTCAGGTAATTGACCATAAGATCGTTAAAGATATACAGCCTATTTGGCCAGTAATCATAAATAATGTTCTTGATGATTCTACATCATTTGAATCTGTAATTTCGCTGGATTCAGTACAATCTGTAATAGAAGGTTACCGTGTACAGGTGCTGGCCACGCGGTACTTCGAGCGCGCAGATAGTTTTGCTATAATTATGAAAAATACTGTTAGTGAGAGTGTGTATGTGGATTTTGAAACGCCAAACTATAAAGTAAGGATTGGTGATTTTATTGAACGGGAGTCAGCGGAATCATTACAGCAAGATTTGGTGCAAATGGGTTACAATTCAGCCTGGATATTGCGCTCGAGGATTAATTCGCAGGCTAGTAGAATAAAATATTAATTATCTTTTAGACGCCAAATATTAGTGAAATTCTGAAAAAGGTGTTGGATAATCCCAATTCCTGTCTCCCAGCGACCGGTCCGCCATTAGCTTCCCAACCATTTGGATCATACAATGTAAGATAGTAACCTGCGCTCAGATCAATCCCAAACCAAGGCATCAATGGATATCTAACAGAGAAATATGGATTGATTACTGTAATCTTTGTGGAAGCTTTGGTATTTGAATAATTAGGTGTATTCAAAGAATCAAACGAGGCCCATATATTTGTCCAACTGTTTGTGCCCGAATCTTTGATTACGCGAATGCTTGTTTCGCCGAATAGCAATCCTGAACCTATAACTACCTCTAGGTTACCATAGGGTTGAAAATTTGCTTCTACAAATGGTCCTGCCAATGAGGCTGACACAGTTATATCACGATTTACACCTGTAGTGTCATTACCATTTATATGAGTTCTACCACTAAAGCCCATACCGCCAACAAAAAGATTGTTATAAACGTTAGCTGCACCACCACCACCATTTAACATCATTGTTTGGTCAAATTTGCCAATACCAAAAGGAATTGTGGCCTCGGAAATTTTTGCATTCAATGCTGACCAGTCAATTGACCACAGTCCGACCATATAACCGCCATAACCTTTGAAGGCCTGTCCAGTTACGTTTGTGCTGAGTGCAATTATTAGCGGTAAAACCAGTAAATTTTTCTTTAGCATAATTTTTTTACTCCAATTAATTAAAACTGCGATAAAGATTTCAATGGTAAAGTGATCTTAAAGCTAATATTAATCAATAAAATTGGAAAAAGGTAGTATTCAAGATACCGATATGTTATTTAGGGTAATAATATGGCCAAATTAGCGCATCCAAAAGCATCGTTTGGATACAAAAGAAGATTAAACTGATTATACTGGCAAAATACAGCCAGCTAGAGCGGTCAAAATTTGAAGTGAAAAATGAAGCCAACAGCGCAACTGAGGAAAATCCCACTGTAAATAAAACTAATCTGATGATGATCCATAATAATGGAGTAGGGTTTTCAATCATGGCAAAGGTCAGATAAATCCAGATTGCGGATGGTATAATTATACCGGCATATAAAATGTTTATCGCCCAAAATCCATAGTGGCCAAATAGCTTGACGGAATCCGCGGAAACATGAATTAGAATATATCCTGTAAAGAAAAAATAACCGCCTGCAGCCAGGAACATAAAAATGGTGTAATATGGTCGTAATGAATCCGGCACCGCTCCCCATAAACCACCGCGGATTGAAGGGTTTGTAATTAATCCATGGGCATAGGAACCAAGCACGCAGAGCCCTCCAAATCCATTAATTAAATAAAAGAGAATGAGTTGTTTATTAACCATAATTATTTCCGTTCAATGTTAACTATAGATAATTGCAATTTAGTTGTGATATATTAGTACAACTTGGGTCGGATTTTATACATATTTTCGCGAATTACTTAATCATTTAGAAATACATTGCAAAGATATCTGCCATTGACACCGGTTAACATACCGTCGTAATTTCGCCATTATGGCAGAGTTTAATTTGCAAAGCGAATTTAACCCGGATGGGGATCAGCCTCAGGCGATCAAAGCGCTTGTATCTGGATTGAGCAATAATGCCAAACATCAAACATTACTTGGTATAACTGGTTCTGGTAAAACGTTTACGATGGCAAATGTCATTCAACAAGTGCAGCGGCCAACCTTAATTATTTCTCATAATAAAACGCTGGCAGCGCAGTTATATGGAGAATTCAAATTACTCTTTCCTGATAATGCAGTGGAATACTTTATCAGTTATTACGACTATTATCAACCGGAAGCGTATTTGCCTGTTACAGATACATTTATTGAAAAGGACATGTCCGTTAATGAGGAAATTGATATTATGCGACTAAAAGCCACAAGTTCGCTGCTCGAGCGCAAGGATGTAATTGTCGTGAGTTCTGTTTCCTGCATATTTGGGATAGGTTCACCGACAGAGTATCGTGATAAGGTTATACAAATTCGCAAAGGGGACCAACTGAATCGAAAAGATTTCTTCCGTAAACTGGTAAATATTCATTATAACCGCAATGATACTGTTTTTGAAAGAGGGACCTTTCGTGTCCGTGGTGATGTGATTGAAGTATATCTTGCCTACGAAGATGTTGGCATCCGTTTGGAAATGTTTGGAGAAAATATTGATTCGATCACGCGGTTTAATCCGCTAACTGGCGAAATTATCAAGGAAATGGCCAATGAATTCGTATATCCGGCCAAGCATTTTGTTACGGATAGGAAATCAATCAATCAGATCACAATGGAAATTCGAGAGGAACTTGTTAACCGGTTGGAAGAATTGCGGTCTAATGATAAACTACTGGAAGCGCAACGACTCGAACAGCGGACAAACTTTGATTTAGAGATGATGATGGAGGTCGGTTATTGTTCAGGAATAGAAAATTATTCCCGCTATTTTTCAGGCCGAAAACCTGGAGAAAGACCCTATACATTGATTGATTTTTTCCCAGATAACTTTTTGACAATTATCGATGAATCGCATGTTACATTACCCCAAATAAAGGGTATGTATAATGGCGACCGCGCTCGGAAAGAGGTGTTGGTAGAACATGGCTTTCGCTTACCGAGCGCTATGGACAATAGACCCTTACAAATCACCGAATTCATGCCGTTGCAAAATCAATTGGTTTATGTTTCTGCTACGCCTGGGGATAAGGAGCTTGAATTATGTGGTGGTGAGATAGTTGAGCAAATAATTCGTCCAACCGGATTGCTGGACCCAAAAGTAGTTGTAAGGGGGACCCATGGTCAAATAGATGACCTGATCGGGGAGGCTCGCGCTAGAGCAAACCGCAATGAGCGGGTCTTAGTTACTACTCTGACCAAACGGATGGCAGAGGATTTGAGTGAATATCTGCGGAGCGTCAATTTACGGGTGCGTTATTTGCACAGTGATATTAATTCCCTGGAACGGGTGAAGATTTTGCGTGATTTACGTTTAGGAAAATTTGATGTTTTGGTGGGCATAAACCTTTTGCGGGAAGGGCTTGACCTGCCTGAAGTGTCATTGGTAGTTGTATTGGACGCTGATAAACAGGGCTTTCTCAGAAGTCATAGATCCTTGATGCAAGTTGCTGGACGGGCAGCCCGTCATCAGGAGGGGATGGTCATATTATACGCGGATAAAGTATCAGCCGCTATGGATTATCTCATCAGTGAATCTGAGCGTCGCAGGAAAATCCAAAAAGCACATAATGAAAAAGAGGGTATAAAGCCGACTACAATTTATAAATCCGTCGAAGATATTATGTCCACTACAGCTGTGGCTGATTCGATCAAAGATGATAACTATAAACCCATAAAAAACCGCAAGGGCGATGATTTTAGCAAAATGGATAAACAGCTAGCTGTCGATATGATGCGTACGGAAATGCTGGAAGCCGCTGAGAATCTTGAATTCGAGAAAGCAACAAAACTTCGTGATGAGATTCAAAATCTGGAAAAGGAATTAGAGGGCATATTTTAAATGAAAGTATTTGTCACTGGTGGTGCGGGGTACATTGGCTCCCATATTACACTTGAATTGCTCGAAGCAGGACACACTGTTACCGTTTACGATGATCTATCCCTAGGATTTAAAGAAAACGTGGATAAAAGAGCGCAGTTCATAGAAGGCTCGACGCTGGATAAAAATTACTTGAAAAAATCGCTGGTAAACAAGTTTGACGCAGTAGTGCATATGGCCGCATTCAAAGCTGCAGGCGAGTCGATGACTGATCCAGCAAAATATTCCCAAAATAATTTGAATGGGACCATAAATCTCCTAAATATCATGACTGAACTTGGTATAAAAGAGCTTATTTTTTCATCAACAGCTGCTGTTTATGGTTATCCAAATTATTTACCTGTAGATGAAGATCATGACCTAAAACCAATAAACTTTTACGGCTATACAAAACTAGTCATTGAACAAATCATGCAATGGTATGCTGACCTAATGGGATTACGTTATGTAGCGTTACGATATTTCAATGCTGCTGGTTATGATATTGATGGTAGAATTAGATGTATGGAACAAAATCCAGCCAATTTGTTGCCCATAGTAATGGAATTGGCCAGTGGGCGTAAAGAATCCATGGAAGTATTTGGCGATGATTACGATACGGTTGACGGAACCGGAGTGCGCGATTACATACACGTCAGTGATCTGGCAGCTGCTCATATAAAAGCGCTCGATTATTTATCTCGAAATAAAAAAAGCGTAACACTCAATCTAGCTAATGGCGAAGGCTATTCTGTTCTTGAAGTCATTAAAAAGGCGGAAGAAATATCGGGGCAGAATATAACTTTTGATATTGTGGAAAGAAGGCCAGGTGATCCGGCCGAATTGGTAGCCACCTCAAAGCTGGCATTTGATTTGCTTGGCTGGGAACCTAAATATTCCAGCCTGGAAACGTTATTAAGTAGTATGTGGAATATTTACAAAAATGAATAAGGGGACTTGATCTCATGATTGACATTGAAAAACTGCAATCAACCTCAGGAATCATTGGAAATTCTGATAGGATACGTCAGGTTTTAGAAATGATCGCTCAGGTCGCTCCTGTTGATATTACGGTACTGGTTGCAGGCGAATCCGGTACAGGGAAAGAAATGGTAGCAAAGGCGATTCATAAATTCAGTCACCGTGCGCAGAATGAAATGGTTACAGTAAATTGTGGCGCCATTCCTGCTGGTATCATTGAAAGTGAACTATTCGGTCATAAGAAGGGTGCATATACTGGTGCAAATGAGGATCGCAAAGGATATTTTGAAACAGCTAACAAAGGTACCATCTTTCTTGATGAAATTGGTGAGACTCCCTTGGAAACACAGGTAAAGCTACTGCGCGTATCAGAAGCGGGAGAATTTATGCGGGTCGGTGATTCCAAAACACTATATACGGATGTAAGGGTCATTGCAGCAACCAATAAAGATCTTGGCGATCTTGTTGAAAAGAACAAGTTTCGTCAGGATTTATATTTCCGGTTAAAAACTGTACAAGTTGATTTGCCACCTTTACGTCAGCGGGTTGAAGATATTTCACTACTGGTGGAACGATTTGCCCTTGAATTTACACGGGGAAATGATATCCCATATCGGGGATTCATGCCTGAAGCTATCCGGGTCATGAAAAACTTCAATTGGCCTGGTAATGTGCGAGAGTTGAAAAATTTTGTAGAAAGTATGCTTGTCCTACAGAAAGGTGAACGAATTACAGTGGAAATGGTAGAAGAAAGACTTGGTTCATCCCAACAGATTAGGAACGACAACCTACCCGTCCTTGTGAACCAGTCATCCGAGCAGGCGGAGCGGGAACTTATACTACGGCAATTGTTATTGCTGCGGCAGGACGTCAATCTCATAAAGGATGCAATCGGTGGAAGTAATTCTCTTAGTGCACCGCCAACAAACGTATCATTTTTTCCTCCGGATGAAAACGCGCGATTGAGAGACCACATGCATATAGATGAGGATGGACAAAAACTTGTACGGGATGATGCTATAGGTGATATGCATTTAGAAGACCTTGAACGGGAAGCGATCATTAGAACACTGCAATACTATAATAACAACCGTCGTAAAGCAGCGAAGTCACTCGGTATGAGTGAACGGACCCTATATCGTAAGATCAATGATTATGAACTCGGTCGGAAGAATAAGCTACACAAATCACTGAGCGAATGAGAGCGTTACTCCCAACATTGATTTTGCCGTTTTTTGTTGGCTGTATTTACTATTCCATGGCAGGATCAATTCCGCCGCATATTAAAAGTATTGCCATTCCATTGGCGGAGAACCAGACTGCGGAGTTCGGCATATCTGAAGCAGTAACTGATAATATGGTCAATAAGTTTACAGAGGAGAATATTCTTCGCCTTGTATCGGAGGACCAAGCCGATTCCATTTTGAGAGGTAAGATAGTTCGCGTGAAAGATGCACCGTACACATACACAAAGGAGGAAGCTGTCACAGAATACCGTTTTACTATTACAATGGATCTGGAATGGTTTGATGTCAAACAAGATAAGGTGCTTTTGAAAAAACAGTATTCAGGGTTTGGGGCCTACGGCTTAAGTGGGGATATTAGTTCAGATGCAATTGATAATGATGGCGACGGATTGATTGATAGTGAAGATGAGGATGAATTTGGTGACCCAAGGGAGTTTGCTACAAAAGTAGCGGTAGAAAAAATAGCGCAAGATGTACTTAATGAAATCATGACATCATGGTAATTTTTACCTTGAAAGAACGCCTGGAATAAATGGAAAACACATATTTATCTGGTATTGCAGATTACAAAGATCAGGAAGCCACATTTAATGGTTGGGTATATAATACCAGATCCGTTGGAAAAATATGGTTCCTTATTTTGCGGGATGGTACCGGTATGACTCAATGTGTGGTAACCAGGGATAACACAACTGATGATATTTTTAACTTGGAAAAAACTCTAACACAGGAATCGTCTGTTTCGGTTACAGGAGTAGTTAAAAAGGAACCTCGTTCAGTCGGTGGACATGAAATGCTAGTGAAAAATATTGTAGTGCACCAGGTTGCAGAAAAATACCCCATTACACCCAAGGAACATGGTACGTCATTTCTTATGGACCACAGGCATTTATGGATTCGTTCGAAAAAACAGCATGCCATATTGAAAATTCGTCACCAGGTGGTCAAAGCTTGTAGGGATTTTTTGGACAATAACGGTTTTATTTTAATTGACGCACCAATTTTTACGGCCAACGCTTGTGAAGGCACATCAAATTTGTTTGCTGTTGATTATTTTGAACGATCGGCCTATTTAACCCAGAGCGGACAGTTGTATTCCGAAGCTACAGCGGCCAGTTTTGGTAAGGTCTATTGTTTTGGTCCAACTTTTAGAGCAGAGAAGTCCAAAACAAGACGACATCTCACTGAATTTTGGATGGTTGAACCAGAAATGGCCTATTACAATCTTGATGATAACATGAATTTGGCAGAACAGTTTGTGGAATATATTGTGCAAAGTTGCCTTAAATACTGTCAACCAGAATTGAAAACACTGGAAAGAGATATTTCCAAACTAGAGAACGTAAAAGTACCATTTCCACGGATCACTTATGATGAAGCAGCTAAGACACTTGAGGATCAGGGGTCAGACTTCACCTATGGGTCAGACTTTGGCGGAACTGATGAGACGATTATATCTGATCAATATGATAAACCAGTGATGGTGCACCGTTGGCCTGCAGAGGTAAAGGCTTTCTACATGAAACGTGATGCTGAAAATGATAACCTAGCGCTCGGTTTAGATATGCTGGCTCCGGAAGGATATGGTGAAATTATTGGCGGTGGACAACGAGAAGATGATTTGGCGACTTTGGAGAGCAGGATCAAAGAACATGATTTAGACATGAAAGACTTCGGCTGGTATTTAGACGTACGTAAATATGGCTCCGTGCCTCATTCCGGTTTTGGGTTAGGTATTGAACGGACCGTGGCTTGGATCACTGGTATAAAGCATATCCGTGAAACAATTCCATTTCCCAGAACAATTTACCGTCTTGATCCATGAATTTCAGCCAGACCCGCATTGCAGTTTTTGGTGGTCGGAAAATAAGTGATAACATCTATCAGAAAGCATACAAACTGGGAGGCTTATTGGCTAAAGAAGGCTATCTGGTCTATTGTGGCGGAGGAAAGGGTGTAATGGAAGCAATTTCTAAAGGTGTTAGTGAGAGTGGTGGTACTTGTGTGGGCATTTTAAAAGGATTGACGCTGGATGGAATGAATGATTTTATAAAGGTACCAATCGCAACGAACATGGGTATCTCCCGCAATGCGCTGTTGGCCTATAACTGTGATGCAGCCGTTGCTATCAGTGGTCAATACGGAACATTGTCCGAGATCGCTTATGCCAAACAGTTGGAAAAGCCTATCATCGGACTCCACAGTTGGGCGATCGAAGGACTGGAAAATGTTGAAAGTACAAGTGAAGTTATACAATTTCTTAGAGAGAATACTTAAAGTATAACATGAATGATAACTGCCACAAAGACTCGAAGACACAAATATTTTTTACGTTACTATTCCTTCGCGCCTTGGTGCCTTCGTGGCGAAAATAAAATGAAAGCCTTCAAAGCAACTGTGACTGGTAAAGTTCAAGGAGTATGGTTTCGTGATTCCACCTGCAAAATAGCCAATAAGCTAAATGTAGCGGGCTGGGTAAAGAATATGCCCGACGGAACGGTGTACCTGGAAGCGGAAGGTGAGGAAAATGATCTGGATGCCCTGATAAAATGGATCCATGTTGGTTCACCCCATTCTCATGTGGATAGAGTAGATTTGCAATGGAGTGAACCTACCAATACCCATTCAACCTTTGAGGTTATATTTTAATGAAGATTGCCCTCTGTCAGATAAATCCCACTGTCGGTGCTTTTGAAGATAATAAAAAACTTATCCTAAGTAATTATCGTGAGGCCGTTGAACATGGATCTGAATTGGTGATCTTCCCAGAAATGGTAATTACCGGATATCCAACTGCTGATCTATTGTATGAAGATGGTTTTGTGCGGGGAAATATGGCTATTCTAGCTGAAATTGCTTCCCAAGCGACTATACCCCTAGTGGTGGGCTATGTTCATGGCGAGAATGGTCATTTATACAATTCTGCCGCTCTATGTGGAGACGGCCAGAAGCTTTTTAGGTATGATAAAATTTTATTACCCACATATGATGTCTTTGATGAAGACCGTTATTTTAGTGCTGGATCTGAATTAGGAGTATGCAAGGCAGATATTGGTAGGCAAGAGGTCAATTTAGGAATGCAGATCTGTGAGGACCTTTGGGATGAGGATTATGACCGCAAGGTCACAGCAGAACTCCAGCAAGCAGGGGCAGCATTTGTAGTGAATATTTCTGCTTCTCCATATCATGAATTGCGGCTGAAAGAAAGGCTGGGGCTTGTCCAAAATAAAGTGCAAGCAACCGGAATACCCTTCTTTTACTGCAACCTCATCGGCGCTCAGGATGAACTTATTTTTGATGGGCAGTCTTTGGCGGTAAATAGTACGGGAGAATTAATAGGTTTAGGCGCTATTTTTTCTGAGGAGATAGTTTATATTGATACGGATACAGACAGAAGAATTTCATTACCTGCAGATAATAGAGAAGGAGAATTGTATGCTGGTTTGGTGCTCGGCGTACGTGATTATTTAAAGAAAACGGGGCACAAGGAAGCTGTAATTGGTTTAAGTGGTGGAATTGATTCGTCGTTGGTGGCCTGTATTGCTGTAGATGCACTGGGAGCGGAACATGTGCATGGTGTTTCCATGCCGTCCCGGTTCTCAAGCGATCATAGCAAAGATGATGCGCAACAACTGGCAGAGAACCTGGGTCTTGACTTTCGATCGATCACAATTGAAGGAATTGTTTCGGAGTATGAGGATACACTTGGTATTCATTTTGATGGTGCAGAACGCAATGTAGCAGAAGAGAATGTTCAAGCGCGTACGAGAGGTAATTTGCTCATGGCATTAAGTAATAAGTTTAACTGGCTTGTGTTATCCACGGGAAATAAAACAGAAATGGCCCTGGGTTATTGTACGTTGTATGGTGATATGAGTGGCGGACTTGCGGCCATTTCGGATTTATCAAAAAACGATGTTTATGCACTGGCCCATTGGGTAAATAATATTGCTGGTCAGGATAGAATTCCAGCGAATTGTATCGAAAAGCCACCTTCAGCTGAACTGGCACCAGAACAGGTGGATCCTTTTGATTATGATATTGTCAGCCCACTAGTGGACCGTATCATTGAAAATCGTGAATCACCAGCATCATTAATCAAAGATGGAGTAGATCCTGATCTTGTCCATGATATTTATCGCAGGATCACAATTAATGAATACAAGCGTCGTCAGGCGGCGCCGGGCCTGCGGGTGAGTTCGAAGGCTTTTGGACTCGGTCGCAGAATTCCAATAGTAAACCATTTTATGGGGAGGCGAAGTTGAAATCATACCAAACACCTATTTTTTGCATATGGATCATTTTTGTGAGTATCATATCAGGACAATCAGAAGCACCGGCTGATTACTGGACGAAGCTCAGTCAGGGGGAAAAAGTTGCCTTTGTAAATGGTGCGTATGGAGGCGTGGCCCGAATGAAACTGCACCATGAAAAGGAAGTGCAAAAACAGTATATGAGTAATCCGTACTGGGTTCAACCATATTACATTAATCGGTTCTATGATATCGTGGATGAACATATATCTCAGGGAGTTACCTATGACCTGAATATTGTCGCCGGTCACATCGATGCGTTATACGCCAACTATGATAACAGAAACATACCGCTTATAGAAGCTATTCGAATTGTTTCTGTTGCGCAGGATGGAGAGCCCCAAAAAGCGGATCTAATTTTGCTTCGGGCGCAGAAAAAATACACGCCCTGATTAATTCAGGATACTAATCTCTTTCGTAAACAGGGTAGATTTTTGTATAAGGACTTTTTTCCCATCGGCTTCGATAGTCGTATAGCGCAAATCAATATCGATTACTTTTCCCTCGTGCCCAGCTACACCAATAATATCATGAACTTCAAACGGTCCATGCAGCAGGAGCATAGAACCGGCAATTAAGTTTGATACCACATCCTTCATAGCAAAACCCAGTGCAAAACCAGTGATCCCCAGCCCGGCGACCAATGCTGATACATTGATACCGATTGTTCCTAGCACTGTAATGAGGCCAAAAATTATCAACCCTATTTTTGTTGTCCGGCCAATGAGTTTTAGTAATTCCGGGTTCAACCCACGTTTGTTGGCCAATCGTGTTATTAAGAATTGGGTAAAGATTCCACTGACCCAGAACAGGATAAATATTGCTACACTCGCCATTACGGCAGGAAAGATTTCCAAAATGTTCCGGTATGTTGTAGCGACTAAGGTACTCCAGTCCATGGATCAACTTACGAGTAAACAAAAAATGAACCCAATAATTATTGGCTGGTTTTCTTTTGGAAAGAATGACCGACTTTCCATAGTCAATACCTGAGGAGCGGCTTAATTTCCATTCTATGATTTGGGAAGAGATACGAATACGAAATTTTTGCATTATTGCCCATATTGATCATGGCAAATCAACTTTAGCCGATCGTTTGTTGGAAGACACCAAAACGGTAGCCAAAAAGGATATGCAGGATCAAGTGCTGGATAGCATGGACCTTGAACGTGAACGAGGTATCACGATTAAGAGCCATCCCATCCAAATTCATTATCAGCACAATGATGGTAAATCTTATATTCTGAATCTCATAGATACGCCCGGTCATGTCGACTTTTCTTACGAAGTATCCCGTTCATTGGCTGCCTGCGAAGGTGCATTATTACTGGTGGATGCGGCCCAAGGTGTTGAGGCACAAACCGTTAGTAATACGTACCTAGCCATTGAAAGTAATTTGAACATAGTACCGATCATCAATAAAGTTGATTTACCCAGCGCGCAGATAGAAAAAGTCACCCAGCAACTTATTGAATTGATCGGCTGTGATGAAAATGAAATCATATTAGCCAGTGCAAAAGACGGCATTGGCATACAGGATATTTTTAATGCAATTATTAATAGAATACCTGCTCCACAGCAAAATTCTAATGTCCCTACTCGGGCACTGATCTTTGATTCCACCTACAATAATTACCGTGGTGCAATACCGTACGTTCGTGTGGTGGACGGTGTACTGAAACCGGGGTCAAAGGCGAGGTTTTTTGGTCACAACCATGAATACGAGATCACAGAAGTGGGACATTTTGTGCTGAAAATGATAAAAGCAAAAGAGCTGCGCTCAGGGGATGTGGGCTATGTTATTGCCAATATCCGGGATGTAGCACACATATTACCTGGCGATACGTTAACCACAAAGCCAAACCAGGCCGAAGAACCGCTCCCGGGTTTCAAGCATATAAAGCCAATGGTTTTTTCAGGCTTATACCCATCCGATAGTGATGATTATAACCAGCTACGCAAAGCATTGGAAAAACTGAAGCTAAATGATGCTTCACTAATTTATGAACCTGAGACCAGTGAAGCATTGGGGTTTGGTTTCCGCTGCGGCTTTCTTGGACTATTACATATGGAAATTATTCAGGAACGTTTGGAAAGAGAGTTCGAGGTTAACTTAGTTACAACAACACCGAATGCACGATACCTTGTGGTGCAAAAAAATGGCCAAGAAGTGGAGGTTGACACACCGGCCAAGATGCCTCTAAGTTCCGAAATTCAGGACATCCAAGAACCATATATAGCATCGGAGATCATTACGCCGGTTGAATATATTGGTAATATCATGAAACTATGCCAAAGTAAACGGGGTATCTATAAAAACACCGATTACTTGACCAAAGATAAGGCTCAGTTACATTATGATCTGCCTATGGCTGAAATAATATTTGATTTCTATGACAAATTAAAATCAGCTACCCGAGGTTATGCGTCTTTTGATTATACGCTGGCTGACTACCGACAAGGAGATTTAAAAAAACTGGATATATCACTGAATGGTGAGCCGGTGGATGCTTTATCAATCATCACTCATGCCAGCGATGCATATGATCGGGGAATAGCGCTTTGCAGTAAATTAAAGGAATTAATACCGAGGCAACTTTTTGATGTTCCTATTCAGGCCTCATTGGGAACAAAAGTAATTGCCCGTTCAACAGTAAAAGCATTAAAAAAGAATGTAACAGCAAAATGTTATGGTGGGGACATTACCCGAAAGCGGAAACTCTGGAAAAAACAGAAGCAGGGGAAAAAACGCATGAAATCTATTGGGAAGATTGAGATTCCGCAGGAAGCGCTCCTGGCCGTGTTGCAGATAGATAAATGATTTATATCTTAATCGATGAATAATCCCAGTTATTGGTCTACAACGAACTCACCCCTTTATAGTTTTATTTTCACGATTCCGCTATTTGTTATCTATGAGATTGGTGTATTTACCATTTCTGTAAATGATATTGTAATACTCCGGAATGGTGCAGACGTACTCATGCGTCAAGTTTTGGGTGTGTTTGGCATTTATGGTGTGTACGGGTTCAGCGCGTCGTTTATGATTGGTTTTATGGTGGCCTTCTTGCGCCAGAAGAAAGCGCTTAAATCCACTGCTATCCATGGAGAATATTTAATCTGGATGTTTCTGGAAAGTATTTGTTGGGGGTTTGCATTGTACATCCTAATGATATCCACAACACCGTTGCTAATTGCCAATGCGACTGGTACAATGCTGCAGCAAGTGGTGCTCTCAATTGGGGCCGGGATCTATGAGGAATTTGTGTTCCGTGTTATCCTTATCGCTGGATTTGGATCTATACTTGGGTTCATTTTTCAGTGGAAAAAAATTGCCAAAACAGCAAGTGGTATAGTCTTTGCCGCCGCACTGTTCTCTCTTTTCCATTTTATGGGTGATTACGGTGAAGATCCAAATTTCCCAATATTCATGATGCGTTTTACCGCCGGCGTATTTCTGGGGATCATCTATGTTTTTCGCGGCTTTGGACCAGCAGCATACGCCCATACAGTCTATGATTTAATTGTGCTTACGCTGGTTACAACACAATTATGATAGATCGATAGTAATTACATTAGATTTGGTAACGGTATAATTATTAATTTTTAACCTGTATGCGAAAATATCTCTTCATAGTTATACTATTTTATCAAAATGTTCTTGCCACTTCTCCTATATCAAAATTGGATGTCCACATTTATCCGGAATACTATTACAGTGGTGTGATGGTGGAATTGAATGGGAAAGTGGAAGAATCCGCGCTACCGTTAGCACTTGAAATGGTTGTACCTGCAACAACGGATTCAGTATTTTTCGTTTCAGGAATCGCAAATGATGAATCCGAAGTATTACCTGTAAAAATAGATAATAAAGAATCGAATAGTTGGGTACGGTTGAATCTTGATAAGCCATCATTTCGAATCTTTGTTTTTTATGTGCCATTTGATACATCCACTACACGGAAATTCAATTATACAGTGCAGACCACGGTATCCTTGGATGAATTCCATTTTTTTATTCAAGAACCGCTGGTTGCGAAAGATTTTACCCTAGCACAGGAATCAACTGCCAATAAGGATCAGCATGGCATAACATTTCATCAAATTCACGTTGCCGAGTTGCCGGCAATGTCAGCAAAATCAATATTTATATCATACACTAATCACACCAGACAGACGACGATGGTATTACTACAGCAACTACTGAGCGAGCGTTCTCAGGGCAACTCAGAAGTAGCGCAAAGTAAGCAGGTGGTACCGCAACGTCATAGACTACCATTATGGGAACCATTGGCAGTTTTAGGTATTTTGGCAATTCTTGTGGGAATTGTTTTTTATAATCAAAAAGACTATGGCGGTGTTTCCAATGGGGAAAAATATTGTCCCGGATGTGGTAAAAAAATAAGTATTATCGATAAATATTGCGCAAACTGTGGAGGAAAATTATAATGTGGCCCGTAATCTATGATTTTGGAATAATTAGCTTTCTGGGCTTTGAATTTCATCTGGCCATTTATTCGTATGGTTTCATGCTGGTTGTGGCTTTTTATACTTGCTATGCATTACTGCTAAAGGAAATGCGCCGCTTGGGTTATGGGGATAAACTTGCCTCTGATATACTAACTGCGGCGGCGATTGGCGGAATCGTTGGATCAAAGATCTATTATCTAATGGAAAATTTTGACCGTGTAGTTGTTGACCCCATAGGGATGATATTCAGCGGTGCGGGACTTGTTTTCCTTGGAGGTTTAATGGGCGGAACTATGGGAGTGACTATTGCACTAAAAAAGAATGATTTACCATGGTTAACCTTCGCTGATATTGTTGCCCCGTTACTGATATTAGGCTATGGTATTGGTCGAGTTGGTTGTTTTTTGGTCGGGGATGATTATGGTCTGCCTACGAAATCCTTTATTGGTATGACTTTCGAAAACGGTGCGCCGCCAACAACGTACGAATCATTCACTTACAATTATCCTTTGGTAGACCTATCTGGTTGGGATCCAGGTGATGTAATTACTGTATTTCCAACACAAATCATGGAAACGATCATTGGTTTAGGGATATTTTATTTTCTCTGGAATAAACGGGAAACCGTCATGGTCAAAGGCAGTTTGTTTTTTACGTATCTTATTTTTACTGGGATAGAACGGTTTTGCATCGAGTTCATCCGCATTAATCCAAAGTATATTTGGATAGTTCAGCCTGTTTTTGGACTTTCTGGCGCACAGCTAATATCAATCATAATGATGGGTGTGGGTACCTACTTTATAGTAAAACCGCCACAAGTATCTGAAACAAAACCAGTCAATTGATCGTATTGGCCCTATGATTAGGGCTATTGTCTTTTTTTACCTGGTCAGTTGTCTATCTGCCCAGTCAGTGCAGGTTTATCAATTTCCCAAAAGATTTCAGGCTCAGGAATTCTCTCCAGATATGATTACTGCAGGGCTGGGGGAATGGGTTTTTTATCTCGATAGTAAGTCCCGTCGTCTTGCCTCCCGTTCACCTGCAGGAGATATCCTATTTGCAGGCGGGTTTGGGAATGATTTTGATGCATTTTTTGACCCCGTCGGGCTTACCATTTCCAACCTAGATCTGTTAGTCTGTGATCGCAGTGAAAAGAGGATCCTGCGCTTTGATTATAAACTAAACTACACCGGCAATATCAGCCTGGATCCATACCAGGATGGATCTGAAGTTTATATCGATAAAATTTCCACAGATCCCTGGGGTTATTTTTATGTCTATTCTGCAGATGACCATTTAATCCGGCGGGGAAATGATTTCGGGATTGATCGGTTACCATTTCTGGATTTAAAACAGCAAACCATCGATGAGATCTGTCTGGAGTCAATGGTAATCGTACCTAATGGTGATATAGGTCTATTATTCCCATGTATGGGGGAAGTGGTAATATTTAATCGCCTGGGTCGGATAAAATTCAAACTGATGGTGGCTATTCCAACACCTTCAAAGTTGCAGTATGTTGAAAATAAATGGATAGTTGTCAACGCTGACGGGCAAGGCCAGATCCTCGATCATGTAGAAACAAGCGAATTTTCAATACCAATTCGTGCCGATGAACAACTACTGGACTGTACTGTGAATAATCGAGACATGATATGTTTAACCAACCAAAGGATGCTGGTACTTCAATTTGATTAGTAGAATTATTTTATTCGCTGCCTTGAGCAGTTATTTGGCTGGGCAAATTCTATCGGTGATAGATACAATCCAGGTTCCAGAGATTGCTACGGAAATTCAGCTGCGACACAAATTTATCATTGATTCAACATTTATTGTTAATGGATTGGATAATGTTCCGTTTGACTATGCATTGGATGCAGTACAAGGCGTGGTATCATTGCCAAGTTCTCAAAAGGAGCCACGAACCTTGGTAGTTAGATATAATTATTTTTCTAGCCCCTTACCGTTGCAGGTGGGACCAAAGTGGCTACAGTTACCACTCGTGGATTCCCTGATAAATAAAAATAATTTACCTATAGAAACATCACCTAGTTCAACGCCTGGTATTCAGAATACAGATGCTCTATTTATGGCGGGCACGGTGTATCGAACTGCCAGTGTATCCCCGATAACTGGCTCTGAATTTACTGGAGGTCTGCGGATGCAGATACAGGGTACCCTAGGGCGCGATATACGAATTAGCGGCGTGCTGTCTGATCAAAATCTACCGATCCAGCCTGAAGGAAATACCAAAACACTGGATGAAATTGATAAAGTCTATTTGCAGGTAAATCATGATAATTTTCTGGTGACTGCCGGGGATATTGACGTGAGTTATTCGTCAGGTAAATTCATGAATATTAACAGAAGGATGGTTGGACTAAATAATAACTTTAAGTACAAAGAATGGTCAGGAAGTGCAGTATTTGCCGGGTCGAAGGGGAAATTAAACCAGATAGAGTTTAAAGGTATGGATGGAAAGCAAGGACCTTATAAACTTACTTCCGCGGATGGCAGCAGGGATATTATTATTCTGGCGGGATCAGAAAGGGTCTGGTTAAATGGTATGCGCATGGTCCGCGGTGAAAACAATGATTATACCATTGATTACGCTATCGGTGAATTGACATTTATGCCCCGGCACCTGGTCCATTTTGATAGCGATATTTATGTTGAATACCAATACTCAGATGTACAGTATAATCGCAGTGTGTTGGGTACATCCATGAAAAGGGATTTGGGAAATAAAGGCAATATACAATTGAGTTGGTTAAGGGAATTTGACCAGGCTTTAGCGGGCGAAGATCAAATAGATGGTGAAATCATGAACTTGTTCAAAAATGTGGGTGATAAAGATGTACAAATAAGTGGTGCGACACAAGACACCAGCGGTGCGTACGTATTTGTGGATAGTATATATGTCTATGATCCAGCGGACACTATCTTGGGTGATCATTTCAACGTAACGTTTACCTACGACAGATTTGCTGGTGAATATGCACGAAAGGTCACGATTAATGGGACTCTTTATTACGAATGGATGGGCAACAATGACCTCGATCAGATGCGCCAGACCATGGACCTTTATAGCCCAGTGAGAAAGCTGGTAAAACCAGAGAGCCAGCAGATGGTTCAGGCGGTGGGTTATTATCAATTGAATGATTGGATGAATCTGTCTGTAGAATTAGCGGTTTCAGATCATGACCAAAACAGTTATTCCAGCATAGATGACGCGGATAATCAAGGTATAGGTCATGAGGTCGAGCTATCCGGTCAAAAAATACCGCTTGGCGAAAAGATATTCTTCGGTTACCAGGTTTCTGACTGGGCCAGGAACAGCAGGTTTCATACACTGCAGCGGGATCGCTCCGTTAATTTTTATCAGGACTGGAATATCCCCGTAAGTGGGAAGAAAAGGGAGAGACTGCGCAATGCGGGTGCAACCCTTACTATTGATTCATTGGGGGCAGTCAATGGAAGTTTTTCCCAATATGAAATTGGCTCTGCATTGCGAAAGCGAATGTTGATGGATTTTCATGGTACAACTGCGGTCGTACCAAGTGTTACAGGAAATTTTAATCAGGTTCTTTATGGTAAGGATCGTTTCAACCAAATTGATTTTGCTGCGCGATTACTGCCGGGTATGGTACACCCCGTAATTAATTATTCTTTTGAGTTATCTGAAAAAGCCTATCAATTCGAGCATATCACCAGCGGCGTCGAATATAGTGGGGAAAAATTACAGACGACCGTAGCTATTGGTCGCCGTGAAAATCACTTGAAAATTGAGGATGCACTCCTTTTATCCAGTAGGGGGTATTTCAGCGAGTTGGACCTGCGCTTTCAAACCCGTAATGGCTGGAATCAATCGCTCATCTATCGCAAACGCATGAAAACCTATATGCTGGAAGAGAAAGACCTGGACTATGATCTCGCCCAGGCACGGATCTTTTTTCGAAAGCCGAGCCATCCATTTCGTCTGGATGTAAAGATCAAGCTTGAAGAAACACTTACCGAAAACAGGGCAACCGTTTATGATTCGGTAGGTGTCGGGCTGGGGACGTACCGTTATGATCCGCAATTTGAGGAGTATGTGCCCGATCCTAATGGTGCTTATATCGCGTATACAATTTTAACCGGCAGTCGTGAACCGACTACACAATTCGAAGGAATTCAGCGTTTGGAATATGATTTTGGTAAAAGGCTCAATTCGAAGTTCAAGGATGTAAAATACAGGTTGGATTGGTTCTGGGATTTCAATGGTCAAAATTTCAGTGTAAATCGCTACATGGAAGATGATTTGAATGCATCTACTATAATTCGTTCCCGTTCGAAATTGCGCCATGAATGGGATTATGTAAACCGTACTGGTCGTCAGATCAGAACATGGTGGTTGAGTGAGAAAGACTTAAATAACATGGATCCCAGGGGTGCAGATTTGCGGAAGAATACAGAACTGGCTCTGGATTGGCTGGAATCAATCAGTGCTAATATGCATGCCGTAGTCAAATTAAACCAACATGACTCCAATGTTGAATCTGGTTTTTCTCACAGTCGAGACCGCAGCGCCCAAGGCACCTGGGCAGAAATCGGAATCAAGAAACGATTCTCATCGCTTTGGCAGACCGAAGCATTACTGCAAAGTGGATATGACACTGGTAAGCACCAGTCGAGTAATTACTCTGCTGACTTGCGTGGTATTCGTCTAGATATCCTACATTTTTTCAGTAGTAAGGGACGTTTACAAGGCAGATTTGAATGGTCCACAGTAAGTCTGGATAGCGAGGCAGCTTATTTACCGCCAGAGGCTGTTCGTGGTCATGCGCTAGGAGATACGAGAAAGGCGAATATTCAAGGCCATATTCTCTTGCGGCAGAATTTTTCGATTAATGTAACTATAAATTATATTTCTGATATACGGTATGATAATTTTATCAATATAATGGGGGAGATCCGTGCGTATTTCTAGAATAATGCTGTTTATGGTACTTGTTCTTCATGGGCAAACAGTAGAACTAGTTGTGCACGAGGATAAAAATCCCACCATAATAGCTGCGCAAATGGTCGAAACGTACCTAGACTCACTGCTTACGGCTGAAGAAACCTTAAATCATAGCTATGTTCTTGCTTCTTTTCAAGGGAAGGCCCCGACCAGGATAGCATACAAGAAAATTGAAGAAACAATAGCAATTGATACCATTATCATTTCAGGGAATGATGAAATAAGTAGAAATACTACCCGCAGGTTATTGGCATCAATTGTGCATTCAGCACCGCGGTTTGAAACGATGCAGCAAGTTGGCTGGATTGAGTCCAGTTATAAATTTTTCCAGAATAGTATTGAGCTTGTCTACGGACGTACACAAGACGAACACCTTGCTGCAGTGGTTATGGTTACCCCTGCTTTTGAAAGCAATTTTTCCGGTATTTTGGGGGCCAGTCAGGGTGCTGGAGGTATTTGGAAAACAACCGGTGAAATCGATATTCATCTGGAAAACATCTGGCAAACAGCCAGCACCTCGCAATTGCAATGGCAACGCCAAAACGACCAGTCGCAAGTGTTGTCCTTCTATCACGAAGAACCGGCACCATTGGGTATTCCGTTTGGATTACGAATTAAATTTGATCAAGAACTGAGAGATGGGGAATATGTATATGGTGCGCAGGAAGGTACGATTCTTACGGGCGGTACCCGTTATGGAAAATGGCGTTTTGGTGGCAGTAGTACAAACATTAATCCTACAGAAACAGGTGCATCAATTGGCTTGTCCAAGCATAAATCATCCGCAATATCTGTTGGCCTGGAGAAGGATAATAGAAATAACCGCTGGACCCCATTTGATGGCAATTATTGGGATGTAGCTGCTACACTGGGCAATCAGACCGAAGATAACAAAAAAGATCTTCAAGGACACTGGCTGATATCTATAGGCTCGTACTGGCCTATAACCTCGCGATTTTCGGCACATACCCGACTGTTAACTACTGGCCGCTGGGTGCAGGATGGCGCTATCCATAAAGGGCAGAAAATTCGTTATGGCGGCGTCAACGGTTTGCGCGGGTACAGGGATGACCAGTTTATCAGCAATAGTATCCTAATTCCGACATTTGAATTGTTAGCAACAGCGGGGAATAACCTGCAATTATTTGGGTTTATCGAAGGCGCTATACAGAAGGAATATCAACCTTATCCAATTGGTTTTGGGTTTGGTTTGACACAAGTGTCGATCGGTTCCATCCTGAGCGCCACCGTTGGTTTTGGACGAGGTAATCCTTTATCAGCAGCTAAGTTGCATATCAAATTCTCCAGCCGACTATAGCAATTAAGTGGTTTTTGGTCTGGAAAGCGCTAATTTTGTATCTAGATGGCAAATAAAAGAACTAGTGAAATAAAAAATATTATCCTGGGACTGATTGTCCTCTTATTGTGTGGCTGCGAGACAAAACGGGAAGCACTGGGTTCAGATGATGAGATCTTTGTGATCGCTGCCATGGAAGATGAAGGCAAGATTAAGGAAATTCTTAGCGCTGTTCTCAATGATACATTGTATACTCCAAAACCGGAGCCGTATTACAAACTAAGGTTTGTCCATCCACGTGAATTTGATAGAATTAAAAATAGTACCCTGGTTGTAGTTGGTGCAATTGGCAGCGATCTATCCAGTCCAGGAGTAGCGCTGGTTAAGCGTATTTTATCGGACAAACAATACCAACAATCCATTTCTGGAGAAAAGCCGTTCATTTTTACGAAAGATCCATTCGCCCGCAATCAGATATTCATGGTCATAAACACGCCAACTGCAGCACGGGCCAAAGAAATAGCAAAAGTACAGAATAAATGGATAAAACAGCAGTTTTCTGATTTATTTGAATATCGCCAAGCACGTTTCATGTTTAATAATACGCGCCAGAAAGAGTTGGAAACACATTTGTATGAGGCATACGGCTGGGGTATAAAAGTTCCGTGGGGTTACGAGGTGCTCGTTGACAGTTCAGAGCAGCGATTATTCTGGATTGGTCGAGAAATGCCCTTCCGCTGGCTGGCTGTACATTGGGAAAACGGTGCAATCATTAATGATGACCAAATGGCGAAACAATATATAATGGATTTTCCTGAAGAATATTTTGGAAGTATACGCTATAGTGAATACAAATTTAATTTGAATACCACCCAATTTAATGACTGGCTTGCCTGGCGTGTAACGGGTACCTGGGAAGCAATTGAAGATACCCAGGGGGGACCATTCATAGGGTATTTATTTTATGACGGCTTAACTGATAAAACGTATTACATCCACACCATGATATTCCATCCTGGCAATAACAAATTGATCCTGCTGCGCCAACTGGAAATTATTGCCAAGTCATTTTTTGTTGAAAAAGTGTAATACATAAATGACTCGTATATTGATAACTGGCGCTTTCGGACAACTGGGTACATCCTTGCGGAATATTCTTTCCGATCAATCAATTTTAGCCGCAGGGAGAATGATCCCGGTGGAAGAAATAGATGGTTGTACTGCACTGGATATTACTGAACTAAACCAGGTACGTGAAACTATTGCCTTGTTCCAGCCTGATGTGATTGTGCACCTTGCTGCCATGACTAATGTGGATGGCTGCGAACAGCATCCTGAACAGGCTTTTGATGTAAATGTCCGCGGAACTGAAAACCTGCTCGATAATTTCAGCGGTAGATTCATCTATATTTCTACTGATTATGTTTTCGATGGCAGTAAGGGCCCCTATGGAGAAGAGGATGAGGTAAACCCCATAAGCGTATATGGTCGAACAAAATTGTATGGTGAAGATCTGGTCCAGCAATCGGATGCGAACTGGGTCATTTTACGTTCCAATGTCGTTTTCAGTTTTCAGGAAAGAACTAAAGCAAGTTTCATGGATTGGGTAGTAGATTCGCTCAAAAATAGGCAATCGATTACTGTTGTGGATGACCAATGGAATAATCCAACCTGGACCGTAGATCTGGCGCGGATAATCTCACGGGTCATGGATCATAAAATTCAGGGACTTTACCATTATGGTGGTCGTGACTTATTAAACCGGTTTGCATTCGCGGAAATGATTGCTGAAACATTCAAACTTGATCGGACGTTGATAGAACCAATAGATACAGCCTCGCTTAACCAGCCGGCGAAACGACCCCTGAAAAGTGGTTTGCGCCCCGAAAAAATTGAAATAGATCTGAGTGTTGAAGCGTTGCCGCTGCAAAAAGCACTGGACGCAATATATTCTTCATCATGAAAACACTAGTCATTTCTCCAACATATAATGAACAGAAGAACGTAGCTACCCTTATTAAGACTGTATTCAAGGTCAATTCAGATTATCATTTATTGATCATTGATGACAATTCTCCCGATGGTACCGCTGACTTAGTGAAGGAATTGCAGCTACTTTATGATAACCTTTTTCTGGAGGAACGCCCTGGTAAGGCAGGCTTGGGTACGGCGTATATTTTTGGGTTTAAATGGGCTTTGGAAAGAAATTATGACGCAATTGTACAAATGGATGCTGATATGTCTCATGATCCAAATGAGATCAAGGTTATGGTAAATTTACTTGGTGATCATGACGTAGTCATTGGCAGTCGGTACATTGATGGAGTTAGTGTCATTCACTGGCCGATCCGGAGACTCTTATTGAGTTATGGTGCAAACGTGTATTCACGGATCGTTACTGGATTACCAGTAAAAGATTCTACGGGAGGTTTCAAGGCCTGGCAAAGAAAAGTGCTGAAAATAATTGACTTCGATGCGGTCAAATCACAGGGCTATTCTTTCCAAATTGAAATGAATTGGCGGGCCTGGCAAAAAGGCTTTTCATTGCACGAACATCCGATCATTTTTACTGATAGAACCATTGGTGAATCAAAAATGTCGCGAGGAATTATGTTTGAGGCAATGATCGTTATCTGGCGCATGCGCATCTGGAAAATATTTGGCTGGCATAAGTAAGAACCAATCATGACTTCCGTTTCCATTTTAACCGTTAGTTATAACGTACGTCAATATGTAGCTCACGCTATTGATGCGATTCTTAAATCTGATGTGGAAGAAATGGAAATCATTGTTGTGGACAACAATTCTTATGATAACACGGTTGCATACCTACAGGATAGATATAACCATTTACACCAGATCAAGATCATTGAAAATACTGATAATGTCGGTTTTGGCAAGGCTGTGAACCAGGCTGCTGCCGTTGCCAAGGGGGACTATTACTTGATCCTGAACCCTGATACGATTATTCAGGAAGAGACTATCTCCACATTACAGGATTATCTTGATGATTATCCCGACGTAGGTATGATCGGTCCAAAAATTCTTAATGCGGATGGATCATTGCAGCTGGCCTGTAAGCGGTCATTCCCAATGGCCAGTGTTGCCTTACCCAAATTGCTGGGGCTAAGCCGCCTGTTCCCTAATTCACGCTGGGCGGGGAAATATAACTTGACCTATCTCGATCCGGATGCAGTACATGCAGTGGATGCCATCAGCGGATCATGTATGTTTATCAGAAGCGCGTTGTTCCACGAATTGAACGGTTTTGATGAGAGATTTTTTATGTTTGGGGAAGACCTGGACCTGTGCTTCCGGATATGGAAAAATAATTATGAGATCCATTATGTACCACGAACACAGATCGTACATTACCAGGGTGAGTCAGTAAAATCAGCTCCCTTTGACAGTATCAACGCTTTTTACAACGCCATGATCCTGTTTGCCGATAAGCATTTTTCCTTCGGGTCAGGATGGCTGATGAAACTGGCTATTCGCTGCGGAATCTTTGTGCGGAAGTTATTATCGATGATCGGCGAAAAACGTTCACAGATTCTGTCGGTTACTTTGGATGGTTTCGTAGTGTTTCTGGCCTTTATGGTGGCTATACCATTACGGTTTTCCCATTTTGAACCGATCACGATGAGTAAAGGTTTGGTGCCTACAATCTACATATTTTTCTGGATTGGCGTCGGCTCCTTATTCCAGCTTTATTCACGATATATATTGTCTTATTCCCGAGCGATCATTGCATCTATAACTGGATTCTTTCTAGCGGTTGCATTCACCTACTTTTTCAAGCAGTATGCATTTTCACGGTTGGTGATTATAACCGCCACTGCGATAATTACAGTACTTATCCCAGGATGGCGAGTATTCGTGCACTTTCTGATGTCTCGAGGATACCTACGCCCAGTAAAAGAACAGCACCCCATTCTGTTTACTAGGAAAACGCTAATCATTGGGGCTGATGAGGAAGGCATCCATATTGCCGAAAATATATTGAAGCGCTTCGATACTGGCCTGGATGTAGTAGGTTTCATCGACCATCAATTACCCAATGATGAAGATGATCTTCCGGTAGGGTTTAGGGGCCGGCTTGCTGACCTGCGGGACATTGTAATGACCTACCATATCTGCGAACTGATCTTTTCTACAACGGCGTTTACCAATAAAGAGATACTATTACTCATGGATGAGACTAAAGATCTACGGCTTACATACAGGATGGTGCCACGCCAGCAGGAAATACTATTGGGGAAAGCATCTATTGAAAATATTGGTGATTTTTCATTTGTAAATATCGAATATACGCTCTTCTATCGGTTGCACCGGATCACCAAGCGCGCATTCGATATGGTTATATCCGGAATGATGCTGACGCTTTTTAGCCCTTTCCTGGTGGTCCTATTTGGATTTGGGAAGGGCCGGAAGAAACAATTCTGGGGCGCCGAAGGAACCATTTTTGAGGCGACAATCTTCGATGTGAAAGGAGGATTCTTGAAGGAGCTGCCACTGTTTATAGGCGTTCTGTTTGGTAATTTAAGTTTGGTTGGTTCCAGTATGGTGGATACCAGTGATCCTGATCCCCATCTCATTTGCCAGCCAGGATTGACTGGGCTAGAAAGGATCCGCTCCGTTAAATTTAAACCTGAGGACAGGCAAATCCTGGACCATTACTACGTACAAAATCAAAGTTTTACCATGGATCTTGAAATCATCATGAAAACTGTATTCAGTAGCTGATATGGCGCTCTACTATCTGGATTTCGAAAACCCCATCAAGGAATTAGAAGAGCAGATCTTAAAATTACAATCTGTCGAAGATGATCAAGATCATTCGGCAGAGCTTGCCGGTCTGATAGAGCGCCGGGATAATAAATTACGGGAGATATACAGTAATTTGAGTCGTTGGCAGCGTGTACAGTTGGCTCGTCATCCTGAACGTCCATTTAGTATGGATTATATTGAGGCGATCACGACTGAGTTTATCGAATTGCACGGGGATCGTCATTTTGCAGATGACACAGCATTGGTTGGCGGAATTGGTAAAATTGATGAACGCTCCGTTGTTTTGATCGGCCAGCAGAAAGGTCGCAATACAAAGGAGAACCTGTACCGTAATTTTGGTATGATGCGTCCGGAAGGGTACCGCAAAGCATTGCGGTTGATGAAATTAGGGGAAAAATTTAATCTACCTATCGTCGCCCTAGTAGATACGCCGGGAGCCTATCCTGGTATTGGTGCTGAAGAACGGGGTCAGGGAGAGGCGATTGCCAGAAATTTAATGGAAATGGCCAAGCTGAATGTGCCGATCCTGGCCATTGTTATCGGCGAAGGTGCCAGCGGCGGTGCCTTGGGTATCGCTATCTGTGACCGTCTGGTCATGCTTGAGAATACCTGGTACTCGGTGATCAGTCCGGAAGGCTGTGCGTCAATTCTGTGGCATGATGCCACGAAAGCGCCTGATGCAGCTGATGCCATGAAAGTGACACCTGCCGATCTGAAAGAAATGGGGATCTGCGACCGTGTTGTGGATGAACCTACCGGCGGCGCTCACCGTGCACCAGATACAATGACCGCTATCCTGAAAAGTGTCATCCTGGAAGAACTTGACCTGATTGAAAATGATAACCAGGATGGTTCCTTTCTTGAATCCAGAATACAGCGCTATGAGAAGATGGGCGTTTATAAGGAAACAGAATGATACAATTTGAGTATCGCACCAAAGTTTACTATAAAGATGTTGATCAGATGGGGATCGTCTATTATGCCCGTTATTATGAATATTTTGAGGCTGCCCGTACGGAATTATTGAAATCCCTGGGCATCCACGTAACGGTAATTGAGAATGAGGGTTATCTTTTACCAGTAATAACCAGCCATTGCGATTATAAAGTTGGCGCCAATTTCGAAGATACTCTGGTAGTAAATACCATTATTAAAGATTTACCAAAGTCACGGTTGCGAATTGATTATGAGGTTCACCGGAACAATTTCGATGAATTGCTGGTCAGCGGATATACGATGCACGCTTTTACGGATAAGTCCGGCAGAGCTGTAAAACCGCCAAAGCAATTGATGGAGACACTAAAGCAGAACTTGTGATGTGATTAATCTATTGGTTCTTGCTGTGCGTGACTTTTGTTGATTAGATAAACAGCCGTCATCGTCATTATTCCACCTAACAGGGTGGTCATTTCCAAACGTTCCCCAATTAACAGCACACTGAAAAGCAGTGCCGTGACTGGTACCGTAAATATGAAGGCACTGGCTTTTTCAGGTCCTAATCGGGTAGTTCCGAGAAAATAAACCGTTGTCCCAAACACCATAGCGCCGGCAGATAGGAAAAACATATTCACCCAAAAGATCCAGTCATAGGTGAATATTAGTAAAATATCTTTATTCCAGGTTGCGCCAAGGTAAATCAGGGTAGAGATTGTATAGACCCAAAAACTAAATGAAAGTGTAGACACATGAGCGTGTGACCGGCCTGATATAATCGACATGATTCCCCATGAAACAGAAGCGCAAAGGAAAAATAAATTGCCGTTAGCAATCATTTGTTCCAGAGACAATCTCCAGGCCTGTAATACAATCACACCGCCAGCGAAGCCTAGTATCAAACCAATGATATCCTTACGGTAGACCACTTGCTTCAATAGCAATACAGAAATAATGAATGTAATAATCGGATTGAAGGTCGGGACGATAATGCCACCCACACTGGCGGATCCTTTATCGGTACCCATGAAAAAGAAAATATTGTAAAGAGAGATAAACACGGCACCTGTTAAGATATATTTGATACCCTGGCGCGTTACCCGGAAATCATTACCGGTTATCAATAGTACTGGAATCATGGTAATGCTGGAAAAGAAAAAGCGCCAGAAGGCCAGCACGGATGATGGTCCATAATCACTCAGGATCTTTGCGTTCGTCCATGATAAACCCCAAATTGCCATCGATAATAACAGGGTCAGGTATAGGCTGATTGGCGTGCGACTGTTCAAATTAGAGCAGGATTAATAATATATTGGGTGGCTGTCCTATGGAAAAGCCGCTTACATCCGAAAGACGGGGAAATTCGTGTCCGGACTAGGCATATTATTCACAGCCTGCAATGCTTTTATCAGGATACTCCGTGTATCAGTTGGATTAATTACACCATCATCCCAGAGGCGTGCGCTGGCATAGTAGGGATGTCCTTCTTTTTCATATTTAGCCATAATGGACTTTTTGAGTTCTTCCAGTTCTTGCGCTGATACTTTTTTGCCGTCTTTTTCCAGCTGTTCTTTTTTGATAGTTGCCAGCACATTGGCAGCCTGGTCGCCACCCATCACTGATATTCTGGCATTGGGCCACATCCAGCAAAATCGCGGCTGATAGGCCCGGCCAGCCATGGCATAATTCCCCGCACCGAAACTGCCACCAATTATTACCGTTATTTTGGGAACATTAGCTGTGGCCACAGCCTGGACCATTTTGGCGCCATTTTTGGCAATGCCGCCTTGCTCTGCTTTTTTGCCAACCATGAACCCGGTTATATTCTGTAGAAATAGAAGTGGTATCTTTCTCTGGCAGCAAAGCTCTATAAAATGGGCGCCTTTCAGCGCACTTTCGCTAAACAACACACCGTTATTGGCAACAATACCTACTGGGTAACCACCGATCTTGCAAAAACCGGTGACCAGTGTTTTACCATAAGCGGCTTTAAATTCTTCAATGTTAGACCCATCTGCAATCCGAGCGATAATTTCTAAAACCTTGAACGTCGTCCTGTGATCTTTGGTTAGAATGCCCAGTATTTCCTGTTGATCATAGGCCGGTTCCTTAATTTCATCAGGGCTAACAATGTCCGATTTCGGAAAATGATCAATGATCCCGCGAATTTTTTCCAGTGCTTCATCATCATTCTTCGCAAAATGATCGGCGACTCCGCTGATACGGGTATGCATTGCCGCACCGCCAAGTTCTTCCGCTGTTGATACCTCTCCAATGGCAGCCTGGACGAGGGGTGGACCACCGAGGAAAATTGTACCTGTTTTATCCACAATAATGGCTTCATCGCTCATGGCGGGTACATAGGCTCCGCCGGCAGTACAACTACCCATTACGGCGGCGATCTGAGGGATCCCAGCCGCACTCATCTGCGCCTGGTTATAAAATATGCGTCCAAAATGATCACGGTCTGGAAATACGCTATCTTGCATGGGAAGAAACGCACCGCCGCTATCTACTAGGTAAATACATGGCAAACGGTTTTCCATAGCGATTTCCTGGGCCCGAAGATGTTTTTTTACAGTGAGGGGGTAGTACGTGCCACCCTTTACAGTAGCGTCGTTGGCTACAACGACACACTGCCTGCCATGGATTGTAATAAGACCGGTGATGATGCCTGCCGCTGGTATCGTTTCGTCGTAGACCTGGTACGCAGCCAGCGCGGAAAATTCCACAAACTGTGTATTGGGATCCTTGAGATTTTCAATCCGTTCCCGGGCAGTTTTTTTTCCGCGTACTTTGTGTTTTTCAATGCGCTTGGGCGGACCCATTTTGCGAATTTCTGCGAGGACACCATCCAAATCATCGGCAAGTCCTTTATGATGCGCAAAATTAGATTGGTATTTATCAGCTGAGGGGTTTATTCGTGATTCAATTTTTGCCATTGTTGAAATTTACGTGAGTTTGAAAAGCAATAGTTTAAATAAAAAAGGCACTGTTTAGGGTGCCTTTTTACGCGATAATTATAGGTTTATTAAAAATAGAATTTTCTGTTATCAACTATCTCAGCCTGGTCCCGTAGATTCTCATACCAGTTCTGAAAATTTTCGCTTTGTCTCTGGCTGCGAATATTCTTGTAAATGACATCCCGTTTCATTTCAAAATCGGAACTATCAATGGCTGATACGTCAACCACTTTTACTATACCGTATCCGCGCGTTGTCTTTATCGGGCCGATGACATCACCGGTACGTGCCTTTAACAGCGCGCCAACAAGAAAATTGCTGCGTCCGAGTGCATTAAAGCTACGAATCAGCAATTTTGTGTCGCCGGATACAAGATCGACATTATCATTATTGTCTTTTATTTCCTGAAATGTTGTACCATGATCAAACTGCTCTCGTAATTGGTCAGCAAGTACTTTGGCTGCGGTCAAGCGACGGTCCTGATTCAGTGAATTCTTAATTTGGCCTTCTACTTCTTCAAAGGAGCGGGTTCCTTCAGGCAATATGCTATCCAATCTGGCTACTATAAAATAGCGCTCATTTTCCAATGGATCTGAAATATCATCCAATTGGCTGTCAAAGGCGAATCGAACGGCATTTCGGAAAGGACCAAAATTGCGCAGTGCGCTGGAACCAGCAGTGATATTGGCAGATTTTTTGGTTTCTACCTGGTGCGAATCAATGGCAGCAGCGAAGCCAATGGTTGGATCGGAGGCATCGTAGCTGAACAATGTGGATTTGCGTTTTAATGCATCACGTGTATTGGGCCCCATTTCGATTTTTAACAATATATGGGACGCATTTAATTCTTCTTTATCATCCGTGGTGCGGCGGTCATTGACTTTGATAATGTGATAACCAAATTGGGATAGGACAGGGCCGACAATATCTCCAGTACTGGCTCCAAATGCCGCATCCTCAAATGGTTTGACCATTTGCCCGCTGCCAAACCAGCCCAAGTTGCCGCCCCGGCCAGAGTCGGGACTTACCTGGTTTCCTGGATCCTGGGTGTAGGTATTAGCTAATTCACCAAAATCAGAGCCCTCATTTAACTGGTCCATGATGGCTGAGTAATCGTTTAGGACACGGTTTGAATCATCTACAGATGGTTTCTTTTCCCAGGCAGCAACTTCCAGCGTACGCATTTCTTCGCGGTTGAAATCATCAATACGCCTGGTATATTCATCGAATAATTCATCTTCTGTAGGATCGGATACATCATCCTGCACTGAATTGGTAGTTACGTGGATACCGTCAATGGTATAATTAACATGCTGCTTGATATAGCTTGACCAGACCTCATCTTCGGTGATAATCACATCCGCATTGATCATTTCCTGCAGTTTAATATTGGGTAAGTAGGTACTTTTCATGAATTGCTCGATCTGGACCCATTCGTTACCTACAGGATTATTGATGGCCTGGTCATATTTTCCTTGATCAAAGGCACCATCTGTTTGAAACGTAGGATCGGAGACCAAAAAGGGTGGCGGTATATTCTGCAAGTGGTATAAAACTTCTACATCACTGGCCTCAATATCCAGATCATCGATGGTCTGGTAAATAAGTATATCGCGAATATAATCGTCCCAGACCTGGTTACGAGCCTGTTCAAAATCACGATCCGTCAGTTCACGACCGCTGTCTCGGATTTGTTCCAGCCGGGCCGATACAGCGCGGGAAAATTCATCAGGTGGTATTTTTTGTCCATTAACTACGCCAATGGCGGTGGCTGGATCCACGCGGCCAAAAAGCTGATCAATAATGTTGACACCGCCAACCAGTCCACCGATGGAAATACTCAGCAGGAAAAGGATGAGTATTGCCCATAAAATAATATGCATCCGGGTGCGCATAGCGGTCATTAATCCCATCTGTGGTACTCTATTCGTTTTATTAAAATTGGGTGCGAATTTAGACAACCTTGCCTGCGGAAGCAATGAACATCAATGGTGGTTCAGCCGACACTAAAAAGGTAAATTTATGATTATGGGTCAAGGTATAAAATCGGACTTGAAGCAATTTAATCATAATTTGATTCATTGCACGACCTGCCCCAGGCTGGTGGAATTCAGAACTCGAATTGCGGCAGAAAAACGCAAACAGTTCATGGCTTGGGATTATTGGGGCAAACCAGTGCCGGGGTACGGTGATCCCAAGGCGGCAATAGTAATCGTTGGTCTGGCACCAGCTGCCCATGGAGGCAATCGAACCGGGCGCGTCTTTACCGGGGATAAATCGGCGGATTTTCTGATGATGTGTATGCATGAGGTGGGTATGGCCAATCAACCCAACTCAGACCACAGGGATGACGGCCTGGTGTTGAACAATTGTTATATGACCCCTGCGCTCAAATGTGTACCGCCCCAGGATAAGCCGACCGCGGAAGAATTGCGAAATTGTTTTTCGTATTTTGAGGCGGAGATAGCTATACTCACCAAAGCAAATTGTATGTTGGCCCTGGGTAAAATCGCATTTGATGCCTGCCTTCGTTTTTGGCGTCGTTCATTCGATTTAAAAGTGAAGGACCATCCATTTATGCACCATGCCATTTACGAATTACCCAATGGGTTTCATTTGATCGGTGGTTATCATCCCAGTCCGCGAAATGTAAATACGGGCCGGTTGTCCAAAGGGATGATGATCGATTTATTGAATGACGTGAAAAATTGCAGCTGATTAAGTAAAATTATAAAGTTATTTAAAGTTATTTTATGTGCGGTAGATCATGGACTTATTCCATCATGCCGTGTAAATTACTTCTAACTGTACGTAATTGTGGGTAGCAGTTGGGTGCTTATTGAGGATGTCAGTATAAATTTATAACTAACAGATGAGAATACTATGGTAAGGGTGCTTGCAGTTTTATTATTGGTTACAAATATTTTTGCGCAGGAAGGTGATATATTTGGTACACCAACTGAACAGGAAACAATCCGGCTGGAGGGTACCATACCAAGTACGGCTCCTGTTGCTGTGGTTGAAGGCTTTAAAGTCGTTCCCCGTGAACGGAAAAGGCCTGGCGCTAAGAAACAGTATAGTAAAATGCGGTTAAGTCCTGTCGATGCGACGGCCCAGCAAAAACTGACCCAGAAAGTAGATCTTTTATTTGGTGTTGCCAGCGGTGATACTCTTGCATTGGATGCCCGCAAATCCTACGACGAAAATCAGGATAAGATATCCTTTAAATGGGCCTCCATGAGTGCGGTGGATTTCAAGCAGCAGAATGAAACAGCCATTGGATTTCGCATTCCGGAGGTGATGATCGAACAGATCTTCCTGTTCAAGCTAACATTGAATGATGGTCGGTACAACACCAACTACCTCGTTGGTATAAAGGCAAAACCAGGTCAAGTCGCTCCTTACAAAGGTATTACACATCAGGTGGTGCAAAGTGGTGACAAGGTACAGATATCGGCCATTGCGCCTGGTGCCATCCGCAACAAGGATCTATCCTACTTGTGGCGCGCTCCTGATGGAATCGCACTTTCTTCAAATACAGAACCTGATATATCGTTCAAGGTGCCTACTACAGATACAGATTCTCATTATATCCTGTTTTTAGCTGTTAGCGGACCAAAGGGTGATGTTCTGGATCGGGACTCGGTTCGGGTAACCGTAATAAGTAAAGCCAAGGAAAAGAAAGCTATCCTACAGGGACTAAATACGGGATCACTGCCCGCTGCACGGGTGGCGCAAATTAATCAATTTCTACAAAGTACCATTCAGCAACTGGGGTACATCGATGTCCTGGATCCCCAATTGTATGCTACGCTGGCGACTTCGCCAAAAAATTATTTTTATCCTGGTGGCTACCAGAAACCGGCAAAATCACCTTTTGAGCCGGTATTCAGTGTGAGCTGCAATTCTCTCGCTGATGCTACTGAAAACAGCCTGGCTGTTGGTGGAACAGATGTAATTGCATGGGATTTTAAGAAAAACGACGCCCTGAAATTGAATTATTATTCTGTGTTTAAGACAGCTAGTGGCGAGCCCGCCAAGAAAACACTCCAGCGTGCGGCCGTACCGCTCAAAATGGCTGATCGGATCAACCTGTCTACCACTATTGTGTTGGATAATCAGGGTGCTCCAATCGGTATGACCGATATCCGGCCTGCGGTAGAAAAAGCACTACAGGAATTGTTTTCCGGTAAAAAAGCGAAACCAAAGCAGGATGACAGAAAAGGATCTCAGGACCTGAAGGCCAGGATCCAGCAAAGTATTAATGACACCATAGAATTTTATAAATCACACCCGGAAGTACTGGCGGTTACCGCCCTTATTGTCGGGGGCTTAACTATTGCCATTTTTGGAGGGGATAAAGACTTGGGTATGCCGCCCGATTTTCCCTTTGAATAATAATTATCGTTCGTCGGAAACGGCGATATAAAATTGATGTTAAAAAACAGATCAACAGAGTAATAAAAGGAGTAGTATCATGAAAAACTACATTCTTGCACTAATATTAATACCTATGCTGGTGCACGGGCAGAAATTCCGTGACAGCGAGGTGAGATTTACCAAAGATGATATAGGAGGTCGCGCCAGCAAAACTGTCTCGATGGAAAGGGTGCCTAGGCTCCTTTCCTATCAGGGATTCCTGACCGTTGGTAATGCTGGTCCAGTTAATGATGGCCAGTATACAGTTGATTTTCGTCTTTTTGATGAGGAAGAAGGAGGATCCGAATTCTGGAGTGAGACGCACCTATTGACCATCGCCGATGGTCTCGTTTCGGCTCTATTGGGTTCGAATGGTTTCCCTATCGAAATTGTACCGATGAATTCCTACCTGGAAATTGAAATTGATGGCAATGTTCTGTCACCGCGACAGCAGATCACATCTGTGTTGTATTCAGTAATGTCGGATACAACGAATTTTGCTAAAGGCTATACCAAAACAGCTGATCTTGCTGATGTTGCCCTAAGTGGGGAGTACTCTGATCTGTTTAATACTCCTGACCTCACGCCGTTTGCAACAAAGGATTCGCTCAGCTACTATACTACATTGGATAGTTTGGCTAGTTATACGTTAACCTCGCAATTATCCCTTGTCGCTTTTAGCAATAATTATCAGGATTTAGATAGTTTACCTAATCTGGCGAGCTTTGCCCTGACGGATACATTAAGCTACTATGTTACTGAGGTCTTTTTTGACTCTACTATTGAAGACTATGTTAGTCATGATACTCTGGATACTCTTATTGGTACTACCATCCAGCGTTATGATTCAGATCTTGAAGATATCGCTAGGCTCGATGAGGATGATGATCTTGAGCATGGGCATCTTATTATTTACGATAGTGATGAAAGAAAATGGATAAGTGAAGGCGATTCTGCCCTTCGTGCTACCTTGGGACTTGGAGATATGTCAATCCAGGAACCAGAAAGTGTAAACATTACTGGTGGAAGGATCGTTGGAATTGAGTTGGATAGTTTGATCGAGCCTATTGCAATAGCAGATGGTGGGACCGGTGCGCCTAATGCTGATTCAGCCCGGGTTAATCTGGGGCTTGAAATTAATGAAGATGTCCAAGCGCATTCTGATGATTTGTATCGAATTTCCACCTTCCAACATAGTGATGAAAATCAGATTATGATTAGTCTCGCGGGTGGCATAGACCAATGGAACATAGTTAATGCTGAAACAGCCCGGGATGAACTTGGCCTAAAGATCGGGGCAACTGCTGATAGTGGGAATGTTCAGGCCTGGAACCGTAAACTGCAAAACTATGCTGATGGTGAAAAAATTCCTGCTGAAAACATTGAACATGGACAATATTTTATTGATACTGCGGGTGTGAATGGCCAGTTCTGGTCATCGGATAATGATGAAGCTGGCATTTGGAGAACCTTTAGCAGACACTTTAATACTGTAACCGAAGACACAATTAGCATAAAAACGGGGGTTGCGGTTGGTGATATTGTAGAACTTGAATTAGGATACCATGGTGCTGAAGCTGTGGTAATGCTACCAGAGGTGGATGGATCTCAGTTACATAGGCTTGATGCGACGCAAATCACTTCCACTTCTAATATGCCCGGCGTTGTTAGTAACGCAGAGTTTCTTTTATTAGATAATCTCCGACAAAATCAGCATGACGAAGGTCCTGAGTACACTGGTGGATATATCCAGGACCAATTGGATGAAAAACAGCATAAGGATCCCGAATTAGATGAAATTGCTCATTTACAACCGGATGATTCTGATGTACTAATGTGGATGAGTGATCCGGATGCTGATGGTGGTAACTGGTCTCTTGTATCAGAAGGTATGCATAAGATTACAGCTGATAGAGTTGAACATGGTCAATATTTTATTAATGATGCTGGGAATCCCGGTGAAATGTGGATGTGGAAACTTCAAAACCCAGACGAAGAACATGATGCAGTAAATAATCCATATACGGGCAAATGGACTGAGGGTGCCGACATTACCCGTGTTTACACTGATCCGGTCAGAGGAGGCTTAAATGTCGGTAGTGAGCTTCCTTTTGATGTTGTTGAGGCTGGTGAAGTATATATAACAGTTGATGCTGGTACTGATATATATCAAGTTGTACAACTAGTAGATAACTCTGACCCTGGTGAGGGTGGTGGTAATGGATCATTACCAATTGTGGATGGATCTCTGCTACATGGGCTTGATGCGACGCAAATCAATTCTACAGCAGGAAATCCTGGCCCAGTAAGCAATGTCCAGTTTGATTTATTATCAGATCTCCGAGAATTTCCGGATAACGATCATCCTGTACAATTTTACACTCATGGTAATGTACAGGGACAATTTGATGATAAACAGCAACAAAGTGATGTACTGGATGATATTGTTGCTGCTACCGAAGCAGATGTTGCTAATTATGATCTATTGATTTATAAAACAAGTGAAGATGATGGAAGCTGGGAATTGCTGCGAGGAGGCGGTACAGATGATGAAGAAGATCTCATGAATAAGGTCACAGCGAGCAGAGTTCAATATGGTGATTTCTTTATAACTGACGCAGGGAATAGTGGACAGCTCTGGATGGCAGATGGAGAATTACAGGGCACATGGGCAACTCCGGGTCAATATTTAACGAGTGATGGTGTTGAAGGTGAATTGAATGTGAATGTTGGGACAA